>CALYQJ010000010.1 GCA_945285405.1 uncultured Lactobacillaceae bacterium | reverse complement strand
ACGTTCCTAATTATATACCATCCCGCTCCTCTTTGTAAATATAAAATTCGAAAAACTTTAGGGTTTAATAAATTTCGGATTAGCCGTTATTTTAGTAACTCCATGCAAATATGGAACTAATACTTCTGGGATGTTTACAGTTCCATCTTCATTTTGATAATTTTCTAAAATTGCCGCTACAATTCGACCAACTGCTAAACCTGACCCATTCAAGGTGTGCACTAATTTAATCTTGCCATTTTCATCGCGAAAACGAATTTGAGCCCGCCGAGCTTGAAAGTCAGTACAATTAGAACAACTTGAAACTTCACGATAAGTATCTTGAGCTGGCATCCATACTTCTAAATCATAAGTTTTAGCCGAAGTAAAACTTGCATCTCCGGAAGCTAAAGTAATTACTCGATAAGGTAATTTTAGAAGTTGTAAAATATGTTCAGCATTATTGGTCATTTTTTCTAACTCGTCCCAAGAATTTTCCGGTCGAACATACTTTACCATTTCTACCTTATGAAATTGATGCATTCTAATTAAGCCCCGTGTATCACGTCCAGCACTACCTGCTTCTGAACGAAATGCTGGACTAAATGCCGTAACATATATTGGTAACTTATCAACAGGAAGAATTTCTCCACGATAATAATTTGTCAAAGGTACTTCCGCAGTTGGAATAAGTGTTAAATCTTCATCTTCATTAATAATCGTATAAGTATCTTCCTTAAATTTAGGAAATTGTCCCGTACCATACATAGATTCATCATTTACCAAATAAGGTACCTGCATTTCTTGATATCCTTCTTTTTGGTGTTCATCAAGCATTAAATTAATCAAAGCACGTTCAAGTTGAGAACCCAAACCACAGTAATAAACAAAGCGAGAACCGGAAACTTTTGCTGCACGACTAAAATCTAAAATTCCCAACTTTTCTCCAAGATCATAATGGGCCTGAGGCTTAAATGAAAAACTGGTTTTTTCATGCCAAACTCGCATTTCCTTTGCATCGTTTTCATCGAGACTCATTGGAACATCGTCAGCTGGAATGTTAGGTAAGCGCACCATAATATACTCATACTTTTTAGTAAGTTCCGTTAATTGCTGATCTAAAGCTTTTATTTGAGAACCAACTTCTCGCATTTGAGAAATTTGATCATCAGCAGACTCGTGATTTCGCTTTTTCTGAGCGATTTGATCACTTACTTCATTACGTTGAGCTTTTAGGCTTTCTGATTTGACTAGTAGTTCACGACGTTTTTGATCAATATCTAACAAATCATCAATTTCTTGTGAATTAACGCCTCGCCATTTTAATTTATTTTTTACCCATTCTGGTTTTTCTCTAATTACTTTAATATCAAGCAAAGTCAAATCTCCATTCATATTTATTAGCTAATAGTATATTACTTTATTTATTTTAATTATGGTCAAAAAGGTACTATTTGCAACATATTTGCAAAAAAATAAATGAGTTATTTTGATTCTTAATTTCATAATTCAAAAAAATATTTTAAAATTATGACACAAAGTAAAATATGTCTAAATTTGGCAAATTTTATTTATAAATTATTTTAACTGATCTTAAGTTATAAAGGACCTTTTATGTATGTTATTTGAAAAAACTATCTTAGAAAAAGCAGAATATCAAAAATTCATTATGTTTCGTATTCTTAAATCCTTTGAAGGGTCTAGTTATACAATTATTGATATTGCCAACGAAATGAAGATCAGTTACCAACAAACTTATAATATTCTCCAAGAATTATTAGAAGATATTCAAAATTTTCCTGATGCTGACTTAAAAGACCTAAATCGAAAAAAAATTATGAGCAGTAAGAAAATTCCTTTGTCAATTGACATGTATCGATTATTCTTACTTAAACGTTCACCAGTTTTTCAATTTATTGACTATGTTTTTCAATCAGGTAACAATATCAATGTAGAAAAATTTTGCGATGAACATTATATTTCACGCTCAACTCTGTTACGTAAAAATGCTTCTTTAAAGTTACTTCTAGCTAAATATAAGCTTAAGATTTCTTATAATGAACTTGGATTTATAGGCGACGAAAAAAATATTCGCTTTTTCTTTTACTGTTTTTATTGGCTCAGCTATCGTGGCATTGAATGGCCTTTTGAAAATATTCATTACTACGAAGTTGCTAAAAAACTTAAACTAGAAAAAAGTGAACTAAATGACCCTATAGTAACTATTCGTACAATTTTATTTTGGACCATTTGTCGAATTCGAATTATTGATGGGTATTATGTTAACGGCATGAATAAATTTGATGAAATTTTTCCCGACCTAACCCAATTATTTGACAATCAAGAAGTATTTACGACAGCTACTTTCCCCCGATTAGATCCAAGTCAACTAATTACCGAATATAAATTTTTTGATTTTTATCGGTTACAATCTATTATCTTTCCAACTACTGGCGATAATTTTTCAAGTAAAATTTACAAAGCTCAAGCGCAACAAAAAAGTCCGGTTTGGTATCTTACTCAAGATTTCATGAACGATGTAAATAAACATTTGATTAATCAAAGTGATGATCAATTTCTAGTTCAAAACACTGGATTACAAGCTAACCTTATGCGAGTTTTCTTCTCTTATTACGTGATGAACGGCGACTATCCCCAATTTAATGATTTTTATGAAGATGAATCTGGAATTAATTATCAAAATTCAATCATTAAACAATTGGTTAAAAAATTCATCAACCAAAAAGTGAAAAACGCCGAGTTTCAACCATACTTACAACCTACCGAAAAAATTATTAATGAAGTTTCCTCATTATTAATTCCTTATTTACGCTACTTTAAAGCTAATGAAACCGTAAAAATTAAGTTAGTTTTAGAAAGTAGCGATCTGATTACACGTGATATGATGACTTTTTTGGGTGATCTTTCTTTTGTACAAATCGTCCCAGAAAGTGGTGATCTCCGAAATGTCGACGTAATTATTACTACTCTTGCAAGTTTATCCGCTCTTTATGATGAAAACGAACTACAAAATAAAGTAATAATCAATTGGAATCTTGATGCTACAGAGGCGGAATACTTTAATTTGTACCAAACTCTTAAACAAGAATTTACTAAAAAAATTACTTCATAGCTTTACATAAAAATAATTTTTTTAAATCTTTAATCATACAAAATTTTACTTTTCATTTAGCTATGACGATTTCTGAAATGACGACTTATCAAAAAAGTTAATAGCAAAAGAAACAACAAAAGTAACACAGCTAAAATTATATAATAGATCAAATAGTCCGGTTTAATTCCTACTTTTTCATTTAGCTTCTTAGCTTCATTAGGGGTAACCGTAAAATTACGAGATAAGCGATAAGTTTTTAAAGAATCTTCCGGAACTTCAATGGTTAAAACTAAACGATATTTCCCTGGTTTTAATCCCTTTTTAGCAGTCCAATAAACTTGATGTTGATAAATAGAATTAGGTGCCATCTGTCGATCAAATTCCCGTGATCGATAGAGCACCTTATTTTTGTTTTGTGGCATAATTTTGCTAAATATTGTAAAATCAAGCACTTGAGCTGATCGAAAATTACGTAAATCCGCTAAAATTGCTAACCCTCCGCGAAATCCAATCCCGGGCTGTACGGTTTGTAACTTAAAAGGGGATGATAAAGAATTTACTGCAATTTCTGAACCACCAAAATTTAAAGCAACAGGGAACCCCATGGCAAACCGATTAACTGCACCAACCTTACCCTTATCAGAATTAACTTCATTATTATTTAATTGATAAGCTATAACAGCACCTAAAACTTGACCACGATATTTAGTGGCCGAATCAGGAAATTGCAATTGAAAAGTAAAACTTTTTTTAGTATTTGGTGGTACTGTAACTTTTTGATCATTATTGCTAACTAAATCTCGAAAACGGTAAGTCAATGATTTGTCTAAAGGCGGATCAACTCGATCATAGTGAATTTGGCCATCAATTCCTGTATAAGCAGTATTAGCAGCAAGTACAAAATTCTGAGAGTTATTACTTTTATTTTCAATGTTCAATCCAATTTGTTGTTTAGACTGATTAACTACAATCCATAAATTATTATTGTGATTTAAATCCGCATTAGGCGTTAATTGATAGTTTGGCGTAACTATAAATGCTGCTTTTGACTCACTCGCAGCTTGTAGTACTGTAACTGGAGTAAAAACTATTATTAAATTTAAAAAAATTGCTAGCCACCACCATGGCTTTAATTTAGTTATTTGATCTACTTGTATTTTCATTACTAAATTATATCAGTTAAAATCACAATATCTGCCTTAATTAAAATCCCTTTTTTAAAAATATAAAAAAAGACTCCTCATTTTTTGAAGAATCATTAATTTAATTATTATGTTATCGGCTTCCAGCCATTAAAGTCCAGGTTAATGGTGCATAGTAAGCCCCATCTTCTGCCTTATTTCCTACTTTTAAAGTAGCAACATTATTTTCATCATAAAAGGCCACAGTCTTTCCATAACCACCATAACCAGTATTAGTTGCATTTTGAGGGGTCCACCAAATTTTCATTTGCGGACCACCAGCTAATAAAGTTGAAGTAGTGTCATAGTTTACATCTCTACCTTGAGGATAAGAACTCATTGATGAATTACTTAAAAACACATTACTCCGAAAATTAACCCCATTAGCATTATTACGATCAGTAGCTGCTTTATTATTATTCAAACAAATTGCCCAATCAGCTGGGCCAATTCGTGTTGGCGCAGCTGATGGAGCATTACCGCCATAAGCAGCAGCTCCAGAGTCATTATAATTAGGATCATCACTGACATGGTTAGGATTACCACTACCACCTATCGGAGAAAAATAACCTAATTTAGCAAAAAGGGTCCACCCATTTAGTGGTTTAGATGTTGCAACATTATAAGGACTCCCCGAATACCGGTAATCTGAAACTTGAAGTTTGCCATATGAATTACCATCAGCAAAATCTGTACCGACATACCCGCCACGTGAATTATTCATTAAATTACTTTTCTGAGCGCCACTAAAACTTGGCGCAAAATTTAAATCAGGGACGGCGTCTAAAGTTAAAAAGCCACTTGCTAATTCAATAGCGCTATTACCAGTACCAGGTGCTGAACTGCCTGGAGTCACAACTCCATTTATTTGATTATTTTGACCATCTTCTGAAATAACCCGACCGGTGCCGCTGGGATTATTACCTATCCCAGCACCAGCAGGGTTAGTTGCCGCTAAAGTGAAAGTAACATTATCAAAAAAAGAGAAGCTAGCTGAAAAAATCAATGCTACCTTTGCCATTTGCTGAAGTTTATTTTTCTTCTGCATTCTTCTTCTCCTTTTTAAATTTCTAATACTTTAAATATAACAGTAATAAATCATAGTGTAGGTCGGAATTTAAGATATTTTTTTCTAATTTTGCCATCTTCACTTTTGATTTTTCCGACGGCGTCCCAAAACAAAAACCCACCAAAATAAAAATAGAATAAGAAGTATTCCTAAAACTCCAATAATGATAAAGAGCCATGTATAATCCGGTTTATAATTGGGATTTTTCCGATTAATATCATTAGCTTCTGTTGGCGTAATTGTAAAATTCTTAGTAATCTTCCAAGTTTGTTTCTTTTTTTGCGCTTCATTTAGAGCTAAATGTTGTTGTTGTGATTGAGCTTTTAATTCTAAACGATACTTACCAGGTTCCATTTTTTCATTAGAACGCCATGGAATTACATAAACAAAATTACTTGTTGGAGCAAACTTATAATCTTTAACTTTTTGACGATGTTGATCTTTTTTATTAGCTAACCGTGTTACTTTTGCATCTAAAGATAAATTATCCATATATTGCATTTGGGGATTTTGGAGTTTAACCCCAACTGCTGGCACTGTCTGATAGCTCTGTGGAATAATATTTTTAACTTTTAAATCAGCTAAAACTAATTTATCTGTTTCATTCATTAAAATTTGAATACCCATTGAATAATCATTAACAAAGCGTAAAGAAGCTTTATTATTAGAAGACTTTCCAGCGTCAGTTTCAGTAGTAAGTGACGTTCTAATAAATATTCCCCCAATCATCACTCCATCAAAACCTTGTTGGGGCATCGTATATTTAATTGTAATTTTTTGTACTTCTTTTGGTGCTAAAGTAATTACCGACTTTTTAAAAGCAAAAGTCGTAAAGGGCAGCTTATTAGAGGGATCCGGTGGTGTATCAGGAGCCGTAGAAATAATATTACCCCCACTTGTCACTCCATTAGATGGCATAAAAGTTATTTTTTGTGTTTTGTTAGCGGTACTTGCAATGTAGAGTTCCAAAGTTTGATGCATCCCTGGTTTTACTCTCAAATCAAAATAATTTATTTTATTCCCTTGCGGTTGATTAGTAGGAGGAACTAATTTTACCGTAAAAAAAGGCAAAGCAATGCTGGGGTATTTTTTGATTTCATCTGCCCCAACTGCTTGTGCCTTTTTAGTGGGAATAAAAGTTATTGAGAGTAAAAGCAGAAAAAAGATTGCGAATATCCCTTTTTTACTTTTAAAATTCAAACCTAACTATCCCCTTTTTTTCTAAACGCCGGCTTCCAATGACCAGTGAATTACTGATTCAAAAGTAGCAACAGTCTTTTGCTCAGTTAATGGCAAATCTAATACTGCAGCAGTTTTATCATGAAAATCAGCTGCCCAAGTACCTTTACCTTTTGCAACTCCTGTAGATGCTACAGTTCCATTTGCTTCCCAAATTGTATTTACCGATGTTCCTGTAGGTGCAGTAGAATCACTTGTCGTCGGATAGGTATCAGAAAAATTAATTACTTTACTACTAATATCTTCTGGTTTATCATCAGCACTTGCTGCATTCTCATAAGTATATTTATATTTGCTAACATTAGTCGGATCAGCAGAATCAGGATTTAAAACTTGACGATCAATATCATTTGCAGTCAAAGTAATTTTAGTCGGATGCATGTCAATCGGTGTCTCACCTGATGCTGGATTCTTCTGTCTAAAAGGTGTAGCCCAGGCAGTAACTTTCCAACCAGCGCTACCGGCAGTACGATCAGTTACTCTTAAAGTCCGATAATAAGCTAAATCGTTTTCTTTACCTGTACCGCTATTTTTATAATCGCTTGTCAAAACTGGTGCTGCTGAAAACAAATTATATTCCAATGCCTCTTGCAATGAATGAGCTCCAAAATCAAAATTAGGTACTGCATCGAGCGATAACGAACCTGCATAAAATTCAATGGCACCGGTACTTTGACCAACACCAGGAGTTCCTGAAGCACCGGCAGAACCAGGGGTGTAAGTTCCACTAGCTGCATTTACTGCAGCATTTTGAGTACCTTCATCAATAACTCTCCCAGAGGTTAGGGTACCATCTTTACCTGTACCTGCAGGATTCACTACTGGATCAGCAGCAAATACTGTAGTGCCATTTAAAAGGCTTAAAACAGGAGTAGCCATCATGACCACGGTTGCTAATTTATTAAGTTTAATAAAATCCTTTTTCATTGTTATTTATCCTCCCAAGTAATAACAGAACCATATGTCGTTATAATAGCAGAAATCTTCATAAAGCGAGATCAAATTATTAATAATTTTTCTTCAGATTTGATATTTCATTTTTAATGATATTAAACATATTTTTAATAAGTTTATTAATTATAGTTAACGACGCCTTTTCGGAATCTGACGATTTGAAGTAGCTGAATGTAGTGATTGATCATTAACTATCTTTAGTAATTGTTTTTTCTTTTCCTGTTGCCCACGGTTCTTCCCAAGGTGAAAGCATAATAAAAATATTAATCCAATTAATAAAATACCGCCAACAATCGCAAGAACAATTAACCAAAAATAACTTTTTTTAATTGAAGGATTTTGGCGATTAACTTGTGCTGCTGTCTGTTCAGTAATCATATAATCACGCGAAAAATTAAATTTTTTGGTAGCTGTTTTAATTTTTAAATCTAAGTGATATTCTCCTGGTTTTATATTGTTTTTTACGTCAAATAAAAGGGGAAAAACAAAAGTAGAACTAGGAGCAATTGTTCCTGAATTAACCTTACCTGTTGCTCGAATTTTACGATCTCTTTTTAAATATGTTGTCGCTTTGATCGAAACATTACTGCCTAAACTCATAGCTCGATTTTGGATCGTAACACCAGTGGCTGGATAACTATTAAACGATATTGCATTAATTTTCTTGATCGTTAAATCAGGATCAATTAACGTTTTAGGATCCTCAGTTAATTGCACTGCTAACGCATAACCTAAATAATTCTTCAATTGTAACTTAGTTTTACCTTGACTGGCATTTTGAATATCTTGAGCCTCTAATTCCCTAATATAAATTCCTCCTAAAATAATTCCTTTAAATGGCTTAACTGGAACTTTAAAATTCAAAGGTACATTTAATTTGCTTTTAGCCTTGAGGTTGACTGTTTTAGGAGTAAAACCGAATTTTGCAAAACTAAATTTCAAAGAATCATCTTTAATTTTTACACTATTATCATAAGAAACATCAATTGTTGGCGTCGTTTTGGCATCAGTAGCCATAATTCTAATCTTTTTGGCTTGATCACTATTGTTAACTAAAGTAATCGATAATGGTTGTACCTGCCCTGGTTTTACCAATAAATCAAAATAGCCTTTTCCTGTTTTGGGATTTTGATTAGTCGGAAAATTAGGTACAACTTCAAAATTAGCCATTTGATTCCCCGCATTAACCTTAGTTAAAGGTAAAAATAGTGCTAAAATTCCAAAAAAGGTTAAAAATCCGATGCTAATTAGTTTTTGGCAATTCTTCATTTAAGATTCTAAATTTCCTTATTTATAAATTTAAAAAAGCACTAATAATCATAACTCCTTTAATTATTGTTATCAAATATCTAATGTAATCTTAAAAAACAGTTCATTATATAGAGCTTTTTTATAACCATTATACAAAAAAACATTAACCAAACGGTTAATGTGTAATGTCAAGATTTAATAATTTCTAATTTGGGCCACTTGTTAAAGTCCAAGTTAAAGTAGAAGTATAAGTCCCCAATCCTTCAGTAGGACTAGTAAACAAAGCACTTTGTTTGTCAGTAAAATCGACAACCCACTTCCCTTGACCAACATTTTGACGATTTGTCACGGGAGAAGTTGAAGTATCATCACTTTGATCTGCTCTAAATAAAGTTGTTGGTGAGGTACTGCCGGCATAGACAACAATCGGAGTCGTACTTGCCGCACTTGGTGAATTAGTATTAACCAAGTTATCAGTGCTGTCCCTCTTAAAACTTATATTAGCTGGGACAATGGCTATGGCAGCACCAGTTAATTTTTCTGCCGCCCCATTAGGTGAACCTACTTGACGAGTAAAATCACCAACTTTTAGTTGAACTTTCCAACCAGCTTTACTATTTCTAGTATCATTAACTTCTAAAACACGATTGCTATTGGATATATCATATTTACTAGAACCTACCGGATTTTCAACCGGTGCAGCTGCTGAAGCAGCCAAAGGAGCATAATTAGGATTTCCTGCAACTCCACTATTATTATATGGAGCACCACTAACACTCCCACTACCAATAGGATACCAGGTACTATTTGTAGAGCCTGAACCCGCAGCACCACCGGTAAAAGCCCAAGCACCAAAGTCAAAATTAGGAACTCGCATTAATGTTAACTTTGAATAGTCTGCGGTAGTATGCCAGGAGATCCCAGCCAAAGAGCTACCAGTAGCCGGCGTTGAACCTGATACGTCTGTATTAGCTCCTACCGCTCCGTTAGCTCCGCCATCACTCCAGTTAATACTAGGATTAGTTGTTGGTTGCGTACCAGTTGCATTACTATCGCCACCAGCACCAGCGGCAAATACCCTTGCTGGTACATTACTGGCAATCACTCCTAAAGAAGAAGCCGCTAATAAAATTGCTTTAAGTTTAAAGTGTACTTTCAAATTTTTTCTCCCAGAACCAGATTATTTTTTACTTATAGAAAATTTTAACACGTTTTTTTTTATGATAGTTTCAATAAAAAATAAAAACTTTGTAATTTTTGCAATGTAACTAAATCACATGACGGACAAAAGGATCATCACTAATTCCCTGTGCTAAAATTTCTTTGCACCACTCTTTGGCAGAAAACAAAGAATGATCACGATAATTACCACAGCTATATTTATCGGTTCCAGGAACATCTTCCCATTGAATTTCATCTACAATTGCCGTTAAAGCACCCTTTAAAGCTTTGGCGACTTCGGTTGTTGTTGGTTCACCCCAAGTAATTAAGTGAAAACCGGTCCGACAACCAAATGGTGAACAATCAATAATTCCTGCCATTCGATCACGCAACAAACCTGCTAACAAATGTTCAATAGTGTGCAACCCGCCTGTAGGAATTGCCGTTTGATTAGGTTGGCATAAACGTAAATCAAAATTTGAAATAATATCACCTTTTTTCCCAGTTTCACGGGTAATTAAACGGACATACGGGGCCTTAACCTTAGTATGATCTAAAGTAAAGCTTTCAACTTCAGTTTTAATTTTACTCATTTTTATACCTGACTTTCTGTTTCCATCTTTAACCGTATTGTGACACAAATCAACTAAAAAAAACAGTTTACTTATTCTACAGTAACACTTTTAGCAAGATTACGAGGTTGGTCTACATTATATCCCCGTTGAATTGTAGCAAAGTAGGCTAACAATTGCGCTGGAATTACAGTTAATAGTGGGGACAAAAGCGGATCAATCTGGGGAACAATTATTTGGTCATTTGATTGCGCCAAATCTTCACTAGCTATCGTTAAAGTATGAGCTCCCCTAGCTTCAACTTCTTTAAGATTACCACGAGTTAAATCTGCCGTTTCAGGATCAGTAATTAAAGCAATTACCGGTGTTCCTAATTCAATTAATGAAATTGTGCCATGTTTTAATTCACCAGCAGCAAAACCTTCAGTTTGAATATAAGAAATTTCTTTTAACTTCAAAGCTGCTTCTCGACTAGCATAATAATCTTGTCCTCGACCAATGTAAAAGGCATTACGAGTTTTACTAAAGTAGTCCTTTGCTAGTTGTTCAATCAGCTCCTGTTGATCAATTAACGTTTGAATTCCATTAGCTGCTAAACTTAATTGTTGCTTTAAATCAAAGTTAATTACATCAGTATCTAATTTTTGCCTTAGAGCTTGAGCTAATAGCGCAACAACCGTAATTTGCGCTGTATAAGCCTTTGTCGAAGCTACTGCAATTTCTGGACCTGCATGCAATAAGACTGTAAAATCAGCTTCACGCGAAAGCGTCGAATGATCAACGTTAGTTATTGTTAAACTTGGATAACCTAATTTTTTAATTTTTAAAAGAACTTGTCGACTATCGGCGGTTTCCCCACTCTGAGAAAGGAAAATAAAAAAAGGATTTTTAGCTAAGATTGGTAAATGATAACCGAACTCACTAGCAAGCTCTACACTAACTGGTATTTGTGCTAATTTTTCGATCAAAGCTTTCCCAACTAAACCAGCATGGTAACTAGTGCCTGCTGCCACAAAGTAAATTTTCTCAGCTTGAGCCAATTGATCTAATAATCTTGAATCAAAGACTGCTTTTCCAGTTTCATTTAAATAGGTCTTTTCCAAGAAACGTAAAACTGCCGGTTGTTCATTAATTTCTTTTAACATGTAATAAGGATATGTCCCTTTACCAAGGTCATCTTGGTTCAATGTAACATAATAAGTTTTTCTTTTAACGATCTCATTTTTTTGATCAAAAATTTTTATTTCATGTGAACTAATTACCGCTGTATCTCCGTCATGTAATTCAACAAAAGAATTTGTCACATTTAACAGCGCTAAACTATCCGAACATACACCATTAAAAGTTGTACCAGTACCAATTAACAATGGACTTTTATTTTTGGCAACATAAAGCTGTTGGGGATTTTCTCGATCAATTAAGACAAAGGCATAAGAACCTTTAACTAATTGCACCATTTTTTGCCAAGCAGCTAAAACGCTCATCTTTTCCTTCTGTACCAGCGTTGCAACCAAATTAACAGCCACTTCCGTATCAGTTTGGCTTTGTAACTTAATATCATTTAAATATTGAGCTTTGAGACTTTCATAATTTTCTAAAACACCATTATGAACTAAATAAAAACGTTCATCAGCTGAACTTTGGGGATGAGCGTTAGCTTTACTTGGTTGACCATGAGTTGCCCACCGCGTATGACCAATCCCAATATTCCCAACGTCTTCCTGGTGAACCGCGGCTCGTAAATCAGCAATCTTACCTTTTACTTTAACTAAGCTTCCCTTATTCACATCTTGGCTAACATAAATTCCGGCTGAATCGTAACCCCGATATTCTAATTTTTCTAAACCGTTTAATAAAACTTCTGTAGCGTCATTACGACCAACGATCCCTACTATTCCACACATGTTCAATCCTCTTTCAAAATTGGTCTATATCTTTTATTAAAGATTTCAGCTTTAACAAGCCCCAACATTATTTCATTATTACAATTAACTGTCAAATATTTTCCATAATTGGTATAGTCTATTTTTGAGTATTAAAAAAGCTCTTCATTACTGAAGAGCTAAACTTAATTTTTTAAGCTGTTGGTGAATTTGTCATAATATCATCAATTAATCCATAATCTTTAGCTTCCTGAGCGGTCATATAATTATCACGCTCAGTATCATTTTGAATTTTCTTAAGAGTTTGTCCCGTTGCATCAGCTAAAATATGGTTTAGCTTTTTGCGAGTCTCTAACATATGGTTAGCTTGTATTTCAACATCAGTTTGTTGCCCTTGGGTTCCACCTAGAGGTTGGTGAATTAAAACTTCCGCATTTGGTAAAGCAAAACGTTTACCCTTAGTTCCACATGTTAATAAGACACTCGCCATTGAAGCAGCCATCCCCATTGCAATAGTCTGGACATCAGATTTAATAAAATTCATTGTATCCAAAATGGCCAAGCCCGAAGTAATCACCCCACCAGGTGAGTTGATATAAAGATAAATATCTTTAGTTGAATCTTGAGCATCTAAAAACAGTAATTGCGCAATGATTGAATTAGCCATGTTATCTTCAACTTCACCAGATAACATAATAATCCGGTCTTTGAGCAATCGTGAATAAATGTCATAGGCACGTTCACCCCGTGATGTATTCTCAATAACTGTAGGTATTAACATTTATTACTCCATTCCTCTCTGATTGTTTTAAATCCGGCAATCATTTATTTTAATTAACTAATGAATAATACTATAAAAGTCAACAAAGGTCAAACAATAAAATTGGCTTAATATCTTCGTTTATCTTTTGCTTACATTTTATTCAAGAATTATGATAAAAGCAATCTTACAACAAAGTTTATCTTAGCTTTAAACTGCTATAATATTTTTAAAGATAATTTAAAGATATTAATAGGAGGAATAAATATATGGCAAGAAAAATTGGAGTTATGGGGATGGGCAATGTTGGTGCTACTGTTGCTCATATCATTGTTGCCCAAGGATTAGCTGATACTTTGGTTTTATTTGATGAAATTGAAAAAAAGGTAACTGCTGATACACTTGATTTTCAAGATGCAGCTAGCTTATTACCAACACATACTGAAATCATCAATGGAAAAATTGAAGATATGAAAGATTGTGATGTAATTATTTCAGCAATCGGCCAAATTAAGAAATTAAATCAATCTAATACTGTTGAAAGAACTGCTGAATTAAAATATAACGCACCATCAATTAAGAGCATTGGTGAAAAGCTTAAAACTTCTGGCTTTAATGGAATCTTAATCGTAATTACTAACCCTAACGATGTTATTGCTGGCCTTTATCAAAAATATAGCGGTTTAAACAAAGAAAAGGTATTTGGTACCGGAACTTATTTAGACACTTCACGAATGAAACGTCACGTTGGTAAAGCTTTAAATGTTGACCCTCGTTCCATTCAAGGATATGTCTTAGGTGAACATGGCAACAGTCAATTTACTGCTTGGTCTACCGTTCGAATTATGGGAAGACCTTTTACCGAAATTGCGCAAGAAAAACAGATTGATCTTAAAAAATTAGATCAAGATACCCGTTTTGGCGGTGGCCAAGTGTTCGTCGGAAAGGGATATACTAATTATGCAATTGCTACTGCTGCAACTAATTTAACGCAAATAGTGCTATCTGATGCCCGTAGTGAAGTAATTTGTTCTCATTACAACAAGAAATTAGATACTTATATTTCTAGTCCCGCAATTATTGGTCGTCATGGAATTGAGGCAACATTTGACTTACCATTAACTGCCACTGAAATAGACCAATTTGAAAAATCTGCCGCAATAATTAAAGCTTCAACTAAAGATTATGCCTAAGATTTATTCAAAAATATAAAATATAAAAAAAGGCCAGAAAGTAAAACTTTCTGGCCTTTTAAAAATCAAATTGATTTAACTACTTAACTGATTACATCATACCCATTTGTGATGGATCACCAGCAGGAGCTTGTGGTGCTGAATCTTTCTTTGGTAAATCAGCAACTGCAGCTTCAGTTGTTAACAATGTTGCTGAAATTGATGCAGCATTTTGTAATGCTGAACGACTAACTTTAGTTGGATCAATAATTCCTTCTTTAGCCATATCAACCCATTGATCGCTTGCAGCATTATAACCAATGCCTTGATCTTCGGTCTTTAATTTATTCAAAATGACAGAACCTTCTAAACCAGCATTAGCTGCAATTTGACGTGCTGGTTCTTCCAAAGCACGCATTACAATATTAATTCCAGTCTGAACATCGCCTTCTTCTTGAAGTTTAGCGACTTCTGGCAAAACATTGACAAATGCTGTACCGCCACCAGCAACGTAGCCTTCTTCAACTGCAGCTCGAGTTGCGTTTAAAGCATCTTCAATGCGATATTTCTTTTCTTTTAATTCAGTTTCAGTTGCAGCACCAACTTTAATTACTGCAACACCACCAGCTAATTTAGCTAATCTTTCTTGTAATTTTTCCCGATCAAAATCAGAAGTAGTTTCTGAAATTTGAGCTTTAATTTGGTTAACTCGCTCTTCAATTGCAGAAGAACTACCAGCACCTTCAACAATTGTAGTGTTGTCTTTGTCAACAGTTACTTTGTGAGCTTGACCTAATTGATCCAAAGTAGCATCTTTTAATTCTAAGCCCAAATCACTAGTAATTACCGTACCACCTGTCAAAATAGCAATATCTTCAAGTTGAGCTTTGCGACGATCACCAAATCCAGGAGCTTTAACAGCAACTACATTGAAAGTACCTCTAATTTTGTTCAAAACTAATGTTGGTAAAGCTTCACCATCAACATCATCTGCAATAATTAATAATGATTTACCAGATTTAACAATTTCTTGTAATAATGGCAAAATATCTTGAATATTAGAGATTTTCTTATCAGTAATTAAAATATAAGGATCATCTAGATCTGCTTCCATTTTGTCGTTATCAGTAACCATGTATTGGCTTAAATAACCACGATCAAACTGCATTCCTTCAACTACGTCAACTTCAGTGTCAATACCCTTTGATTCTTCAATAGTAATTACACCTTCATTGCCAACTTTTTCCATTGCATTAGCAATTTCTTGACCAACTTCTTCACTACTTGAGGAAACTGTTGCAACTTGAGCAATTTCATTCTTACCAGAAACTTTATGGGAAATCTTATGCAAACCATCTACTGCTGCTTTAGTTGCTAATTCAATTCCTTTACGAATACCAATTGGATTAGCTCCTGCTGAAACATTTTTCATGCCTTCACGAATGATTGCTTGTGCTAAAACTGTTGCTGTAGTAGTTCCATCACCAGCAATGTCATTAGTTTTTGAAGCAACTTCAGCAACTAATTTTGCACCCATATTTTCATAAGGATTTTCTAACTCAATTTCCTTTGCAATAGTTACACCATCGTTTGTAATGGTTGGAGAACCATATGATTTTTCTAAAACTACATTACGACCTTTTGGTCCTAAAGTTGTTTTAACAGTATCAGCTAATTTATCGACACCTTTTAATAAAGAGCGACGAGCGCTTTCACCAAATTTTATATCTTTTGCCATCTATGATTTTACCTCACGTTTATTCAATTTCGTTATAATTAGTCTTCAACAGCTAATAAGTCGCCGGCACGAATTACTAAATATTCTTCATCATCATATTTGATTGAAGTACCAGAATATTTATCATACCAAACAATCTCGCCAACCTTAACATCGATCGGTTGTCTCTTGCCTTCAGGAGTCAGTGCTCCTTCGCCAACCGCAATTACTTCTCCAGAAGTGGGTTTTTCTTTAGCATTACTAGCTAGGACAATCCCCCCAATTTTTTCTTCTTCTTTTCGTACTTTGACTAAAACACGATCACCTAATGGTTTAAGCAAGTTTATTACCTCCAGCTATATTTTTTAGCACTATTTCTCTTCAAGTGCTAACTTCATGATCTATCTTAATCTTTTCTTCATTATGTTGCAAGTCCTTCCCTAAAAAAAAACAAATTTTTTTCATGATCAAAGGTAAAACGTTTAATTTTCAAGACTTTTGCTTTAAAATTAGACCAAAAGAAAGGAAAGGAATAATGAAAATTTTGGAAGAACCAGGTCGCTTTTTTATTAATGACGCAACTGGAAAAATGGTTGCTGAAATTAAATATTTAAGCACCAAAAACGGTAAAGTGCTGAATATTGTTCATACTTTCGTTGCTGAATCGATGCGGGGACAAGGAATTGCCAAACAATTGCTTGAGAAAGTTATTGAATTAGCTAAAAATAATAATGCTCAAATTATTCCAACTTGTTCTTACGCTAAAGCTGCTTTCGCAGCTAATCCCGATTATCAAAAATTAGCAATTAAAAACCCTAATGAAGAGGTAAATGATGAGTCCTGAACAAATTAAAAATGAAAAAAGATTAGCGGGACAAGCCGCGGCTAAGTTGATTGAAAATCAAATGACAATTGGCTTAGGAACTGGTACCACCGTTTATTACTTAGTTGAAGCTCTTGCCCAAAGAGTAAAAAGTGAACACCTACAAATAACTACTGTCGCTACATCTAGCCGTACAGCGAACCAAGCTAAAAATTTAGGAATTACCGTTAAAGAACTTGATGAAGTAGACCATCTCGACTTAACAATCGACGGCGCTGATGAAATTGATTCTAATTTTCAAGGTATTAAAGGAGGCGGCGGTGCTCATACTCTTGAAAAATTGGTGGCAAAAGCTAGTACTAAAAATATTTGGATTGTTGATGAAACGAAATTAGTTTCTCAATTAGGAACTTTTCCTTTACCTTTGGAAGTTTTACCATATGGTAGTTCTTTACTTTTAAAACGTCTCCAAGAAGAAGGATTGCACCCAAAGTTTCGTGTAGATAATAATGGACAAAAAGTTTTCACCCACTATCATAACTATATTATTGATCTACATTTAAATGAAATTAAACATCCCCATTTACTTGCTCAATGGCTTAACCAACAAGTTGGAATTGTAGAACATGGGTTATTTTTAGATATTGTTAATACCGTAATTGTTGGAAAATTAGAAAAAGCAGAAGTTATCCCTGTAATTCGACACTAAATAGCAATACAATAAATGAAAAGAAAAAGAGAGGTAAAAGATGAGTTTTGAAATTTCTAATCAATTAACTGATTCCTTTGCGTACCAAGTAAAAAATGAGCCGCAAAGCCAAAATTTAATGCAAGCAATAGGTAATAATGGGATATATAAAGTTGCCGAAAACCCGAATTCAATTCGTAAAATGCAACCTACTTTCTCAATTGATTTAGATACAGGAGCGGTTTCTAATCAACGTCGCTCAGGCCGCTGCTGGATGTTTGCCGCTTTAAATACAATGCGTCATGATATTCAACAAAAATTGAAACTTGATCGTTTTGAATTATCTCAAAGTTATACTTTCTTCTGGGATAAGTTAGAAAAAAGCAATTATTTCTATGAAAATGTAATTAATACTGCTGATGAGCCAACAAATTCTCGGCGGTTTGATTTTTTAATGACTTCACCTCAAGGTGACGGTGGCCAATGGGATATGTTTTGTGCAATCATTGAAAAATATGGAATTGTTCCTGCTACCGTAATGCCTGATAACGCTAATGCCAAAGATTCGAGTAGCTTAAACCAAACTTTAAATACTAAACTACGTCATGATGCAGTTGCTTTACGTAAAGCAATTAAAGAAGGACGGACTGCTACGGAAATCGAAGCTATGCGTAAATTAATGCTACAAGATGTTTATCGGATATTAACTTTATCTTTAGGACCCGTACCTACTAAATTTGATTGGGAATATGTTGATAAAGATGGTAAATACTCTCGAGTTAATAATTTAACTCCTAAATCGTTTTATGATCAGTTCCTTGGCTGGAAATTATCTGATTATATTTCAATCATCAATGCACCAACGCAAGATAAACCTTATAATAAACTCTACACTGTTGATTTATTGGGTAATATTGTCGGCGGGCGACAAGTTCGACATTTAAATTTGGAAATGGATCGCTTAAAGCAATTAGTTATTGCACAATTAAAAGATGGTGAAAGTGTTTGGTTTGGTAGTGATGTAGGTAAAGCTTCAGAAAGTAAAAAAGGAATTATGGATCCTGAACTTTACACTTTAGATAGTTTATTCTCAACTGATTTATCTATGAGCAAAGCTGAACGTCTTGATTATGATGGGTCTTTGATGACTCATGCCATGGTAATTACAGGCGTTGACTTAGTTGATGATAAACCTACTAAATGGAAAGTTGAAAATTCTTGGGGAGACAAAGTTGGTACCAAAGGTTATTTTGTAATGAGTGATGAATGGATGAATCAGTTCGCTTATCAAGCCGTTATTAACAAAAAATATTTGACTAGTGATGAACAATATGTATATGATAGCGAATATAATAATCCAACGGTTCTTCAACCTTGGGATCCAATGGGTGCATTAGCCTAAAAAGATCTTAATTAAAATTTAAATATGAATCGCACATTTAACGTGCGATTTTTTAGATTAGTATTTTAAAATTTTTAGGCCAAAATAAAAATTAATGGGAGAAATGGTTAAGCGATTAAATCATGAAAGAGATTAATTCGAAAACAACTAGCAATCGTCATCCAAACTTAAATAAAGTTAGTATTGCTACAATTTTAATTACGTTAGGCGTCGTCTATGGCGATATTGGGACTTCACCGCTTTATGTAATGAAAGCTATTCTTAATGATAACGGGGGTATCACCCATGTCAGTTCTGACTTTGTCATTGGTGCCTTATCATTAGTCTTTTGGACAGTTATGATTATGACTACCTTTAAATACGTTCTCATTGCATTGAAGGCTGATAACAAAGGTGAAGGGGGCATTTTTTCCCTTTATACCTTAGTCCGGAAGCGTCACTGGTGGTTAATTATTATTGCGATGATTGGAGGAGCTACTTTACTTGCTGATGGTACTTTAACTCCAGCTGTAACTGTAACTACAGCTATTGAAGGTCTAAAAGGGGTTAAATTCTTTAATCATTCGTTAATTACGAAACAAAATCAAGTTATTATCATTACAATCGTAATTCTTTCAATACTTTTCTTTATTCAAAAATTTGGTACTAACAGTATTGGGCGGTTGTTTGGTCCAGTAATGGCTATTTGGTTCACCTTTTTAGGGCTTTCGGGTTTAGCTTATGTGGTGCAAGACTTAACTATTTTTCGAGCACTAAATCCTTACTACGCCATTCGAATTCTCTTTTCTGCCGAAAATCATTCTGGAATTTTTATTTTAGGTAGCGTCTTTCTTGCTACGACCGGTGCCGAAGCTCTTTATTCAGATATGGGACATGTTGGCGCCAAAAATATTTATGCAAGTTGGCCTTATGTATGTATCTGCCTAGTTTTAAATTATTTAGGACAAGGTGTTTGGATTTTAAATAATCGTACTAATTTAGCATTAGCCAAAAATTTAGAATTAAATCCTTTCTATAATATGTTACCAAAAAACTTATTAATTTTCGGAATCCTTATCTCCACTCTTGCAGCAATTATTGCTTCTCAAGCACTGATTTCTGGTTCTTATACTTTAGTATCTGAAGCAATTAAACTACGAATTTTACCTCGCTTAAAAATTATTTACCCTTCAGATATCAAAGGGCAACTCTATTTGCCTTCAGTAAATAATTTAATGTGGATTATTTGTTTAATCATCGTTTTTTATTTCCAAACTTCCAGTCACATGGAAGCGGCCTATGGCCTAGCAATTACCATAACAATGTTAATGACAACGTTGTTACTATACCAATATATGTGTAGCAAAAAAATTAAGCCAATATTTGCTGCTGAAATTGCGGGATTCTTTGGTTCGATTGAAACAATTTTCTTTTTATCGAGTTTAGTGAAATTTACTCATGGTGGCTACGTAACTGCAATTATTGCTATCAGTATTCTAGCAGTAATGTTTATTTGGACTTACGGTGGCCAAATTAAATCACGTGAAAATTATCAAGCAAACAGTGTTTCCATACTTTCCTTCAAAGAGCAATTACAAGAATTAAGTCAAGATGACTCTTTGCCTTATTTTACAACTAATTTAATTGCACTTTGTAAAAGTCATGCACCGACTAAAATTAAACGTGATATCATGTACTCAATTCTAGATAAAAGGCCTAAACGAGCTCAGGTATACTGGTTCGTTACGGTCAACGTCACTGATGAACCATATACCCAAAAATACACCGTAGAAACTTATGACACCAATTATTTGGTTAATGTTCAATTTTATTTAGGATTTCGAATTGATCAAAAAATTAACGTATTTATGCGACAAGTGGTTAAAGACTTGATGCAAGATGGTACTATTGCACGTCAACCGCAAAAATACACAATTATTCCTGATCGTCAGGTAGGTGATTTTTCATTTTTAATTATTAAAGATGAATTATCATCAGAAACTGAATTACCGGAATTTGAGAAATTTATTATTCGCCTACGTTTAACTTTAGAACGAATTACCATAGCTCCTGATCGTTGGTATGGTTTAGAATATGCTGATACAGTTATTGAACCTGTACCATTAATGTTACATTCAGTCAAAAAGCGTTATGCCATGTATAATCGTCTAAAACGAGTTCCGATCGAAGAAACCCGTAAATTTCATGTTGAACAAGAAATAAATGATGATGACAATTAGTATAAAACTCAGTTAAAAAATAAAAGACTTGAATATAAAATTCAAGTCTTTTATTTTGCATCTCTAATCTTTTAACCCGTTTTCAAAGGGAACTTTTAGATTTTTGCTAAAAAATAAATAACTGTTTACTGACATTAAACTAAATTTGTAGAAGTTATATTATAAACTGCCAATAGGATGGTGGGTGTTTTGAAGCAAAAAAGAAAACTCCTTTTTAAAAAATTCTTTGTTATAGGTCAAAATTTAGGATTGATTTTTTTAGTAATCAATCTTTTATTGACCTTTATTTTTGCGAGCACTAAAATTTTTGGCCAATCCATGGAACCTAATTTATCACCTGGTGAACGAGTTTTAAGTTGGCGTTTTAAGAATATTCGGCGCGGAAATATCATTATTTTTAAATCCCCAAGTAATTCGAAAGAATACTATATTAAACGGGTAATTGGGTTACCAGGAGATAAAATTACAATGAAAAATGATCAATTGTACATTAACCAACAAAAACAAAAAGAACCTTACTTAAATGTTTTCAAACAACTCAGCCCCGAGTTAAATCAGCAAAAACTTACGCCAAATTTTACTCTTAAAAAACTTCTTCATACTAACCAAGTACCTGCAAATTCATACTTCGTCATGGGGGATAATCGTCAAATATCTGAAGATTCTCGTTCTTATGGTTTTATTAAACGTAAAGATATTATTGGAGTAGCTTTCTTTAAATTTTGGCCTATTGGTCGATGGCAATTCCTTTAAATCAGCTATCCATTAATATAATTAACTAGTTTTCCTTTTTAGTTGATTCTTTATCGGTAGAATCACTATTTTTTTTACTTATCGCTTTTTTATCCTCATTCTTTTTTGTAACTACTGCGGGATTTTCATGTCCAATAACTTTACATAAAGATTGACGAACAACTAAAAAGTTATTTGGAAGATTTAAAAGCGCAATTGGATTAGGAGAAGCCATTTCATCAACTTCTAATAAAACCGCATTTTCATACAATTTATTTACTTTACCTTGAAAAGAAACGTTAACTCCTTCTCCTTTTTTAACTTTTACGATATCGCCAACTTCTAATTTTTTATTAGCCATTTCTCCTCCTTAATCTTCTAATGGATCTTCTTCTAAACTCTGATAAACAAAATAAGCCCAATTCTCAGGGATTGTGGAATTATCTACACTCAATTGTTCAATAAAATAGGGCTTTGTGGTATGGGAAATATTCTGCGGTAAAGCTACTTCTTCTTTTTGAGCTGCTTGATATACTGCATCTAACTCTGCTCGAATCGGAAGTATCTGATTGGTAGGAGCCGCATTATGCAAAGCAAAACCGGGTCCACCTGGTAAATTTAACTTTAACCAGTCCTTGGGTAACGCAAAATCGTGGTTGGGAATTAACAATCCTAACCAGTAGATAAAGTTTTCTGGACCAAATTGCGTAATCCCTAAAAAACGTAAAGGAAAATTTTGAGATTTTAAACTTTCGCTTACCTTTTTTACTTCAGAACTCTGCTGAAATTCAGCCCAGGAATCAACGAAACTACCATCAGTTGTCATTTCTGAAGGAAAATGGGGTTTCCCACCCAAAACAAAAGGTTCTAAATTTATTAGACTCATTCACTAAAATACGCTTTCAATCTTTTAATTGCTTCATTAATTTGATCTTGCTTCTTAGCATAACTCAACCGCAAAAAACCCGGAAGTCCAAATCCCTCTCCAGCAGCTAATGCTACATGCTTCTTTTCTAAAATATCAAGGGTTAATTCAGTAGTATTCTTCATTCCTTTGCGTTCTAAAACTTTTGGATCTACTTTCATAAAACAATAAAAAGCTCCTTGCGGTTTAGCGCCAAAAATTAATCCTGGAATTTCTGTTAATTGCGGCCAAGTTGCATTCAATCTTTTTTCAAATTGTTGCTTCATTTGATTAACAGAAATGTTATCACCATTAACTGCGGCCAAAGCAGCATATTGTGAAACTGCTGTTGGGTTTGAAGTTATGTGATCTAAAACATTACCCAATTGAGCGACGATTTGTTCATCAGCTAAAACCCAACCAATACGCCAACCAGTCATTGCGTAAGCCTTAGAAACTCCATCTACAACAATTAATTTTTGATTTTTGATCGATGCTAATTTTAATACACTTGTAAAAGTTGTTTCATTATAAACTAATTTACCATAAATTTCATCCACAATTAAAAAAGCATCGTTAATATTAGCCCACTTAATTAAAGACTGCATCTCTGCAGCACTATAAACTGCTCCCGTAGGATTAGTTGGATTATTAACAATAACGACCTTGGGTACAAAGTCCAATTTTTCCAACTCTGCAGTTGTTAATTTAAAATCTGGATTATGAGGCAAAATTGGGTAAAATTCTCCTTGAGCTAATTTTACCTGTTCTTGGTAACTAACCCAATATGGGGCCGCAATAACCACTTTTTCCCCATCAGAAACTAAAATTTGCATTAATGCATATAACGCTAACTTTGCACTTGCCGTCACTGCAACATTTGCTGCTTGCAAATGATCAATACTTGATCCATGATTAGCTATTGCTGTACGCAACTCTTTAATTCCTAAAGTTGGCGTATAAAAACTAGCCAAGCCGGTATCAATTGCCTTTTTTGCCGCATCATCAATAAACTTAGGCGTGGTAAAATCAGGTTCGCCTACACTTAGATTAATTACCGAATATCCTTGACTTGCCAATTGTTGAGCCCGTGCATTCATTGCTAAAGTTGGCGAAGGAGTAATGCTACTTACCCGTTTTGCAAAAGCATAATTTCTCAATTTTTGATCTCCTGACTTCAATACATACCTTCAATATTTTAATCTTACTCAGTTTTCACTAAGTAATCAATATTTTGATGTTTGTAAGTGAAATATTAAGATTTATGTTTAAAGATATAATATTAACTTAATTACAAGCCAACAGATAATATTACTAAAGCTTCTTAAATTACCAAACAAAAATTATCAGTTTTTTTAAATTTTAAAAAAAGAGTGTTAATATTAACACTCTTTTCTTTTATTTTGGCATCATAAAACGTTTCTGCTTTAAGGATAAATTATATATTAAGGAACCATTTAATTGAATATTTTCTTGATTAGCATCAATTAAACTAATTGCATAAGTAATCCTTTGTGGTGCAAGTGTTTTTCGATCAAAATGAGCTTCATACGAGAAATCAGTAACTTTATACTGGTTTAATTTAGTAGAGAAAGTAGATACACTTTGATAATTATTCACTGCTAACAACTCGCTGAGCTGAGATGTTAAATCTTGATCAATAGTATGGCTTTGCAATAGATAATGATCGCCTTCAAGAGTTAAATTAAAATTATTCAATGAATTATTAAAAATTACTCCAGTAAGATTATTTAACTGTTTAAGGTTAAGATCCGGATTTAAATTTTCTTTATCTAAAGAATTACCAACCCAATCGCCATCAACTTCCCCGTATATTTTACGCTGATTAAGATAAAAAGTTTGAACTTTTACCGTTTGATTGTTTGTTGATTTTTCAGACTCTAATTGAATATTAAGCGGGTTCTTAAAGTAAGTGCCCGTAATTTTTTCATGTTGGTTTGTTTCACCTTTTTGGAGTGAGATATCACTAACAACTTGAAATTTATGAGCCTTTTCCATTGCCATTTGACTGTGTTTTAAAAGTGATTGAGTAGTAATTTTAATCGGTAATTTTTTAGTCGATAATTTATCTTGGCTTACTTTTGATTTTACTTTTGTAGATTTTGCACTAGAAGTAATTGCTTGTTTTTTAGAACAAGCTGTTAAATTTCCGCTAATAAATAATAAACTCAAAAAAGCAATGCTTTTGATAAATAGTTTCTGCATGAAATAAATTTTCCTTTCATATTAAATTTTTTTATAACAATTAACAATTAATAAAAAGTCTTTTACTTCTCCTAAGGCTTTATAAACAGCCATATAAGCAGAGGTTATGATTATAAATTAATTGAAATAAAATTTCAATATTTGCCAAAACTTTTTTCAAAAGCTTTAAATTTTATTATACTTTATTTATTTATTAACAATTGGGGCTTTAGTAAAGCCTTGAGGGTTAGTTGTATAGGTGGCATCAATCCACTGATTTGTTCCTAATTTATACCAATAGCCGTCACCAACTTTGGCTTGACCCACAACTTTCCAATCACTGCCATCAGGCAAATACCGATTTAACGGACTACGCGTATAAACATCATAACTATTCCAAAGCATTATTCCGTAACCAGACAAGTAATCAATAGTTGCAATTGGTTGACCATTAGGATCACTATTGGGCAGAATCGTCTCCATCACTGGATGCCCGTTGGGAAAATTAGTGTAACGAGCTTGAATCCATTGATTTGTTCCTAATTCATACCAATATTCCCCTTTTATTTTAGCCTGCCGGAAGAGACGCCAAGCACTACCATGAGGCAAATAGCGATGTAAAGGTCTACGAGTATTGATCTCATAATTATCCCATAGCATAATGCCATAACCTGGAATGTATTTAATCGTAACTGCTGGAGGATTACTTTGACTAAAAGTAAAAAGCCCTTGATAATCATAACTCGCATCAAGATGCATGCCTTTGAACTTATTTGTAAACTGCCAAGCAGCAATTCCCGAAACTCCTGGTTGATCAACATTATAATGAGCTACCCAAACTGGATAAGTTCGAGGAACTTTTTGATTCCAAAACCACGAAGCCATAGAATAAATAACTTGGGATTTGTATCCCAAACGAGCTAATTCAGCTTGAAAAGCGACTGTATCTTGATAAGGATTTGTCAATGAAGAATCTTCAACGTCAGCCACCATTAAAGTATTTTTACCAAATCCATAGGCTTGAGCTTGATTAGCAAAAAAATTTGCTTCTGCTTGAGCTTGGGCAGTTCCTTGATATTTAGCATAATGATATAAACTAATTGGTAAATTTAAATTGCGAGCAGCTTGAATTTGTTTAGTCGCTTTAGGATTAATAAAGTTATCATTCTTTGCACCACCGGCAGTCAACTTAATTACTACCCCACTAATCCCTTGACTAACCATTTGATCAAAAAATTCTTGCGTGTCTGGTTGCCAATTCGACACATCAGCAAATAAATTACTTTCATCAGCTTGAACTGGTACTGAAAGCGCCGGAAAAATTACCAATAAACTAATCAAAAATTGCAAAATTTTATTTCTTATTTTTATGTTTCTCACCTCCTGCTTCTTACTTTATTAATTGTAACTGAACTAACTTGAATTGAATGTTAAATTTGTAAAACAAAAGCTTTATTCATCAGGTTCAACATGGATATCGACATCATAAATATGAAATTTTTCTTCTAACATTCGTTGAATTTTTTGGGTAATTTCATGACTTTCCCGTACTGACATTTCCGGATCAATTGCAATAATTAAATCTAAATAAATATTACTCCCCAAAGAACGACCTTTAATACTTTTAATTCCCCCAACTCCGGCAATATCATTAATTGCTACAATATACTGATTTAATTTCTCATCATCAAATCCATCCGATAAGTCAAACGCACTTTCCTTAAAAATTCCTAAAGCGGTTTTTAAGATGATTAAACCCACCACTAATGCAGTAACACTATCAAACCAACTATATCCAATAGTCGCAGCAAAGATGGCAATTGCTGTTCCCCAACTTGTTAAAGCATCACTTAAATTGTCCTTTGCCGCTGCTTTTAATGCTGAACTATTTGCCTGCTGAGCTAATTTTTTGTTTATATAGTAAACTGAAAGCATAAAAGCACCAGATACAAAACCAACAACACCAGCCAACCAATCTGGTTTTTGAGTTTTTTGTTCAATCAAATTTTTTAAGGATGAAAATATAACTTCACTACCAACCAAAAACATAATTAATGAAGTAATCAAACTTGCTAAGTTTTCGATTTTCCAGTGTCCGTAACGATGGTCGTGGTCAGCTGGTTTTTGAGCTAAATAAAGGCCAATCAAAACTGTTAATGAAGAAATAACATCGGTAAAATTATTTAAACCATCAGCAGTTAATGCCTCTGACTTAGCTATTTTTCCAATAATTAACTTTAAAGTTGATACTATAATATAAGCAGCAATACTAATCAGTGCTCCTTTTTCAGCCTTTTTAAAATCCTCAACTGTTTTTCTTTCTACCAACGCTTTGCCTCCATCCGGCTTCGGAAAATTTCTGATGATCACCTAAAATCAAAAAGGGATACTTTTCTACCTTAAGAAAAGCATCCATCAATCCTGGGGATTTATATCTCATTCTAATTTTGACTTTATATAAACAATTATGTATGTCATTATACTTTTTTTACAAAAGTTAACAAGTAATTATTATTTTAGCTTTAATTTTAGTGAAATATCGATTAAAGCTATAAAAAATAAAAATTGAAAAGTAAGTTTGAAAAAGTTCCTATTTATATCACTTTTCCGTATTTTTAGAAAAACTACTTAATTCTTTAGACCGTAATCTTTAATTCTCAGTTCATGAATTGCTTTACTAATTTTTTTATTTAGATTTTGAAGCTAGGTAGAATTACTATATCCTTAAGCAAAGATTTCATTGCTTTTCAATTTAATTAAAGAAATATATGTAAATACCAATAAAGGCTTTTATTATTTAACTGGCTATAAAAAAAAGCAAGTCACTAAAAATGACTTGCTAATTTACAAAAGATATCCTTGAACAAAGGGTCCAACAAAACCTAAGTAAGGAAAATCTTTCTTAACGCTTACTAAATTGTGATGCCTTACGAGCTTTCTTAAGTCCTGGTTTACGACGTTCTTTCATTCGAGGATCACGTTTTAAGAAACCATTTTTCTTTAAAGCACTTCTAAAATCTGGGTCAACTTGCAACAGTGCTCGAGCAATTCCATGACGAGTTGCTCCCGCTTGTCCCGAAAAGCCACCACCATGAACGTTTACCCGGGCATCAAAAGTACCCCCAGTTGAAGTAACATCAAATGGTTGGTTTAAATCTTTAATTAAACTAGCAAAAGGAAAATATTCACTTGCTTCCTTACCGTTCATCATAATCTTACCAGAACCAGGAGTTAAAATAACTTGAGCAACTGAGTCTTTTCTTCTACCTGTACCTTGATACATTACTTTATTATTATTCATCAACTTACCTCCTAGATCATACTCTTAATATCTAAAACTTCTGGTTTTTGTGCTTGATGCGGGTGATCACTACCAGCATAAACATGCAATTTCAAAAGTTGTTGACGAGCTAAAGTAGTCTTATGAGGCAACATTGACCGAATTGAACTTTCAACTAAACCTACTGGGTATTGTTCTACTAATTGTCCAGCAGTAATTGATTTAAGTCCACCCGGATAACGTGAATGACGATAATATATTTTCTTAGTTGCTTTACGTCCTGTTAAAGCAATCTTACCAGCGTTGATTACAATTACGTTGTCACCCGTATCAACATTTGGGGTATAAATTGGTTTATTCTTGCCACGTAAAATACTGGCAACGACTGAAGATAGACGGCCTAACGGAATACCTGTTGCATCAACAATATACCATTTTTTTTCTACTTCAGATTTCTTAGCTAAATATGTGGATCGCATTATTACTCCTTATTAATTGTCTTCTCTACTATAAGATTCCGGGGCTTATTGTGGAGATAAACAAAGACCATTTCTTATTATACAATGTTTTAACACCAAGTAAAAGTCAGAATTGAAATTCTTGATCAACTTTTGGTAACTCTCCTACTCCCGGTTTTAAACTCTTAATAAAAGCTTTAGGATCAGCTTTAATTGCAGGAAAAGTATTGTAATGAATTGGAATTACTTTTCGAGCTTGTAAAAATTCAGCAGCTACTGCTGCATCTTCAGCATCCATAGTAAAACTACCACCAATTGGTAAAAAAGCTAAATCTACAGGTTTCTTTCGTGCAACCAATTTCAAATCAGTAAACAAACCTGTATCACCGGCATCATACAATAATTTACCTTCTGCCATTAAGGCAAAACCTGCAGCAACACCCATTGGTAAAGGAATACCTTGATAATTCATGGCATCTGTATGCCACGCTGGATATAATTTCAGTTTAAAGTTAGGACCATTAAAAGTCCCTCCGAAATTTAAACTAGGATAAACTTTAACTTTTTCCGTAGTTGCTAAAACATTTGCAAAATCAGTTTGGGCCACAATCGTGGCATCACTTTGATGAGCTATTGCTATCGCATCACCTAAATGATCATAGTGAGCATGAGTTAACACAATATAATTAGGATTCAGCATTTTTACTTCGGTTTTGGTGAAAGGATTTTGCGAAATAAAAGGATCAAACAAAATTGTACAGTCATTATCTAATTTAATTTGAAAGGCAGCATGGCCAAAATAAGTAATTTTCATTCTTTACCTCATTGATAAAAAAAGACCTCCTAACGGAGATCTTTCGTTTTTATTTATAATAAAAGCTTTGTTTAAAGTCGACGTGCAGTACTTGGAGCAAATCCTGCAACTGAACCATAAGATACAGATTGACCTGGCGCAGGAGCATGGATATAACGACCACCGCCTAAAGCAATTGCAACATGGTAATAATTACCTGCACTACCCCAGAAGAACAAATCGCCAGCTTGAGCTTCACTAACTGAAATTGGAGTTCCTACATTAACCTGAGCATAAGTCGTTCTTGGTAAACTGATGCCTGCTTGACCAAATACATATTGAACAAAACCAGAACAATCAAATCCAGCAGGAGTAGTTCCACCCCATACATATGGTACACCAAGATATTGTGCTGCAATTCCAACAACGCCTCCAGAAGTTGAAGGATGACTTGGAGCAGCAGTCACACCACCAGAAGTACCGCCACTTTGTACAGAAACACCACTATTTGCTGTCGTAGCAACTAAATTAGTAGTATCAGATGTATTTGTATTGCTTTGGGTACTTGTAGGAGTAACTACGGCAGCTGTTTCAGCTGGAGCCGTATTATTAGTTGTAGCTGCTGTACTTTCTTGACGACTACTTTGATTATTTTGGTTACTTTGATTATTGTTTACAGCAACTGTAGTTGCTCTTGCAGCTTGTTCTGCTGCTTTTTGAGCTCTTGCAGCCTCTACAGTTTTTTCAGCCATAGCAACTGTTAACTCATTTTCAAGTTTACTCAATTCGTCTTTATGAGCACTAAGTTGATCTGCTAATTTATCAGCACTTGATTCAGCTTCCTTCTTTAAAACAACAAGTTGATCACGATCTTTTTCCAATTGTGATTTCATTGTAACCAATTCAGATTTCTTATCTGCTTTGGCACTCTTTAAATCAGCCAATTCATTAGTTGCTTTTTCTACTGATTTCAAAGCATTTTGACTAGCTGAGTTTAAACGGTTGACTGCTACTGAACGACCAACTAAATCCGATAAACTTGTACTACCTAAGATAAAATCTAAAAAAGTATTCCCCGTTACTGAATTATTACTAGCCGCTTGTAAAGACCGAACTTGATCTTTTAAGTTATCTTTACGCCGACCAATTTCAACTTTTTTATGATCAATCTTTTTGCCTAAAGTAACAATCTCATTATTAGCATCATCAATTTTACCTTCTGTATCATTGATAGCTACAACTTTATCGGAAACTTGATTGTTTAATTTAGCTACTTGATTTTGTGCATCATTAATTTGTTTAAGTAAAGAATTTGATTCAATTTTTTTAATCTGGATCTGAGCATTTTTCTCAGAAACAGAATCAGCACTTACTGGAGCAATGCCCCAAGCTGTTGAAGTGCTTAATGCGATTACTGAAATAAATAATTTTTTTAGCTGCATGATTTCCTCGATTTTTTATTCTTGTATAGTATAACAAATCACGTGTTACATCACTGTTACAAACCTATTAATTCCCCTTTACCTAATTAATCATTAAAAAAATTTTTGAGCACATTTTTATCAATATCAGTAAAAATATTTCCACTAAAATCATTGGGAGAGTAACGAGATGTTGCTTTAAAGTTAATTGTTCCATCTTCTTTTAACTGGTATTGCACCACTTGAATTGAATTTTTTTTACCATTAGTAGTATAGGTATAGGTAACTTGACCATGATCTGATTCGGGATGTACCGTAAATAATTTGACTTGACTCGGATTTAATTTTGTAGGCCAATTTTTTAATAACAATGCTAGAAGGCGCTGTTGCACTTCTTGGGGTTCCATTTGACTGACATTTCTAGGTGGATTACTAACTTTATCTTTTGGTGATGATGAAACTACATTGTTTGTTTCAGTTACTGGTTCTGCTGGAGTTACTGGTTCTACTTGCGTCGCTAGAGCCACTGGATCGGGGATATCAAGGGCTTGCGAAAAGCGCTCGAAAGTTCCTTTTTGCGTCGCTTTTAGAATTGAACGCTGCTTATTTTGGTTATTGTCTTCATAAACAAGAGTATATTGATTGTTTTGATATTCAATTTTCCAAGAATATTTGTAATCTTTAGGAATTTCAATTCCGGCAACGTAACGATTTAATTTTGTTGTGACATCTTTATTGGTTAAAGGGTCATTATAAAAAGTAGCTTGAATTGCTTCCTCTGGTTTTAAGTAATAAGAAATAATTTGTCCCTTGATAGAAGTATCAATTAAACCATTGGTAACATTTAAATAATGATCTGTACGATTTAAATCTTGATTTTTTTCATCCCAAGAAACATTACTTTCATAGCGAGTATTACTGGTTAAATATAGTCCAATTTGTTTTTGGGGGTCTTGAGGACTTTTCTGATAGCTACCCTGCAAATATAAATTCTTAATTTTTAACGGAAAGGTAATTGTTTGAAAATTGGATTGAACCAATAATTTTTGTTGATCAGAAAAAATTTGGATCGCCAATTTTTCTTGTGGCAATTTTACTCCATAAACTGTTCCCACAACACTATCTTGACCATTACTTAGATCAAGATACTTTTCACTTGTTTTAAAAGTCAAAACCCCGTGATTACTGATAACTGTCAGATTATCTTTTAAAGGGATGGGAACCCCAACTTTATTTCCTGAAAAATAAAGTTTGACTGCTCTTCCTCCTGATTTTTCAGGATACACACTAGCTGTTTTAATTTTAACATTTAAATTTTTGAAATCAGTAATCTTTACTGCTTGATGATCAATCGTTACTGCTGGTGAACTAAAAGGATTCCAAACCGCATAAATTACCGCTAAAATTCCTAAAAATAACAATGGCAAATAAACCAGCGGACTTAAAGATTTTGTCCGGTTATTTTTAGAACGCGCTTGCTTTTTATCTACTCTTTTTCGATGATAGTGTGGTTGTTGATTAACATTATTTGAAAGATTCAAAATCCATTTACTCTCACTTAGTTACTTTTTAAAATCAGGAAAACTTTCATAATTATTATTTTTTATCGCATGATATAAATTAAGAGTATAAGCTTTAGGTACATCAAAAGAGGAACTTAAAGGATATACACTTAATCGTCCATTGCGATACAAAATAAATTTCATTAAATTAACTACTTTGCCATTTGTGAAATACGTAATTAAACCGGTAGCTTGCTGACCATTAGGATTATCGATAAATACAGTATCTAAATGAGATTTATCTTTCAATGGCAAGTCATAAGGTAGCTGTTCAACAAAATTAGTTAAAATTTTTCGCCGGGTGATAATTGCTATTTGGGGTTGAGATAACATACCTTTTTGTTTAATTTTAGGCAAAGATGCAATTTGATCAAATTTCTTAAAATCATTAGCCTTAATCTGTTCAAATAAAAAAATTTGCGTTTTTCCCTGCGGACTTGTTCCGGGCAAAAAGAAATAAAGTTGGTTATCTTTTTCGCGAATCTCTAATTGATAATCACTTAGATTGCTTGGTAAATTTTTCTTATCATAAGCAAATCGGGTAACTGGAGCTTTCCCTTTTTGATAGTTTGATAAAAACTCAGTTTCTACCATTTGTTGCGGATTAGTTAAAAAACGCTTACTACCGTCATTAGAAATTGCAGGTTGAAGAACTCCTTGAGCTGCTTTTTGCCACCATTGAAATTGCTTTTTACTATCAGCAAAATGCGTTTGATCAATGTTTAAATTTTGCTGATAACTTTGGTCCGAATTAAAAAACAATTTTAATGTCCGTTCCGGGCTATTAACATCGGATTTATAAACAACTTGCCAATAACTACCAGAAAGAACAATCGGAAAATTAATTTTAGTTTTTCCGCTTTGAAAAATTTTTTTCTTTTGGTCACTAAAAATTTCTATATTGAAATTATTTTCAAATTTCTGAAGATGACTGATTTTTCCTTTTATGGTAAATTGGCCATTATTATTAGCTATTGTATTAACATTACTATTAAATTTTATTTTTTTCCCATTTGATTTTAATTCAATATTTTTCAATGGGATTTTAACTGCTGGTAAATTTGTTAAATTCATTGTCAACTGCCGTGGCTTTTTTAAACTCTTGGCTTCATTATCTGTGCTACTAAAAGTTACTTGAACTTGACCAAATTGATTGGTCTTAATCACTTGACCACCAATCGTAAGTTTCATAACAAAATGAATTATTAAAAAAACTAAAAGTAAAACAATTAAAAGCGATGCTACAATTAAAATAATTCGGGTAAAATAACGCCAAAATTTGGATTTTTGACCCAACTGTTTCGATTTTGATTTCTTATCTTTAGAGTATCTAGAGGTATTCACCTTCGCCTGCTGCCTTAAGGTTTTTTTATTATCACTTTTAGTATCTACTTGATCTGAATCAGTAAATTGTTGAATATTATTGAAAATTTTTGGTGAAGTTCCACTAATATTTTTATTTTTTTCAACAATTTGTTTATTTTTCGACTGTACATCAATTTTAGTTTGAGAAAAAAGACGTGTTTCTCGTTTCTTTTTAACTCGTTGGCTATTGTTCAAGTCTTTGCGATGCGGCACTTTAGATCGTTTTGTATTTTGCAATAACGTCTTATCATCTATTAAATTTACTTTATTTAATTGGTAAAGACAAAACGGGCAAACTTTTTCCTCATTAGGAATTATTTTACCGCATCTAGGACATTCCATTCATTATGCCTCTCGTATAGACTAAACCCTTTAGGGCAAAAATTCCTGAATTCAGCTTTCAAATTGAATTCAGGAATCTTTTTGTTTAGACCTGTTTATTTTTTTTAGTTCTTCGAGCTAAATACCATACTAACAAAATTATTAGAATTGCGAGCAATACGCCCAAAGTAATCCATAACCAAAGATAGTTAGGTTTAATTCCTAATTGACGGTTAAATTGATTAGCTTGAGCTCCGGTAATCGTAAAATCTTTTTCTAGCTTCCAATCATATTTTTTGGAAACTGGAGTTGTGTTTTTCACCGGTCCATTATTAGTTGACCTAAACTTCACCGTGAGATGATAGGTCCCTGATTTAACTCCATGATCGCCCCACAAAATTGGAAAATTCCAAACTGAATTAGGAGCTATTTGATTAGCTTGCGTTGAAGCTGTAGCTTGAATCTTCTTTTCACCTTTTCGAGTAATCGCTGCATAAGTTTGAAAATTACCTATCGTTGCAGATTTAGTATTATGAATGCCCGCCTTAACATTAACTACATTATCACGCCCTTGAGTTTCAACATAAGGAACTACATTTCCTAATTTTAAGGCATCTTGCTTTTTTACTCGCTGTTTTGCAAAGGAAGTATTCACTTCAAAAGCTACCGGAATAACAAAACGGAATTTATTAACTAGAGAAGTCTGACTTTTCTTTTGTTTATCAGTAGGATCGTAAGCATAAATATTAAGACCCCCTAGAACTAAACCACTAAACGAATTATTAGGAACTTGGGCTATTAAAGTTACTGCTACTTGACCATTGTTAGTATCTTTACCGGGTACTTTAACATTTACTTCGTTATTTTTAAAAAGCTCACGGAAATCTATTTTTTGAGAACTATCCATTTTAGGTTTAACTAATGAATAAGTAATTGTTCCACTATCATTAGTTGAAGCAGTATAAGCCGAAACTTGAAAATTACGTGATTCTTTTGATTGGTTAGTAATTAAAACGGAAACTGGAATCTTTGATCCGGGTTTCACGTTATCATACCAAAGATTATCTGGGTGATCCTTAAAATTAGCTCCTGCTGATGCGTTGTTATCAAAATACGGCTGTACAAAAAAATCAGCCTTAGTTAAATTGCCATCAGCCCAAACAGGATTTAATTTTAAAGAATTAAATGAAACCATCAATAATGCGAAAAAAGTTAACCAAGTTATCAAACGAAAATTAGACTTACTTGCTACTTGCTTTTTGTTTTGTTTTAACAATTTTTAAAAGACCTCCGAGTTTTTCACTTTTCCTATAATAACATAGGAAAAAGCAGCTTTAAGATTTATCAAACAAAAAAATCCTATAATATTCTGCAATTTTTCAAAACAAATTTCAGCTTTTAACCCAATAAAAAAGAGCAATTAAAATTGCTCTTTTTTATTTTAGTAGCTAAATTATATCACTATTATGAAGTTGGAGATGTTGATGTTGATGGTACACCAGCATTCAAAGTCCAAGTAATAGGAGCATAGAACGAACCATCAGCTACGTCCTGAGGAATATTCAAACTAGCTGCATGTGAAGAATGGAAGTATCCCGTAGTTGTACCAGCACCTTGGCCACTTGCAGCTTGCCACATTGTTGTACCACTAGCTGCACCAGATACTAATCTAGTTGGAACAGCACGAGTATCAGCACCTGTTGGTGTTACTTGAGCTACAGTAATACCAGCTTTAGGTACAAATGGACTAGTACCTGCATTATTAGCAGCTACAGCACCTTCTTTGTTATTTATGGTCAAAACCCAATTACTAGGAACAGTAGCTGTTGAAGATGCATCTGTTGATTTAAAATCACCTAAAGCTACTTGTAAATACCAACCATTTAATGGAGTAGTGCCACTTGTTGCACCGCTTGCAGCTGATGTACGTGAATCATCTACTTGTAATCTTCCATCATTGTTGTTATTACCGTCATTATAATCACTACCAGTGTAGTCAGCATTATCTTTCAATTTAGAAATACCACCAGCGTAACTATTTTCAAAGTTTAAGTTAGGAACAGCAGTAAGCTGTAAGAAACCCGTCTTAATGAAAACAGTAGCAACAGATTTAGCTTGTGCAGATCCAGAAGCAGCATTAGCAGAATTAGCTGTGTAGACAGGTAAATTAATCCCACTACCAGCATTACCAGCTTGATCATAACCACTAGCTGCAAAAGTTGTTGCAGCTGGAGCTAATGTACCAGCTAAAACGCCAGCAGTAGCCAAAAGAACTTTTTTATTAAATTGCATTGTATTCTCCTCCCAAATGAGAAACATTTATTTGTAAGTATATACTTACTCAACTTACGTTAAACATAATAACATGTTTAACTAATTTATCATTTCAAAAACAAATAAAAAAATTTGCTTTTTTGCTTTCTTCAAAGAAGATTAAACCTCTTCTTGGTGACCAACAAACCAAAAGATCCGACGATCAGCATTGCTCCGACAAGCGGCAAATACCTTTGAACCGCATCAGAAGTCTGTGGCAAATTACCATAACTAGCATTTTGCACGTGTACAGGACCACTTTCTGGAGTCTTAGGAACTTCATCTGTTTTCGGTGGCTGATAGTGTTTTGTGTTATCAACTTTAACTAAAGCCACCGATTCTTTATTTTGAACCGAATAATTAGTCGAAGTTGTAGCTTCACCACCATCAATAAGTGATTTAGCAAAACTACTATGTGAAACCGTAAAAACAGTTAAACCAAATATCAGGGTCCCAACAATAATGACCAGGCGCATTCTAATGGATGCCTTTTTCTTATAAATCATTGATGCCTCCCCTCATTGATTTATTGTCACGAATAAATTATAACAACGCCAGACAATTTTACAAACCAAAAATGGATAAAGTATTTGTTAATTTTGCTTTTTAGGCCAAGAAACTGACAAAATTTTTTGCGGATTGAGCGTCAAATTCTGATTAAAAATCGTTAGTTGAATTGGCGAATTACTCAATAACTTAAATTTGATTTCTGTTGGATCAACGCTGATTTCTAATAAATGATTTAGGTAAAATATTCTTAGTTGATAACTTGAAATATCTTCAGCAATTTTAGGTTCAAGCACTAATCCATTATCATTAAAGCTTAACCCTAATAAGCCTCGAGTAATCACTAAACGAATTAAAGCTGCTTGATTACGTTCATTAATAAGATAATGATTCATTTCTGACTTCAAAAATTGCGTTGCAAGATCAGGCTGTTGCGCTAAAGCAGCAGTTAAAGCCGTTAAACTAAGTGATAGTGGTGTATCATGAGCTAAGTATTTTTGATAAAAATTAAAATTAGCAGCAATCTCATCGTGAGAAAAATTTTGGGGAAAATAATAAAACGCCCAAAATACATCGGGTTGTTGGATAATTGCCGCCCGCGCTAAATGATCAAGCGACCAATTTTGAAAAACAGGTCGATCAAAAATCGTCAATCGTTCTGCAGTATAATTTAAATCTTTTTCCAAAAAATGATCATTCTCGAGTTTAATTTTTTGACCTGAAATTTCAGCTTGCGGTAAATAAATTTCTTGACTAATTTTAGTCAATGCTTGTTTTAGATCCGGATCAAGTTCTTGAGGTATCGTTTTTAGTAAATAATTAATTCCTTCTTTAATAGTATAGTTAGTTAACCAATTATTATCAGAATTATTTTCATAGGCGTCAGGACCACTAACCCCTAAAACCACATATTTTTGATAATATTCGGAATACTGAACCCGACTATGCCAATAACTAGCAATTGCCAGCAAAATTGTTTTGCCTTCTTCTTGTAACCATTTTTTATCGCCACTAAAAGCTAAATATTGCGCAATTGCAAAAACTAGAGCAAAACTGCGATGAACGCCAAACAGTGTTAAATCGGCATTTTCCGCTTGTTCATTGCCATCAAAGGTTAATTCAGGCAATAAAGCACCATAAACTCCCGTAGTCTTAGCATTAGCTTGCATTGCAGCTAACTGTTTAAAACGTTCTTTTAAATAAAATTTCGCTGTTTTAGTTAAACCGGCTTCTAATAAAGCTGGAACAAATAAAGCTTCATTTTCCCAACGAAGTGGTAATTGAACATCAGGAGCGGCTAAAAAATGAAAATTAGCTAATCGCAAAGTTTGCTGTAAAGCAGCATTACCATTGATTACAATATCAGTATTTTGGTATTTTTTTTGCCAAGCTAAATCATTGGCTGCTAATAACTCTTCATAAGTTAAATTGTCAATTTCGTTACTACGTTTTTCCAACCGTTCACTAATTGCTTGATCCGAAGCGTAATCTAATGATGTTGCTACAACAACTCGTTTTTCAAAGATCACTGGTTGATCTGGCAATAAATTTCCCCGATACCAATCTTCTACTTTTAAATTAGTTAAATTAGGATTAGCAACTGAACGCAAAGAAGTCAGGTGATGAGCTTGAGCTCCGGCAATAAAGCGTTGTGAATTAAAAGGATTAGGTTTAGTAATCAAAATTAAAGCCGCAGTTTGTAATTTAGGCGGTATAATTTCCCAATCATTATTTTGAGTTTCTTCATTAAAGTAAGGATCTATACTAGCATGAATTTCTACTTCTATCGGTTGTGTTGCCAAATTACTCATTGTCACACGATCAACTAATAAATCAGGCATTGCTTGACTTAAAAAACGTTCAAATTTCAATCTAACTTTTAGTTTGTCGCGCGAAACAACGTAACTACGTGTTAAAAGGCCATTATGAAGATCTAGGTCAATCATAAAATCACTAATTTGATCTTTTTGCCAATCTATTGGCTCATTATTCAATAAAATAATCATTTTCTTCAAGTCTAAAAAACCAGGTTGAATCCCAGTATAGCCACAAGGTGTAGTCGATTTTTGGGGAATCCAAATATTTTGAAGCTTAACTTTAGCTGGTTCTTCTTCAAAACTGCCATCTACTACCATTACTGAATTTTCTAGAGTTAAAGCTTGTTGATATTGGTCCTTTTTCTGTAAATCCCATTTACCGCTCATTAAATGCCATGGACTTATTTCAAACAAATTACTCATTTTATACTCACTTTCACCACACTTTTCTAGATATTTTAACATTATTTAAGATAAACACTTATTTTCGCGTTAAATTGTCGCAAAAAGTTTAAAAGATCACCGGGTTTAATTCATTTTTTATTAACAAATGCTAGCTATGATGTTTTTATCAACTAAAAAGTCTAAAGAGGTAAAAAGATGAATTCATTGAAAAGGTTATTAATAATTAGTGGCGCTGTTATAACTATTTTCGGAACTACTACGGTAGGAGCTACCAATCAACATTTCGTTAAGGCCGATACTAACTCAAAATCACTCCTAATTAAACACCATTTACATCAAACCTTCTATGTTAGTCAACCACAAGCTGTTAGAGAATTAAATCAACCTAATGGTCTCAAAATTTCTGGTGATTTTAAACCTGGAATGGCGATTGAAGTTCGTGACCATCAGCTAAAGCTTATCCAATTTATTGTTCCCCAAACCCCCGACCCCACTTTAATTATTTTAGATCCGCAGATCAGATCAGGTGATTTATACCAAGTAAAAATTGGTCCTAAGTTTCGCCAAATTAAAGCTGAAAAATTTAAATTTCCTGACCCTAGTAATTTTTTAACGGAAGATCCACGCTCAAAATCCAATTAAAATTGTATTAATTTCATGATTTATTTTTTTCAATTTGATCGTTAAGACTTTATCCTCATGGTAAACTTAAGCTGAAAGGATTAACAAATTGATTAAAAAGCGTCGGCATTTAAACTGGATCATTAATATACTTATTTTTATAATGCTTGTTTTAGGATTGCTTCTCGTATTTAATGAACAAATTAAAGTTTATTCAATCGAGCAAATGACCAATCAAACAATGAAAAAAGTGACCCGTAAAAAAATTAAACAAGCACAAAAAGCAAAAGCGACTTTTCAATTTAATAAAGTTAAAAGCTTAAGTAGTTCTACCGTTACTATGACCATGATTAGCGGCTATGAAGCCCCTTCCTTAGGTAAAATGGCTATTCCTGCCGTAGGATTGAAGTTACCAATTTTAAAAGGTTTAGCAAATAACAATTTGTCTCTTGGTGCTGGGACCATGAAGCCTGATCAAGAAATGGGTAAAGGAAATTATGCATTAGCAGGTCATTATATGACTAATCAAGGCGTTCTTTTTTCGCCACTTAAAAATATTTCTAATGGTGATTATATCTACTTAACTGACTTAAAGCGGGTATACAAATATAAAACTTATTATAAAAAAATAATTAACAAAAATGAGGTTAACTGGATTTATGATAGTAAAGATGAAATAACTCTAACCTTAATTACTTGTGCTTCACCAACAGAAGGCGAAGTTGATCGAATCATGGTTCGTGCCGCATTCCAAGGTGATGGGCCGTATGATCAAGAAAGCGCTAAACTCTTTTAATTAAGAATGATAAATCATTCTTTTTTTTTACAAATTATAACGTAATTAAAGATTTTGACAGTGAATATTTATGGTGATAAGATGTAATAAATAATTAATTTTTTAATTATTTAACCATAATTTAATCCTTTAAAGATTAAATTAAATAGACTTCAGAAAGGAGTTTTTAAAATGGGTATGGATAATAAAGTAGATAACGCTAAAGATCAAGTACAAGGCAAGGCTAAAGAAGCCGAAGGCAAAGCTCAAGGTTTAATGGGCAAAGCTAAAGATAAATTGGCTGACGCTAAAGACAAAGTCGGAGACGTTGTCGATGATGTTAAAGATAAACTTAAAGGCGACAAATAAATTTTATAAATATTAATCCCATCTCTTTTAGAGATGCTGAAAAAAATTACTGAAAAATTTCACTACTTTTAGAAAAGACTTACAGAATTTTAAATTTTTTGTTAAGGTAATCATTTGTATCAAAAAATTTAAATGGAAGTAGGTCTTTTTTTTATGAATGAAACCGCAACTGTCGCGGATCAAAAACCGCGCGTAATCGTCAAACATCCTACCTTAGCTATGGCTAGCATGTTGATTGGCGCTTTTGTAGGAATGTTTAGTGAAACTTCCCTCAACATTGCTTTACCCCAATTAATGAAGCATTTGGAAGTATCTAATGGCACGATACAGTGGCTGGTTACAGGATATATGTTGGTGATTGGGGTCATCTTACCTTTAAATAGTTTATTAACTAAATGGTTTACCACCCGCCAATTAGTCATCTTTGGTCTTGGCGATTTTATCGTTGGTACCGTGATTTCGGCACTAGCTCCTAATTTTGCCATTCTTTTAATTGGACGAATGATTCAAGGGATTGCTACCGGATTAATCTTACCATTAATGTTTACTGTTGCCATGCAAGTATTTCCGCCAGCAAAACTCGGAACTGCGATGGGAATGTGCGCTTTAGTAATTATGTTTGCTCCGGCAATTGGTCCAACTCTAACTGGATTAATTTTAGCTAAATTATCTTGGAATTGGATCTTTTGGTCTTTTATTCCTTTCTTAGCCATTGCTTTAATTTGTGCAATTACTTCTTTGGAAAATGTTGGCAAGTTAACTCATCAAAAAGTGGATGTTTTATCAGTATTAACTAGTATCATCGGCTTTGGGGGCTTAGTCATGGCGGTAAGTTTTGCCAGTGATCATGGCTGGGGTTCTCCTTTAGTTTTAGGACTTTTAGTTATATCAATTATTGCCTTGGTGATTTATAGTTATCGGCAATTTCACTTAAGTCAACCAATTTTAAATTTAAAAATTTTTAAAAATGCGGCCTTTCGCGACGGAGCATTAATGGTAATGTTAGATTTTGGGATTATTCTTTCCGCAATGTACATCTTACCAATGTATTTACAAAACGGTTTAGCAATTGCTGTTGCTCTTACCGGAATTATCATGCTACCAGGCGGTTTAACTAATGCTTTGGTTTCTGTAGTTTCAGGACGTTTATTTGATAATTTTGGAGCTAAATGGCTAACTCGACTTGGTTTTTTAATTTCTTTAGTAGGTGTTGGAATTTTAATGACCTCTAATAGTCAATCCCCCGTCGGCTTAATTATTGCAGCTCATGTAATTATGATGATTGGCTGTCCTTTAGCAATGACACCGGCGCAAACCCATGCTTTAAATGCGCTAAAAGGACCAGAATCAGGTGATGGAAGTACCATCATTAATACCTTACAACAAATAGTTGGTGCAATTGCTACCGCTTTAGCAACTAGTTTACTTGTAATTGGTCGAACCCACAGTAACGCTGCTTCCAGCCAAGTTGCTTTCACCGCAGGAATTCATACGGCATTGATTTTACCTGCAATCTTAACAATTATTGCTTTAATAATCGCTTTTACAACCAAATCTTTTCGTAAACAATAATTAAAGTTATCCCGCTAGACGCGGGATTTTTTATTTTCAAAATCAAATAAGTTTCAGAAATTAATGATATTGCGTAAAATCTCAAAACTTCATTAGTCTAGATTAAAAAATGAACCATTTAATACTTTTAAAGTTTTATTTTAATAAAACCCTTGCAATAGGGTATTTTTTTATTCTAAAATGAAGGCGCTTATTAAGGAGGAAATAAATATCAATTGGCTCGAAAATATGCAAGTAGTCATAGCAATTCAATTCATACCTATCAGTTTTATAAAGATCGGCGATATGACCCTCGTTGGCATCAAGCTTTTATTGAAGTGCGCCGCCAACGCCGGATAGAAGCTCTTTTATTCATCGGTTGCGCTTTAATTGTTTTTATTGTTGGTATCGAATTTTATGGCGATAATCCCATTAAAAATAAGATTAATACCACAATTAGTCATAAGATTGAGTCAATTAAATCCCCTGATACTTCTCAAAGCCAAAGCTCACAAGCTCAAATTAGTAGCCAAGCTAATAATGATACCAGAAATTCCGAAAGCCAAAACGATAACGTGGAAAATGATTCATCTTCCTCCACTAATTCAATCGAAAATGTTCAACAAGCCTTGATAAATCAAGGATATCGAATTATCCCTCTGTTATATGATGGTGAAGATACTGATCAAGCAATGAGGGAAAATAAAGCCCCGCAAAATCTAGTCCATGATGGCGCCCAGCTTTTACTATTTAAAGAAAATGATACCGTAGCGGTAAAAGGTATTTCTGGAGATTTTTATCCCCACGATGAATCTTATTTGGTTACTGAAAAAACAATATCAATTGATTCAGTTGGTATTGCCATTCCTTACCAATTTCAACAAGAAAAACTGGCCTTTCAAGATTGGACTACTAAAGCAAATGATGAAAATGGTGAACATACAATTACTTGGCGAATGGAACCTTATCCTGATGCGGCTCAATTAATTCAAGAAGCTCAAGCTAGACAAAAAGCTGCCAATACTTCAAAATAAATTTGAGATCTAAAAAAGCCACAATTAACTGTGGCTTTTTTATTTTATTTTCCTAATTCTTGTTTTACTAAAAAATCATCATATTTTCTAATAAATGGCCAATATGCTATTACTGATAAAGCAATAATGACTAATTGCCAAATAGCTGTGCGCCAACCACCAATGAGCAATCCGGAAACAATTGGTGGTGTTGTCCAAGGAACCATAACCCCAGAAAATAGTGGTAAAATGCCAATTTGCATTAAAAGATAACTAGCAATGCCGACTACCATTGGAAAAAGAACAAATGGCACCAATAAATAGAAATTCATCACAATTGGTACTCCAAAAATTACCGGTTCATCAATGTTGAAAAAATTGGGAAAAATTGATAACTTTCCTAACTCTTTAAGTGCTTGTGATTTTGCAAAAAAGACTAAATAAATTACCATTCCGACAACAATTCCCGCACCAGTCATACATAAATAATTATCCCAAAATTGTTGGGTAAAAATATGACCGCCATTAGCCACATTTAATTTTTTCCCGGCATCTAAAATTGCTTGATTACTAGCTAAATTAGATTGCAAAATTGGCGTTAAGATCGCGCCACAAATGGAACCACCATGAATTCCACACCACCATAATAAAGACATCGCAATTGACATGATGATTACTCCACCTAATGAATCAGTAATTCCTTGAAGTGGTGTTTGAATCATTGAATAAATAAACTCAGCAAAATTGGTTTTGCCCAAGAATTTAAAAATTGCAAAAACAACTCCGCCAGTGATTAAAACAGCTGCTGTAGGAATTAATGAAGAAAATGAATCAGCCACAGCACTCGGAACACTATCTGGCAATTTAATCCGCCAATCCTTCTTTACACAAAAACTATAAATATAACCAGCAGCTAAACCAATAAAGATTGCGCAAATCATTCCTTTACCAGCTGTCCAATCTTTAGCAATAACATTAGGAATAATTTCACCTTTAGGAGTTTTAATTTCAAATGGTAATAATAAAATAAATGCCCCTAGTGCTGCTAAACTACCGGAAAAAGCTCCGGTAATTTTTTCATTTTTAATGTAAGTATAACAAATGCCAACTACCGCAAAGATTGCCATTAAGGCAAAGGATGATTGGTAAACTTGATTAAAAATTTCAGACCAACCATTCTTAGTTAACCATTGAGCTACTGCCGGAATTGGAATATTTGCTAATAAAAGAAATAAAGAACCAACAATTAAAAAAGGTAAAACATACATCATGCCGTCTTTTAACGCTTTGATGGCTTTAGTATTAGTAAACCTCACAACTTTGGGAATTATTTTTTGATTAATAAAATCCGTCATTTTACTGCCCCACTTCAGCTTTTAAATTAGCACCGTTAGTTTTAATAAGATTTTGATACCATTTAAATGAATCCTTACGATAAAATCCTGGCTTACCCGCTTTTAATGCTGGTAAGTCAACATAAATAAAGCCATAACGTTTAGCAATTTCCCCGGTAGACGCACTAATTAAATCAATAGCCGACCACGGAGTATAACCCAAGACCTTAACTCCATCTAACTCAATGGCTTTTAACATTTCCACAACATGATCTTTTAAATATGTAATCCGATATTGATCATGAACTTTTTCTTGTTCTAATTGATCATAAGCTCCAAAACCGTTCTCAACGATAAAAACCGGGCAACCATAACGTTCGTAAGTCACATTTAAAATATAACGTAACCCTACGGGATCGATGGCCCAGCCCCAATCACTTTTAGGAACATGTGGGTTAGCTAATTCCACAAAATCATGCAACTGATCAAATTTAGCGATTGTAGATTTATAGTAGCTAAAACCCAAATAAGCTACTGTCCCTTGAGCAATGGTCGCTAAATCTTCATCAGTAATATCTAAATGTAATTGTTGCCTTTGCCAGATTTTTTGCGTGTAAGCTGGATAAATACCGCGTACCTGCACATCACTAAAGAAAAAGCGTCGATCCATAGCTTTAACACTAGCCATCATATCTTTAGGCTCACAGCTTGCCGGATATATTGGTCCCAAATGCAACATACAACCAACTTGCATTTGGGGATTAATCTTTTTCGCCAGAAGCACTGTTTTAGCACTAGCTACAAATTGATAATGAGAAATTTGATACATTGTTTGAAGAATATTTTCATCATTTTGGTATATCACTCCCGCGCCCGTCCAAGCATTAAAAGGATTATCTGTATCAATTAAATTATTGATTTCATTAAAAGTCATCCAATACTTAACTTGATCTTGATAACGCTGCAAACAAACTTGGGCAAACTTAAGATAAAAATTAATCAGCTTCCGATTGCGCCAACCGCCATATTGATGAGCTAGATGTAATGGCATTTCAAAATGAGATAATGTAACTACAGGTTGAATTTTATATTTTTCTAGCTCCTGAAAAACTTGGTCATAAAATTGCAATCCGGCTTCATTAGGTTCTGCTTCATCGCCTAAAGGAAAAATTCTTGACCAAGCAATACTTAATCGAAAACACTTAAAACCCATTTCCGCAAAAAGTTTAATTACTTCGGGATAATGATGAAAGAAATCAATTCCCCAGTGATTGGGATAATCCTTATCTGCCAAAACTGTAGCGGTAATTTGACGGGGTTGATTAACGCTGCCTTTTGTCATCACATCAGCCACGCTTGGTCCTTTGCCATCAACATTCCAAGCTCCTTCATATTGGTTTGCCGCAACAGCACCACCCCATAAAAAATTAGAATCTAACAATCTTACTGCTCCTTTTCTTGATCTACTAGTTTCGTTTTTCGCGCTACTTGGTCATAATTTTGTAGCATTTTAATTGTTACCAAAACATCAAATAAATATTGCAATGAAGTGGCGTAAACACTATTACTTAATTCCAAAGTATTTTTAGTTGTCATCACAATTAATGTTTCATCGCAAACTTGACTAACTTTTCTTTGATAACTATCACAAACCGCAATTGTTTGATAATGCTGGCAGTGCAACTTCAAAGCAATTCGATACATATGCGGGTTATTGCCTGTATGAGTTAAAATAAATGCCAAACGTTTATTTTTAGGACTTTGACTATGCATTAAGTTAATGGAGTCAAAGGCTTGAGCGGGAGTTCCGACTTCTTCAAAATTCCAACAAAATAATTGAGCTAAAGCGTAGTTAAGACCATCACCATAAATTTCAATTTCAGCCGCCTTTTGCACTAAAGAACTAACGCGATTTAATTTAGCCAAATTGAAAGTCTGTTGGGTATAACTAATGGCTCGTTGCTGAACTAAAGACACTTTTTGCAAAATATCTGTTAATTTTTCATTACCATGAAATGGTGTTACCTGTAAATCAGCATCTAATTGAATCATTGTTGGTAACTGTGCTGCCAATAAATATTTAAATTCACCATAACCTTTGACCCCGGCTTTTTTACAGAGCCGCACAATCGTTGCCGGACTAGTATAGCTAGCTTTAGCTAATTGCTTAATAGACATCGTTAAAACTTGTTGCGGATGGTGCTTAATATATTCCCAAGCGCTATTTTCTTGCACCGTTAAACTAGCAGCAGCTTGTATTTTGTCTAATATCATAAATATTTCCTTTCGGCCGTTAAGAAGAACATTACTCAATTGACATCTAAATTATAAAGCGAAAACGGTTTCTCAAAAGCTTTTCCGCCAATTTTGGCTGAAAGTTCCAGGATTAACAATCAAAATTAAATTTTTTGAAAATTCGTTTCAATTTTTCTTTAACAAAAAAAGTACCAACAATTACTATTAGTACTTTTTTAGTATTCAAAATATCAAATTTATTTTTAAAATAAAAAGATGAGGCAATAGAAATAACTCAAGGGCAACGATGCTTCAAAAACTATTATCAATTACAAAGCTGAGATAACCCTTCTTTAAAAATTACCTTTCTTTCTCAAAATAGGTGGTTAACGTTGACTGAAAAAAGCTAAAAGATCAGGATAAAGCAAATCAGTACCTGCAACATAACTTTCATGATCTTGCCCCGGTACGATTAATAATTGAGAATAAGGTATAGTTTTCGCAATATTTTTAAACATTTGACTTTTAAAAATATCATATTCACCCGCAACTACTAATGTTGGAACCATTAAATCTTTTAGTTTTGCCAAAGGTATATTTGGTTGATCTAACATCAACTGCAGTAAAGGGTTAGGATTTTCTGCCACAGCTTTTTGTAGCTTTTGATAATTTGCTGCAGTAAAATCTTGCGGCGATAAATTAACCCCCATTAAAACTAATTTATTGATCTTAACTTTACCTTGTAATGCTAATAATAAAGCAATTATTGCACCATCACTAAAACCCACTAAATTAATGTATGGTAATGCTAATTGATTACAAAAATCTGCAATATCATCAGCCATTACTTGATAATCGAAAATGTCAGTTTGTTCACTTTGACCATGATTTCGACTATCCAAAGCGTAAGTAGTATAGAATTTTTCAAACCTTGCTACTAGCGCATCAAAGATCTGATGATCCTCACCATTACCATGAAGAAAAATGATGGGATCCCCTTGACCTTTTTGTTCATAAAATAAAGTTACTGCTGGAAGTTTAATTTTCATATTTATCCTTTTCTAATCAATAGCGATCATTTTAACATTTAAAATAATATTCAAAAAGTAAATTATTTAATTCATCTAAAAATATTTTCATTATTATCACTAGGGTTTTCCTAGTTATTTTCATAAAAACTATTCTTAATTTCTAAATAACGATAGAATAACAATAAAGTTTAAAAATTGACACTTATAAATATTCTAACTTTAATTAAGCTTTTAATTTATAGCAAACGAGAAATATAAAATATAGAGGAGAAATGAACATGGCTACAATCAGGGATGTTGCCAAAGCTGCAGGGATGTCAATTGGCAGTGTTTCGCGTTACCTTAATGGTTACGCCTTAAAAGAAGAAAATATGACAAAAATTAAAAAAGCAATTGAAAAGTTAGATTTCAAACAAAATTACCTTGCTAAAGGCCTAAAAACTAAAAAAAGTCATGCTATTGGCGTCGTAGTTAATGCTTTAACTGACGTTTTCGCGGCATCGATTGTCACCCCACTAGAATATTATCTTGAAAAAAATAATTATGAATTAATCATGTGTGATTATCAAAATGATATTAGTAATTTAAAACAAAAGTTACAATTTCTTAGCTCTCGAAATGTTGATGGAGTTGTTATATTTCATTTATCAAAACCAATATCTTACCTCTACGAACTGCAAAAGCAACAAATTCCAATTGTTGCAGTAGATGTCCCAATTGCGGGCTTCCCTTGTGATGCAATCTTGACGGATAATCACCATGCTTCCGAAAACGTTGTTAAAAATCTCTATCGAGCAGGTCATCGTCAAATTGGAATTATCGCTGGTAATTCTCATGATTATGTAGCTTCTCAACGCCTTCAGGGCTATGTTGCTACTATGAAAAAATTAGGCATCTACCAACCTGATTTAATTGCGATGGGTAATTATTTTCAAACTTCTGGTTATAAAGCTACAAAAAAACTACTGCAAAGTAACCGAAAAATTACTGCCTTATATACGACTAACTATTATTTAACTTTAGGAGCAATTCATGCAATTAATGACCTAAATTTAAAAATTCCTCAAGAATTAGCCTTTGTAGGTTTTGATGATTATGATCTTTCTAAAGTTATTAATCCTCCCTTAACCGTCGTTGCCCAACCAGTTAAACAAATGGGAGAAAAAACTGGCGAAATTATTTTAAAACGAATTAAAAGTCCTAATTTAACGTCATTTAAACCCCATATTTTAAATACCAAACTAATTTGGCGCCAATCTGCTGGCCCAAAATCTTTTTTATAAATCGCTTGCAAAAAAAAAAACTTAGATTTAATATCATATTTGAACCGGTTCAAATATTTAATATTTGATTATTGCTTATAATTTAACCGTAATTTGAAAATTAAAAAAATATTTATAATTAGCCAAATTACGGAATTATTTATTTTTTATTTTTACAAGGAGAAAAATTAAATGGATGACAAAAATGTAATCCAGCGTAGTAAAACCCTCATGATTGCCATTATGGGAATTTCATTAGTTTTATCTACTTCTGGAGCTATTAGTGGGACTATCCCTTTAATGGAAAAACATTTTGCTAATATGTCTACTGCTACTGTGGAATTGATTGTTACTATTCCGAGCCTCTCAGGAATATTTGTTCCTTTGCTTGCAGGGTTTATCGAAAAAATAACTGGTAAAAAATTACTAGCCCTCATTGGACTTGGCGTTACGGCTATTTGTGGAATTATTCCTGTATTTACCGGAAATTATGCTCTTATTTTATTCTCTCGAATTATGGTTGGGGTCGGTATTGCTCTTTTAACTCCTTTGAGTGTTTCTTACATCACTGATATTTATGATGAGGAACGCGCCAATGAATTATTAGGATATCGTAATTCTTTTATTAATATTGGAAGTACCGTTTTACTATTCCTGGCTGGTTATTTAATTAAAATTAGCTGGCATAGCGCATATTGGGTTTTCGCTTTAGCTTTAATTCCCTTTTTAATGACATTATTTTGGATCCCAAAAAGATTTGATAATTATAGTGTTACTGTCGGTGAAAATGTTGATCAACAAAAAATTAAACAAACTACCAATTGGGAAATTATTGGATACGCCATTTTATTCGGCATTATGCAAATTAGCTATATGGGAATTAACTTAAAAGTACCCAGCTATATTGTTAATAATCACATTGGTGATAGTAGTACAGGTAGTTTTATCTTAAGTTTATTACCAATCGCTGCAATTGTTTCTGGTTTACTTTATAAATACATTTATCATGCATGGCAAAAGAACACGACTGCAATTAGTGCCACTATTGCCGGAGTTGCTTTAGGTGCTACTTTATTACTCCGTAACGCCTATTTAATTGGGGCTTGTGTTATGATTGCTGGATTTTTCTGGGGAATTATGAATCCTCATATGACCGAATTATTTGCCTTAAGTTCACCAAAAGGTTCAATGACTTTAAGTACATCAATTGTTATCTTTGGCATTAACGTTGGTGGAACTTTTGCACCATTTATTTTCCAATTTCTTGGCACAACTTTTCATAATAATTCTCCAGAAATGGGTTTACTAGTTTCATCCATTATTTGGATTGCCTTTGGCGTAATCTTTTTAATTGTCAATTTTATGTTAGCAAACAAAGCGAAAGAGAAAAAATAAACAATGCGAAAGAGAACTATACACTTAGATTTTCATACTAGCCCTTATGTAAAGGTAGGTGAAAAATTTAATGGAAAAGAATTTGCTCAGACCTTAAAAAAAGCCCATGTTAATTCAATTACGTGTTTTGCGCGAGATCATCATGGTTATCTTTGGTACAATTCTAAAAACCATCCTGAAATGATTCATCCCGGTCTAACAAATCATCACTTACTTGAAGACCAAATTAGCGCTTGTCATGCCGAAAATATCAAAGTTCCCATCTATTCAACTTGTCAATGGGACGAATATTGTATGCTAAACCATCCTGAATGGCTCTGCCGGGATGCTGAAGGCAAGCGAATTAATATGGGTAATGAAAAACCAAATTTCAATGATGTTTTATGTTTAAACAGTGATTACCGCCATTACCTCTTCGACCACGTTAACGATGTAATTGATAGTATTGGCGCTGAAAATATTGACGGTTTTTTCTTTGATATTTTCTTCTTAGTACCCTGTGATTGCCGTCATTGTCAAAAAGAAATGGCTCGCTTAGGTATCGACCATACTATTGCAAGTGAGAGAGTTAAATATTGCCATTTAATGCTGAAAGAATTTAAGCGCGAAATGAGTGAACTAATTCACCAACGCGTCAAAAATGCCACAGTTTTCTATAATGGCTCCCACGTTGGTCCTTACATCAAAACTTCATTGCCTTATTATTCACATTTAGAAATTGAAAGTTTACCTGGCGGTAGTTGGGGTTATGATAATTTCCCTTTAGTTGACCGTTATGCAAGAACTTTAGGTAAAGAAATTATTGGTATGACAGGTAAATTTCACACTTATTGGGGTGATTTTCAATCTTTCAAAAACATTGAGGCTTTGGAGTATGAAGTTTTTCAAATGTTATCTTTTGGTGCAGGTTGTTCAATTGGCGATCAACTTCATCCAAGCGGTCAACTATCACCAGCAACTTATGATTTAATCGGCAAAGTTTATAAAACCGTTGAAAAACTTGAACCAGAACTTGATCAAAGTCATCCATTAGCTGAAATTGCTGTTGTTACTCCTGAAAGTATTTGGGACAATGGCATGACTCTCGATGAATCTTTAATTGGAGCCAACCGCGTCCTTGATGAATTAGGCTATCAATTTGATATTATTGACCTTGAAGGGAATTTTTCAAATTACAAACTGATTATTTTCCCTGATCAAATCAAAGCTACTCCCGAAAGCATTACTAAGTTACAAAAGTATATTGCTGATGGAGGTAAAGTTCTACTTTCTTATCAATCAATGGATCAAGGAGTTTATGAAGAAAACCCCATTACTGGCAATTTAATGAAGGGATCATCATTTTGGGACCGTGATTATATCTATCCTAATGATCAAATTGGTGCCAAATTACCACGCGAAGAACACGTCATGTATGAACAAGGCATGGCAGTAGAACCAATTACTTCAGAAGAAATTCTAGAAACTCGTGAACCTTATTTTAATCGCGAAGGAAAGTTTTATTACGGACATCAGCATGCTCCTTCTACTGGCAAGAAAGGTGTTCCCGCAGCAACTCGTAAAGACAATTGCATTTATTTCTCGCACCCCATTTTTAAAATTTATCGTGATTATGCACCAAGATGGGTTAAAGAAATTATTAGTGATGCTCTTCATTTGCTACTTCCTGAACCCTTAGTCCTCAAACCTCAAGATAAACCTAGTTTATCTGCCCAGTTACACTTTGCACCAACCAAAAATACCTTCTTATTGCATTTACTAGATTATCCGTTAAAGAAAAATGCCGTTAATCTTTATACTATCGATGAAAGAATGCAGCTAATTAATCAGAAGTTTACAGTTAACGTGGGTACACATCAAGTACAAAAGATCAAACTTTTACGTAGTGAAAAGGAAATACCTTTTACCCAAGAAGAAAATAAAGTCACTTTTACCGTTCCTGAATTAAACGGTTATGAAATAGTTAAAATTCAATGTTAGGAGAAATTAATGAACGAAAATATTAGTTGGTTTAAAAACGCAAAATACGGAATGATGATTCACTGGGGCTTATACTCTCTTTTAGCCGGTGAGTACGATGGTAAATCATCAAGCTATTATGCTGAATGGATTCAATCAAAACTACAAATTCCTATTAAAGAATATAGTAAGTTAACTAAGGCATTTAATCCCGTCTTCTTTGATGCTGACAAGATTGTTGCTTTAGCTAAAAGCTGTAATATGAAATATCTTGTTGTTACTACTAAACATCATGATGGTTTTGCCATGTATCATTCTTTAGTTGATCCATATAATGTTTACGATGCAACCCCATTTCATCGTGACGTTATTGGTGAATTATCCCAAGCTTGTGCTAAAGCTGGATTAAAATTCGGCCTCTATTATTCTCAAGATCTTGATTGGCATGAGCCAAATGGTGGCGGATACCTTTCCAACGATATTGAATCTGCGGGAACAACTTGGGATAATAGCTGGGACTTTCCTCAAAAAGATAAAGACTTCAGCCAATGCTTTGAAAAGAAAATAATGCCGCAAATTCGAGAAATTATGAGTAATTATGGTGAAATTGCTACTGCCTGGTTTGATGTACCAATGACTTTATCTGAAGAACAAAGTCAAGAAATATATGACACTGTGAAAAAATTGCAACCAAATTGTTTAATCAATTCACGTTTAGGTAATGGTAAATATGATTTCGTTTCATTAGGTGATAATGAAATTCCTAGTGAAAAAGACGATGACCAAAAGGACGTTGACTATAATTCCATTGAAGGTTTTAAACCATCTCCTTATGGCTTATATGAAACTGCAGGGACCATTAATGATTCCTGGGGATTCTCTTATCGTGATCAAAACTGGAAATCACCAGAAACAATCTATAAGTATCACCAACATCTTAATAAACTAGGCATTAATTATTTATTAAATGTTGGATTAGATGGCCTCGGTCGAGTTCCGCTTCCGGCTGAGCAAAACCTTCGAGAAGCAGCCAAATTAGCTCAAAAATAAATTTTAAAAGCCAGGTCTTTAAACACTTGGCTTTTTTTAGTATTTCAAACCATAAAAAATATAAGAAATCTAAAAATCTCCTAAACTTGAAGTTTAGGAGATTTTTAATTCATTCATTAGCTAAACGGTTAATAACCTCGGCATACTGGGGATATTGTTTTAACAAATTGGCTTTTTTCGGCATTTCAAAATCATGATAATCAAAACCGGGAGCTACTACACAACTAACCAAGCAAAAACTATTAGGCTGGGTCACTTCTGAAGCAAAAATTGTATTTTTGGGTACTTTAAATTGCATTACTTCCCCATTTTCTACTTTTTTACCTAACTTAGCAGCCGTATATTCACCTTCTGGCGAAATACAGTGAATCGTAATTGCTTGACCATCATGGTAATACCATAATTCATCATGATTTAAACGGTGGAAATGTGAACAACTGGTATCATCCAATAAAAAATAAATTGAAGTGTAATAATAACGCGTAGCTTGACTATCTTCCGCATAAAATTGATCTTCACTAGTATAAATTTGGCGAAACCAACCTCCTTCTTGGTGCGGTTCTAAGTTTAAAGATTTAATATAATCGTCGCGGTTCATTTTCAACTCCTTAATTTAAAAAAGTTAAGGGAAATCCCTTATAAATCTATTTTAGCTGATTATCGCGTTAATCCCGCAATAATTTGCATTTTAATTAATGACAGATCAGTTTTAGAATTATTACTTTCAATTTTAAACAGCTGTTCTTGCATAATATAAGCCAAAATTGGTCCTAAAAGAATGCGCACTACTTGAATTGCTGACAAATTAGGATTAATTTCCGGAATTCTTTTTTGCAAGTCTTGAATATTAGTTTGTAAACTACCATGAGTTGTAGCAGCATCTTTAATAACATTATTTAATTCATTACCAGTTAGTATTTCCTGAAAGATTAATTTAAAAAAATCAAAATTAGTCTTAATAAAAGCTAAGCGATCGGTAATAATAAAATCAACTAATGCATCAAGTTTTTGAAATTGATCCAATTTTCTCATAAATTTAGTTTTTATTTCGGTAAATAAAGGGCTCAATAGTTGCGTTAATAAATCATCTTTAGTTTTAAAATAATTATAAATGGTGCCTTCACTAACGCCAGCTTTTTTCGCTATTTGGGCTGTAGTTGTTTGATAAAAACCTTGTTTTGCAAAAAGTTTTAAAGAAGCAATCAAAACTTTCTTTCTTCCTGGTGGCATTTTCTCTGATTCTAAACGTTTTTCATAATTGGCCACAACTTGAACCATTGGAATTCACTCCTTTACCTTAAACTTATTATACTTGGCGATACCGTTTCAAACCAATAATATTTAATTCTAATAAAACTACCAAAAAAATTAACAATGCTAAGATATCGCCTCCTAAATTCCAAATTGAAGTTCCATTCATTACTATTTGATTCAAAGCATCCCCAGTATAAGTTAGTGGTAAAATTTTACCAATATAACGGACCCATGGTGCCATTGAATCAAGAGGAATAATTCCGGAAAAGAAAATTTGCGGTACAACCACAAGTGGGATAAATTGCATCATTTGAAATTCAGAAGCTGCAACGGTTGACATTAAAATACCAAAAGCTAAAGCAACTAAAGCCAAGAGAAAACTAATCGCAATTACCGCAGCAATACTTCCTACTACTTCAACTTTAAGTAACCAGATTGTCGCCAAAACAATTACTGCTGCTTGAATTATTGCTAAAATGCCATAGCTAATTAAATAACCTAACACAATCTCGCTCCGTTTTACGGGAGTAGCTAAAAGACGATCTAAAGTACCGCTTGTCCTTTCTTTTAATAAAGCCATTCCCGAAATTAAAAATACAAAAAAGAAAACAAAAAATCCCATTAAAATTGGCACAATTTTCGCAAAAAATCCGGTTTGGCTATCACCATATTAATAATAATTACTAACTTTAGGCGAATAAAATGTTTTAGCTATCTTCATCCCTAAAGGAGTTTTGGCTAAATTGACTTGTAAATTAGTCATCGTTGTTTGATTTAAAGCCACTTTTAAAGCCTGTTTGGTTAAAGCCGTTTTACCCGAATCAGTATTAGCATGAGTAACTTGATAATCCTTGCCGTTTAAAACAATCATGCCATCTATTTTATGATTCTTTAGTTTATTTTGAGCTGTCTTTTTTTGAGCATAATTTTTAACCGTAACCCCTTTAACATCAGCGAGTTTTTGTCTTATTTCTTTATTAACCCCCACAGTTGCTATAGTAACTGTAGTTTGCGAGTTAGCTGAAAACATTACGTTCATTAACCACATTACTAAAATGGGGGCTAAAAACATTAATGCTAACGTTTGTTTATCTCGAATTAATTCTTTAAGAACTTTTTTGGTAATTGCTAAAATTCGCATTTTAATTAATTGTAACTCTTTCCGCTTTAAGAAATACATCTTCAATTGTTTTTACTTGGTATTTTTTCTCTAATTCTCGCGGGGGTGCAAAGGCAATAATAATCTTCCCATTTAGTAATAAAGCAACCCGATTTGTTAATTCAGCTTCATCCATAACATGAGTCGTAATTAAAATACTGCGCCCAGTATTTCGAATTTTGTCCAATTCATGCCAGATTTGTCTTCTTAATGCTGGATCAATTCCTACTGTTGGTTCATCTAAAACCAACAATTGCGGCTGATTCAATAAGGCAATGGCTAAAGATAACCGTCGCTTCATGCCGCCGGAATAACTTTTAACTGGTTTTTTCAAATCATTAACTAAATCAACTACAACTGCGGCAGCATGAATTTCTGAAGCTATATTTTGGGAATTTAAGCCTTTCATTATTCCAAAAAATTCTAAATTTTCTTGTCCGGTTAGACTTTCATACAGCGCATCAGTCTGGGCCATATAACCAATATTTCCTAAAATTTGACGATTGGGCATTTTGGTATTTAATACCGTAGCCGCACCATCATCCGCTTTTTCCATCCCTAGCATTACCTTAATTAAAGTTGATTTTCCAGCTCCCGAAGGTCCAATTAAACCAACAATTTCACCGGTCTCAACTTTTAAATTTACTTGGTTCAAAACCTTTTGTTGATCGAAACACTTTTTTAAATTTTCGATTGAAATTAAATCTTGCAATAAAAATACTCCCTTCTTAAATGAACTGAGTGAACACTCATTTTTTACAAGGAAGATTATACTGAGTGGGTACTCACTTGTAAAGCCCCATAAAAAAAAGGAATCATTTTAATTCCTTGTTTGATTAAACTAAATAAATTTTTTGCATTTGTTTTTTAAAATCAGCTGGTAAATTAAGACCCTTAACAAAATATTGATCAAAACCACCATAATTTTTTTCGATTGTCGTATAGTAACGTTTTAAAAACGCCCGTTGAACCGTCAAAGCAATGGACACATCGTCTAGCTCGGCTGGCGTTAACTTATCTTTTAAATAATTAATTATTGCCGCATTAGCATCTTTACGTGCTTCTATCGTCTTTAAATAATCATCAAAAATTTGATCATCACTTACATCTAGGCTTTTTAAAATTAAAGCGGCGCCAACTCCGGTACGATCTTTACCCGCATAACAATGAAAAGCCATTGGTACCGGATCAGTAATTAGTTTAAGTAAAAAATCGTGATACCCTTGCCGCGCTGAATCGGTTAGCGCTAATTCCTCATAAGTAATTAACATATCTTCTTCAGCTTTGCTATTACCGGAAACAATTTCATCAACACTGGCTTGATTAATTTTAGCCGCTTTTAAAACATCTAAAACAACATAGTCAACGCCGTCCCAAAGATAGTCTGGATATTCACTACGCTCTTTATCACCCCGAAAATCAAAAATTCGCTTAATCTGATATTTATTTTGCAAATCTGCTTTTTGTTCAGCAGTTAAATCAAAGAGTTGCCCCGTTCGAAACAGCATTCCATCTTTAACTTTTTTACCGCCGGCACCAATATATCCACCTAAAGAACGCCAATTTGTAATTTCTTGTGTCATATTTCTCCTTGTTCTTATTAACCTATCAGGTTGTCCAACGCCTGAATTTAATTTTTCTAAATAACCATTATAATTTCTATTAAAGAACTCGTCTACTATCCTTTTGTTATTAAAAAGTCAATAACTAAAAAAAGTAATCAAATTTAGCATCTTGGAAGAATCACGTAAAATTACTTTAATTTAGATTAAATAAAAATGGCATTAGGACTATGAAATTTTATCCCTAATACCAAAATTATTGTTTTTCTTTAAAATTAAAAATTGCAATTAGCAATCTTTATTTACTTTGAGAAACTTTCTTTGCAACCTTAAGATCACCAACAATTATTTTATTTCGATAATCTTGAACTACTTTCCAAGTATCTTCATTTAAATTTCCCCGTATCAAATCCATGCCGCCTTCTTTCAAACCATAAGAAGTGGTTTTACCCCCAGGAAATTTACCTTTTTGTGCTGCAGCTGCTAAATTATAAACTGACTTTTTGACCCCTTTAGTGCATGAAGTCAGAGTTAAACTTTTATTACCATATTTCCCTTCTGCTTTTTGATCACGATCACTACCAATTACCCATACTTTTTGATGTTTAATCACGTTTTTAGCCGCCGCAAAAACCCCGTTACCTGTGCCACCTGAGCCTTGAAAAATTACATCTACTTGGTTATTAAACATCGCTTGAGCTAGTGCTTGACCAACATCCGGTTTACTAAAAGATTCTGCATATTTAACGTCTACTTGAATCGATTTATCTATTGCAGCTACTCCTTGGCGATAACCAGCTTCAATGCGATCCATTACCTCACTGCGAATTCCACCAATAAAACCAACCCTTTTAGTTTTAGTAGTCTTCGCTGCCGCAATTCCAGCCAAAAAAGCTCCTTCATTATCTCTATAAGTCACCGAAGCAACATTTTTCCCTGGAGCTACGGCATCGATTAAAACAAAATTGGTATTGGGATTATTCTTCGCAGCGTTTGTAATTGCCGTTTGTAGTTTATACCCAATACCAATAATTGTTTGATATTTTGCTTGAATTAATTTATTAATATTACTTGTAAAATCTGCATCTGAATTAGACTGAGCGTAGTTATAGCCGCCAATTCCTTTTTTCAAATGATTCTTTTGACCCCAATCTTCAAGTCCTTCCCAACCATTTTGGTTAAAAGATTTGTCATCAACGCCACCACTATCAGTAACCAAAGCCGCTGAAATATTGGCTTTCTTTGAATGATTGCCAGTTTTTTGCCCACAGCCAACCAATGATATTCCTAACACCATTAGTGAAATAACGGCCCCAATTTTCTGCCTAATTTTCAAAAGATTTTCCTCCTTGTAAAACAACCTTAATATTTTTTGGGACCACTTAATTATAACAAATGTAAAATGAATCAAAAATACTGTTTGTTATTTTCAAAATATTTTTCTGTTTTTGAAAATATTTGATCAATTAAATGCCAATCAATTGGTTGCTTTTTTAAATAGTTAACGTAAATAGGCATTTTTGCTTTTTCATCTTTTAAAGGAAGTAACCGCCTTTTATTGGATTTAGAAAAGTTTTCAGCATTTGGATCAAATGAAAAATTGGTCTTAAAAAAAGGATAGGAGGTATTAGTGATTAACTCTTTTACCGCTTTATCCTTTTCTTGAAACATTAAATTAGCCTTAGGTAATTCAGTTTGAATCAATTTACGCCATGGTCCAATTTCACTAAATACTACAAAATTTAGACTCTGTAATTCACGAAAAGTAATGGCTTTTTGATTTTTTGCCACCAAGGTAAGTGGTAAACTCACTAATAATTTTTCTACCCCAACTTGCTTCGCGATAATCTTAGAAGATTCAATTTTTCGATTAGCAAAAATCAAGGAACATTGTCGCTTTAATAAAAGCACCTTTATTTGTGAAGTTGAAAGCAATTTAGTTATAATCTGCCAATTATGCGGAAGATCTTTTTTAACCCGCTTTAAAACTAATAAAGGACCTGGTAATGTGGCACCAATTCTAATAAATTTTTGACTGGCTTCAAAATTTTTAACTTGAGTTTCAAAATCACGTTGTTGCTCTAATAAATTAGCTGCTGCCTTTGCGGCAAAAATTCCTGTTGGCGTAAAAGTCAAGCGATTTGGCTGATGTTCAAATAATTTCACCCCCAATTCTTGTTCCAACTTTTGCATTCCCCGACTCAATGTAGGCTGGGTCAAACACATTTTTTGTGCCGTTTTCGCTAAAGTTTGATAATGATAAAAATTAACTAATTCTGATAATAAATACTGATCAACCATCATTAATTCCCTAGAATACGTTTACCGTATCCTACCATGTGTAATTAGTAATTTTCAAATAGCATTTTTCTTTTTATCATAATTTAAGCCAAGATTTGTAGAAAGTGAGTTAGATAAATGACTAATATTCCAGAAGTAACTTTAAATAATGGCGTAAAAATGCCCCAAATTGGCTTTGGGGTATTTCAAATTACTGATTCATTAGCTGCTCAAAAAGCAGTTAGTGAAGCATTAGCTGTTGGCTATCGTTTAATTGATACCGCGGCTGCTTATCAAAATGAAAGTGCCGTCGTTAAAGCAATTAAAGCAAGTGGTTTAAAACGGGAGGACATTTTTGTAACTTCTAAACTCTGGGTTTCCAATGCTAATTATTCTCGAGCCAAAGCCGGAATTGCTGATTCCTTACAAAAATTAGGCCTAGACTATCTCGATCTCTATCTTTTACATCAACCTTACGGTGATGTTATTGGCGCATGGCAAGCTTTGGAAGAAGCTTATCAAGCCGGCAAGATTCGGGCAATAGGCGTCTCTAATTTTTATGCGGATCAGCTAAGAAATTTAGAATTGACAACGAAAATTCAACCAGCAATTAATCAAATTGAAGTTAATCCCTGGTATCAACAAAATCACGAAATTGCTGCTAATGTTCATGATCACGTCCAAGTTGAAGCTTGGGCTCCTTTTGCTGAAGGCAAAAATCACTTATTTACCAATGACACTTTAAAAACGATTGGCCAAAAATATCATAAATCGGTTGGTCAAGTTGTTTTAAGATGGTTATTACAACGGCAAATTATTGTAATTCCTAAATCAGTGCACCAAGAAAGAATGAAAGAAAATCTAGCTATTTTAGACTTCAATTTAACCCCTTCAGAAATGGCAACAATTGCTCAATTAAATCAACATCAAAGTCAATTCTTTGATCATCGCGATCCGGATACAATAACCCGAATTTTTGGTCCTAGTTTAAAAGAATTAAAATCTTAACTATCCAACCAAGTTTAACAATTAGTTTTTATTAACCAACAAAAGTATTCACATCATCAACAAAGAAGACTAAACTATTCGCATAATTAACAATGGGGAAAATAGCTGACGCGCAAACCTGCTCCACAGGTAAAACCCAATCCCCGATAGACATCTTTGA
>CALYQJ010000009.1 GCA_945285405.1 uncultured Lactobacillaceae bacterium | reverse complement strand
GTTTTAAAAATAAAATTAAAAGTTACAATTTTAAAAATCGCCTTTTAATTAAATTTGATTTTAATTAACCTAAGGACTAGATTTCTGAATAAAAAAGAGTAAAATGTGGCCCACAAGAAAGGATAATTAGAGTTGACCACAGAATATTTAGAACACAAATTAACATTACTACCTGATCGCCCAGGCTGCTATTTGATGAAAGATTTGAATGCAAAAATTATTTATGTTGGCAAAGCTAAAAATCTAAAAAACCGTGTTCGCTCTTACTTTAAAAGCAGTCATGAAGGTAAAACAGCAAAACTTGTCAGCGAGATTCAAGATTTTGAAACAATTATTACCGCAACTGATAAGGAAGCTTTTCTTCTAGAAATAACCTTAATTCAAAAACACCAGCCATACTACAATATCAAACTAAAAAAAGGGACTGGTTATCCTTATATTAAGATCACAAATGAACGTGATCCGCAAATTAAAATTACTGGAAAAGTTAAAAAAGATGGAGGGTATTATTTTGGACCCTATCCTAATGTTTATGCAGCAGAGGAAACTTTGCACTTTTTACAAAAAGTTTATCCATTAAGGCGTTGTTCTGGACATCTGAAAAGGCCTTGTCTTTACTATCATATGGGGCAATGTCTTGGTGCTTGCTTTAAAGAAGTTCCACCAGAAGCATATCAAAAAAATATTAACAAAATTAAGCGCTTTTTAAATGGTAATGTTACTACTGTCAAAAAAGCTTTAACAAAAAAGATGCAAAATGCTGCTCAAAATCTCGAATTTGAACGTGCTGCGGAATTGCGTGATCAAATTAATTATATTGAGCAGACAGTTGAAAAACAAAAAATTATTTCCAACGATTATACGCCCCGAGACCTCTTCAATTTTTATGTGGATAAAGGATATATTTCAATTCAAGTCTTCTTTATCCGTCAAGCAAGATTAATGAAACGAGAAAAGCGAATTTTTCCATGCATTAATGAACCTGAAGAAGAATTGGCAAGTTTTATTTTGCAATTTTATAATCGAAAAAATAACGTTTTGCCACGAGAAATTTTAGTTCCTGCCAAAATTGACCAGGAACCTTTAACTGAAATTCTTCATATTCCATTTCGGACACCTAAACGTGGACAAAAACGTGACTTATTAATGATGGCTCGTGATAATGCTAAAATTTCTTTAGAAGAGAAGTTCCGCTTAATGGAATTAGATAATCGCCAGACTGTAGGAGCCCAAAAAGAAATCTTTGATGCTTTAGGCCTTCCTTATGGCCATGTGATTGAGTCTTTTGATCATTCACATATCCAAGGAACCGATGCTGTATCAGCAATGGTCAGTTTTGTGGACGGTAAACCCGAAAAATCAAATTATCGTAAATATAAAATTAAAAATGTTTTAGAAAAACATGATGGTGCTGATGAAGCTGCTAATACTCGTGAAATAATCTATCGCCGCTATTCTCGATTAATTAAAGAAAAACAACCATTTCCTGATTTAATCTTAATGGACGGTGGAGAAATCGAATTAAATGTAATTTTAGACGTCTTACATAATGAATTAGGAATTAATATTCCAGTTGCCGGGATGGTTAAAGATAACCATCACCGAACATCTCATTTAATCACGGGAGAAGATGCTCATTTGGTACCTTTAGATCCTCATAGTCAGGGATTTTTCTTATTAACAAGAATCCAAGATGAAGTCCATCGGTTTGCAATTACTTTTCATCGCAAGACTCATAATAAAAATGCTCTATCTTCTCAACTTGAAATGATCAAAGGTGTTGGTCCAAAAACTCGCACCAAACTTTTACAAAAATATCATTCAATTTCTAAAATTAAAACCGCTCCTGTGAAAGACCTAATGAAGTTAGGTATTTCACAAACTGTAGCTGAAACTATTAAACTAACTTTAAATAAAATTTCTCATAAAAAAGTAAGTTAAAAAGCCAACCATTAGGTTGGCTTTTCTTGCTTCTTTTAATTTTTTTAACTATAAAATGTTTATAATAATTAAAATTAAATAAATTTATTAATCATTTGTTACAATCACTAAATCTTTAAAATAAGCAACCGTACCAATATCAACAAAAAATCCAACCGATCCGCCGATATTAGCACCCATTTTTAGTTGATCTACTTTTAAAATAGGATTTATTTGCTGATTTAAATAAAACTTTGCTTTGGCATTTTTAATTACTATTTTTAAACTAATCCACTGATCTAATTTTATATTTGCAGGTCCTTCAAAACCTTTAATTTTATGCTCACGCATATAAGAAAAAGTATATTTTGGATAAGAAAAATACTGCCAAGCATGATTTTGGCGAATTGAATCATCAGTCTGTTTTAATCCATTAGTCGGCCGAAAATAGAATGCTTCAAAAGCTGAATCATCATTATTAATTCGAAAAGCCAATCCAATAAAACCACGTGCAAATTCTGGAGCGTCAGGTAGTAAACGACTAAGCATTTTAACTTCAATTAAACCATTCTTAAAAGTTAAATCTTTTAATTTAGCATATGTATTTTCATCAAATTGGTTAATCTTTTTAGCTTTAATCACTTGTAAAGTATTAGTATGATCTAATTGAACCTCTTTAATAGTCGTATTAACCGCTTGGAAATTTTTAATATCCATTTCAATATTCATAAATTTAAGGACTCCTATATTTGTTTTTCTTAAATAAAATCTTGGTTGATTTAAAGGAAATTATTACCATATCTTTAGTAGTGGTTAACCACGATTTACGAAGTTGGGGATCAGAGTCTTTAATTACTTTTAATAATTCAATTAAATTAGGCAACCAATTTTTCTTCAAATCAGTTACACTAGCTATATCAGTAGCAGTAAATAAATCATATAAAGAGTCCAAATAATATTCTTTATTTTCATCATCAATTTCAGCCACAACTTCACTTGTTGTTTGACTAACATAATTCGAAAAAGCATCAGTTTCTGGTAATGTTACCAAATGATGATTTTCAACTTGCCAAGTAAATAAATCGTGCTGATGAAATCCTCTACCCGAACTTTTGACAACAATAAAGTCATGGCGTGACTCTAAGAGCCGCCCAACTACTGAAGATTGCGGTACAAATTTATTAACTTTATTTTTTATTTGATTATACGACAGACTTTTTTCATCATTACCAAAACCGGGGCCATCAAAATTAAAAACTTTTTTAATTCGAACTTGATCCGCTAAACTTGCATGTAACAAACTATAAATAGCAACATTTCCCCCTTTAGAATGACCTCCTAAATAAAATTCACCGGAATATTTTTGAGAAATCTGATTAAAATATTTGAGACCGGAACGTTGTGAAGGAACAATTTTTTGGAAAGACATATTTAAATCCTCTTTAATTCCTAAAAAAGTTCCATCGGTTCCCCCAAATGACAAGTAATAACAATTATTTGGTAATTTAAAAGTGATAGCCGAGAACTGCTGTTGAGTATTATGATCATTTATTTCCCAAAAATCTGACCATTGTATTTCACTAAAACGCTGATTTTGAGCCAATGCAGTAATCAATTTTTGATTCTCTTCGGGATACCAAGTTGTCGAAACAGCTTTTCTAATTAAAGTTGTTTGGTTTTTTAAGTCCTTAAATTGATGATAATGATTTTTTAATAAAGGTCGGTATGCCAAATAAGCAGCTTGGGCCAATATTAACGCATCTACTTCATTAAATGGTATTTTTTGCCATGACTGATTGACGTTTTGTAAATAATCCAGCAAATTTGACATTATAATTCACCCTTTTGTTTATATTAGTTTTATTGTTACACATTTTTTTTAATAAAACTAATTATACTTACAAAAAGTGATCAATTAATTTTTAGCCATTTATACTTTTGAGCTAAATTGATTGCTTCAATTCGATTATGCACACCCAATTTGCTAAATATTGCAGAAAAATAGTTACGAACCGTACCATCCGATAAAAATAATTTTGTTGCAATTTCCTTCGAATTCAAACCTGACTGAGCTAAATTTAAAATTTCAATTTCTCTTTTAGTTAAAGGATTATTAATTACACTTATCATATTTACTACTAATTCTGGTGAGTAAAAGGTATTACCTTCCATTGCTTGATGAATCACATCAATCAATTTTTCGCTAGAAATATCTTTTAATAGATAGCCTGAAACTTGAGCTTTAACTGCGCGTTCAAAGTAACTTTTATGTGCAAAAGTGGTTAAAACAATTACTTTAATGGGTAACTTCAAATCATGAATTCTTTCCGCTATATCTAAACCACTTAATTTTGGCATTTCAATGTCTAAAATAGCTATATCAGGCTTTAAATAACATAAATCATTCCACGCTTTGAACCCATCGAGAGCACTACCAATAACCGAAAAATCATCTTCTAAATCTAATAACTGTTTCAATGCTGAATTTAAAATACTTTGATCTTCAGCTAGATACAATTTAATCATTTTTATTGTCCTTAAAAAGGATAAACTTTACATCTGTTCCATTAAATTGATGATTTATTATTAACCTACCACCAGCTTCTTTTAAACGTTGAGTCATCCCATAAATTCCCTTTGAACCTTCACGCTCAAATTTCTTAGCATGACCATCATCATGAATAGTAATCTGATAGAATGTGGTTTCTTCTATAAAATTCATAAATACTTTTTTGGCATGAGCATGTCGAATAATATTAGTAATGGCTTCAGGGATTACACTAGCAAATTCACTTTGAATTTTTGTTGGCCACTTTAAAGCCTCACTTTCACCCTTAGTTTCCAAGACTAAATTAACTTTTATTAAATTCTTATTCTGTTCGATCAAAACTTCACTTAAAGATTTTTGATATAAATCATTAACAATGTCCCGAACTAACTGCAAATTTTGACGACTAGTATGGGCAATATCACGTAGTTCTTCTACCACTTGTTGTGGTCTTTTTTCTAACAGTTTTTCTGCTAGCTCTGCTTTAATAGTAATCATGGAGAAACTTTGACCTAAAGTATCGTGTAAATCACGGGCAATTCGATCACGTTCTCCACGTTGAATCACTGCTTCAAGACGCCGATTAGTTTGATTTAAATGCCGATTTTTAGCTATATTGTAAATTAAAGAATAAGCTAAGGGTGGCGCAATTAAAATAAAAAAAATAATAATTATTAATGTAAAAGATTGTTTAAAAATTAACGATTTTACGAAAAATAAAATTAATAAATCAATAATTAATAGTGAATAATAAAGTTTACAAAATTTCTGAAAATATTTTTGAGAATAATTTCCTAAGATTGAGCTTATTTGCCAACCTGGATAAATTAATAACTGAAGACCATATCCATTAGAAAAAAAGACAAATAATTCAATAAGTGTTAATTCTAAAAATATCATATACTTCAAGTATCGATTACTTTTATCAACTAAAATATAACTAACCACAAATAAAGCAAGGATAATTAACCCCAGTAAATCATGATTACTTTTTACCGGTAAATAATTCTGGATTGGATAGAACAAATAAATTAACCAGATGTAAGAAAAAATATGCCAAAAATTAAAATCAAGTTTTAGAATTTTATTCATCATTTTGTAAAAAAATTCCCTGCTTCTTTACAAAAAATCTTACTATTTGAATTAAAACAATATTAATTAAAATCCAAAACATAATTCCATAAAAATTTTTCCATACAAATGGTTGATTAAACATAATTTGATTAAACCATTGATTAGCAAAATAAGTTGGCATTATTTTACCTATTGATTGAGCCCAATTAGGTAATACGCTTAGTGGCCACCATAAACCACTCACAATTGCTAAAGGAAAAGTAATTAAATTACTCACAATACTTAAAGTTTCGCGTTTTTTAATAAATGAAACTGCATACCCTAAAAGTAGAGAAGGTATTTGAGCTAACATCAATCCACCTATTAAAAAAAGCCATTGTTGAATAGTGAAACTAATACCATTAATTAGAAATGCACATAACCCCAAAATTCCTAATGATAAAATATTTATAATTACCATGATTAAACTAATTGAAAAGTAATAAGATAGATACCCCTTGGGCATGAGATAAAGCCATATTAGATATTTGTGATCCTTATCGCTTTTTAAAAGTTGTGCTAAACCAAATATAGCATTAATTAAAAAGCTATAAACTGCCATACTTCCCAAAAAAGTTTTAGCATAGGTTAAAACTTGAGTTGTTGGTCCCGTATTGAAAATTTTAGTATATAAAACATAAAAAAATAACGGTAACAAAATCGTAAAAAAAATATAAGATTGATTGCGAAAAACAATTCGTTTACTATCAAATTTTAATTGTTGCAAAAAGATTTTCATTTCACTGATTCCTTTTTAGTAAGTTCTATAAAAATATTGTCAAGTGATTGACGTTCAATAGTAATCTGTTTAAGTTGACTCAAATTATTTTTTAAGGCATTAAGAGTTTGATCACCATCTTGACTGATTAATTTAATTAAATCATGGTCCAATTCAACATTTTTTACTCCTGGTAAATTTTTAAAAAATTGGGGACTCAACTTAGTTTTAAAACTAAGTTGTGTTTCATGATTAAGTGATTGCAACTCAGGAAAAGTCCCTTGAAAAATAAAATTACCATTTTGTAAAATAAAAATTCGATCAACTACGTTTTCAATTTCATTTAAATAATGGCTACTTAATAAGATCGTTTTCCCTGATAATTTCATTTGCTGAATTAATTTCCAAAAGTCTTGCCGCGATTTCACATCCATTTCTAAAGTTGGCTCATCTAAAAATAATAAATCAGGGTTACCAATTAAGGCCATGCCTAACATTACTCGACGTAATTGTCCCCCCGAAAGTTCACTAAGATATTTATTTGACTCTGATACTAAATTAATTTGATTTAAAATCTTAGTCAACGACTGGGGATTAGGATAACGAATAGCCGTTTCTTTTAACATTTCTGAAACTTTAACTTTACCGAGTATCAAATCACCTTGGAGCATTGAACCGATTTTTTCTTTAGCCCTTTTAGATCCAGGAGACTTTTCTAAAACCCAAGTAGTTTTATTTGCCGGCAAAAGTCCAAGCAAAATACTCAACAACGTAGTCTTACCGGCACCATTACTGCCTAATAATCCAATAATCTCTCCGGGATTAACGATAAAATTTAATCCCTTTAAAACTTTTTTTGTACCATAATTAAAATATAAATTTTGAACTTCAATTACTTTTTTCACTTTCCACCTCTTATTAAGGATTTTAAATAAAGAAGTGTTATAAAAGAAGTGCGCTATGTCACTAAATTACATTACATTTGTCATATTATGCTAGAAAAGATTTAACATTAAATTTTACATTAAGCTTTGAACTGTTCTTGAACATACTTAGCATATAAAGCATGAGATCTCAATAATTCTTGATGGGTCCCGGCTCCTGTAATTTGACCATGTTCAACAAAATAAATCATATTTGCATCAACAATTGTAGCTAAACGATGCGCAATAATTAAAGTAGTACGACCTTGCATTAAATTTTTTAAGGCATTTTGAATTTTCATTTCAGATTGAGAATCCAAACTAGCAGTTGCTTCATCAAACAATAATAATTTAGGATCACGCAAAAATGCACGCGCAATTGCTAACCGTTGTCTTTGCCCCCCGGAGATAGTTATTCCTCTTTCACCAACAAAAGTATTTAATTGTTCAGGCATCTCACTCACAAATTTTTCTGCAAATGCTAGTTTTAATTTATCCCAGAGTTCTTGATCTTCAAATTTTTTAGTTAAACCATAAACCAAATTATTTCGAATCGTATCGGCAAATAGAGGGGAATCTTGCCCTACATAACCAATTTGTCGTCGCCAATCCAATAAACTAAAATCTTTAATATTATGATCACCTATCACAATTTCGCCACTATTAACTTCATAAAAACGCTCTAACAATGAAAAAATTGTAGACTTCCCTCCTCCCGAAGGTCCAACAAACGCTACCATAGTATTAGGACTAGCTTTAAAAGAAATATTTTTTAAAATTGGTTTATTAGTAAGGTAAGAAAATGAAATATTCTTTGCTCGAAGGGTTTGACCTGAAATATCCTGCTTAATACCATTAGTTAAATCTTCAGTCTTTTCAAGTAAAATATCACTAATTCGATCAGTTGAACCGGAAACTTTAGCAGTTTGAGTAAATAAATTAGTAACGACTGGTATTGATGCCATAAAATTAGAAAGATAGAGAACAAACGAAGTCAACATCCCAAAAGTCATTGTCCCTACAGATACCCGATGTACTCCATAAACCATAATTCCCAAAATTAAAAACATTAAAATGGTAGTTAAAAACGGGGGAAATATTGAATCATAAATTGCTTCATATCGCCCAATTAACCTTAATTCATTAATTAACTTATTACCTTTATGGCGCTCATAATTTTCTGCATTAGAAGATTTGACTAAACGAATTTCTCCCATTGATTCGCTGATTGCAGCATTAAAATCTGCTAATTTATTTTGACGTTTGCGACCAATATTTTGTCCAAAGTGTACTAAAGGAACCAAAACTAAGAAAATTAAAGGCAAACAGAAAAAAATAATTATGGACATTTTCCAATCCATGATTAACATCATTATAATCGAACCAATAATTAAAATTATTGAAGAAAACGCACTTGGGAAAGTGTTAGCAATTAAGTTTTTAATTAATGTTGTATCATTAGCAAGACGAGATGCTAAATCACCTGATTTAACTTGATCAAAATACTTCACGGGTAAATCAATAATTTTGTGCCAAAGTTCTTTACGTAAATTTGCAACCACATTTTCGCCAAAAACTCCTAAAATTGTTCCCGCTCCGGCTGATAAAATTGCTGTAAAAACCAACATTACAACTATTTTAACAATTAACCAGTAATCTATTCTTTCTTTAAAACTATTAATCAAGTACTGCGCTAAAATAGGAATTAATAATTGAATTCCTGAAGAAATCATTCCTAATACAATACCAGCAAATAAATGAAAATACCGGGGATGAGAAACCTTGAGTAGCTTTTTAAATTTGTTCAAACTAAAATTAGAAATTTTATTAATTAATTTTGATCTATCATTCAAAGCTTAATGAACCTACCTAAAGTTAGTAATTTTCTCTCCTAAAAATTAACTAATGAGAATATAGTATAGCTTTTTTAATATCTATTCCACTTCTATTTTATTTCTTATTGTAACAAAACTATACACAAATAAAAAAAGCTTGCATTTAGCAAGCTTTTTTTTTATTTTTTCGATAATTTTATCGTAATAAATTCATTTTGTTCTAATATTATATCTTTACTATACTTTTTAGGATTCTCATTTAAATCTAAAAGCTGTATTTTAGGACTAAGTTTTACTTTTACAACTTCTGAATTGGTATTAAATAAACGCACAACAATTCCTGATAGATCTTCAGCAACTTTAACGGTACTCACAACTACCCCAGATAATTTAATTTGACCTAAACTTTTACTTAAAGGTAATGTCTTATTTACTGGATTCAATTTTATCCGTGAATCCTCAGCTTCATTAAAAGTCATCACTGGAGTTAAGTAACTCTTAGCTATAATTGGTAAATTAGTAGTTTGATAATCACCAGGAAGATAAACTAACCCCAAATCAAATTGAATTAACCCATGCATTTGCGAATCAGGAGTTTGAAGCGAATAACCTGATGCTCGTCCAGGTCTTCTTCTTAAGTCTTTTTTACCTAGTTTTCCAACACTACGCCAAAGCGTAATCGCCAACGTATCATTTTGTTCTCCAACAACTTGATATTCTTTGACACTGTTAGTAATAACACCGACTGTTTCACTATCATTAGCCAAAGCAACATGAGTTAAAAATGGATAAATTGGATCAGGACGTTCTTCCCAATTATTTTTCGACCAATCTAATAATGCCGTATCGTTTACTGAACGTTTTATTACACCGAATTGATTATCTGCAATTGAAAATTTACTTTTAATTTTAGTAGGAACTAATAGCCTTGTTCGCTGGTCGCTTAAATTACTTGCAATTTTTAATTTCAAGCCAATCACTGGATCGTTCTTCTTCAAAATAAGATTCAAAGTTACAACCATCCCACCATCAAAAAGCTTTTTTTGACGACTTTGAAGATTTTTAGGTAATTTCCAATGGTAATTTAAACTCAATTCTTCACTTGTATCAGTGATTTTAAACCAATGATAAGAACGAACTTGCATTGATGACAGCAGAGGAATATTATCTGCCAAAGGTGAAAAATCATATTCATCACCACAATCGCCTTCATTAACTAAAGACAAAATATTTTCATAAACTTGTCCTGTTGATTTGACCAAAAGATCTACTGTACCATCATCATTTGGTAAAATCTGATAATATTTATTTTCAATTACAGAAACTCTTGGAAAATCGGTTTTAACTTTTTTACTTTTACCGGCTTCAATGGTTAATGCTTCATAACTCAAACCTTTTAAATGGTGCTCAAATTGAATTTGATAATCATACATTTCTTTTGAAGATTGATTAGATATTTGGATCGCCTTTTGATGCAAAATTTGGTAAGGGATACTCTGACCAGATGAATCTATTAATTTAAATTGTTTAAAATTTGAACGTAATGAACAATTAATTACAGCATCACGCGACTGTGGCAATGAATTATATAGTACTAGCGTTTCCTGTTGTTGATCTACTTTTATTCCCTGACTTATTTTACGTTGATAAAAATTAATCAATTGATCAACACTTTCTTCTACTTCTTGATAACGGGTTTTGATTTGTTGATTTACTTGATCAGAACAGCAAGCGGCCATACTATCCTGAGCATGATTAGTTAACAATTTTTTCCAAATATCAGCCATTGTTTGTTTAGGATAAGTAAAATTTGAACAAAAAGCTAAAGCCAATAATGGTTCTAATTGATTAGTAATTTTATTTTCGATTCTAGTGTTAGCAGCTTTTAAATCAGCTCGAGTTGAATAAATGGTACGATGAACACGATTATTTTGACCATCAATAAACTCTCCTTGAACTTGCGATAAATTTTTAGATTCAAGTTCAGCAAAAGTTTTCTCATAACAATTTAAGCAAAATTTCCGATTAGGATAAAGCTTTTTCAACTGTTCTAAAACTTCAGAAATATTTTTTTGAATTGGCATTTGATTAGCTCCATTAGGAATTATTTCATTTTTACCTGTAGCTTTTTCATCTAAAGTTTTAAAATATTGATCCATTCGTTTTTTTAGATCTTGAGGGTTAGTGGGTAACTTTTTACCAATTTGATACCCTAAGGGTAATAATTGAACTGTCACTTGAGAATGACCCGAACTTTGCCAAACAAATTCAGCTTTGTTACCGCCATTACGATTAGAAATTCCTCGCCAAATAATAGCTTTCTTAATACCAAAATTATTTAAAATTTGCGGTAGCTGAGCTGAGTGTCCAAAAGCATTTGGAGCGTATCCAATCATCATTGGTTGACCAATTTTTTTTGCTGCTTGAATCCCATAGTAAAGGTTTCGAACCAATGATTCACCACTTACCATCATTTGATCTGTTTGAGTATACCAAGGACCAATACTTAAACGACCGGCTTGAACTAATTTTTTCAAACGATTTCGATCTTCCGGATAAAGTTGCAAATAATCTTCCACAATGGCCATTTGACCATCAAGTAAATAATTAGGAAACTCTGGATGTTTTTCCAAAAATTCTAATATTTCACGTAAATCATGAGCTAAATATATTTTCGATTTTGCAGCGGAAAAATCACTTTCGCGATTCCACCTTAAATGAGGAATAATATTTACAGTTATCAAAAATTTAATCCCATCCTTTCTTATTTTTTTAGTTAAAACTATTAAAAATATTTTTTACAATGAGACAAACAAACATAAAAGTTATACTTGCTGCAAAACTTTACCCAATTTTTGAGTATAAGTTTGAAAAAGGCTATTCATGATAATCATTAATGGTGTTTGATCTACAATTATTTGTGATTTATCATCATCGACTATTTCTTGAACTTGAGTAAAACAAAATAAGCGCTGATCAGCTAAATTTGCTAATGGATTTTTTTGAACATGAGTTAAAGAGACAATTGGCAATTTTTTTTGTTTTATCAATTTCGCTAGAGAAATAATTTTTGAATCATTTTCAGTATCACTAACAAGAAAATATAAGTCAGATTTACTTTCTGTCAGATTTTCTTTAAGTTCATTAATGTTTGTTGAAAAATAAGACTTATGATCCACTTTATAAAAATTATTAACACTAATTTGAATAACATTAGCTGACGATCCGCGAGCTACAAATTGAATTTGTTTAGCTTTACACATCATTTCTGCAACTATTGCTTCTCGCTGATTATCAATCAAATCCAAATTACGGAATAAAGTTTGCTGTGGTTTGTTTTTCAGATCAATCTTTTCTTCTTGTTCATATTTAATAACGTGTTTTAATTCGGAAAAGCCACTATAACCCAATTTATGACTTAAGCGGGTAATTGTATTAGGTACAGTATAAAATTGTTTAGCTAACTGTTGAATTTTAAAATGATCAATTTCTTGGAGATTTTTTTGAATATAATCAACAATTTCAGTTTCCATCTCAGTTAACTTATAACTTTCATTTAAGACCCGTTCTTCAAATTTCATTTAATACCACTCCTATTTCTAGTCTTAACGTCTATTAGTTAAATAATCTGAAATTTTCATTAATCCAACTAACTATTTATTTAAGGTTTTTAAAAATATTTTTACTAAATTTTTTCCTCTCCAAATTTTGCTGGAACATACTAACAAAAATATTTTTTATTGTAAATAATAAAATAAGTACCTAAAAAAATATTAAGAAATTCTTTATCTTTGTTTAGTTATTATGAAATATATATATAAGGTAAAAATTATTTAAATACCTAAAAAAATCCGTTAAGGTTATAAACCTTAACGGATATAAAAAAGTTTTAAGTTTAACTTTTTGCTTAATTAATTAATTAACTTAAAATTATTTAAGCCGTAACTTCACTATTTACTTTCTGACTTACAAAAATTAATTTATTTTGATCCATTTCTGCACTTACTTTAGTATCGGGTAAAACTTTACCAGCGATAATTTCTTTAGCTAAAGGAGTTTCAACATTATTTTTAATGAATCTTTGAATTGGTCTTGCACCAAAGCTTGGATCATAAGAACTTTTACCAATCCACTCAAGAACTGCTGGATTTACTTCTAAAGTAATCCGCTGATTTGCTAAACGTTCCTTTAAATCCTGCATATCAATTTTTACAATTTTAACAACATCATCTTCACTTAAAGCGTTAAATTGCAAAATAGCATCAACACGATTTAAAAATTCTGGTTTAAAATTAGCTTTTACTACATCCATTAATTGCTGATGTAATGCCTCTGGTGATTCTTTTTGTTGTTGATCCAAAATCAAGTCAGCGCCTAAATTGCTAGTCATTATAATTAAAGTATTCTTAAAATCAACAGTTTGACCTTTACCATCAGTTAAACGGCCATCATCAAGAACTTGCAATAAAACATTAAATACATCTCGATGAGCTTTTTCAATTTCGTCTAACAAAATAATTGAATAAGGATTACGTTTTACTGCTTCAGTTAATTGTCCACCTTCTTCATAACCAATATAACCTGGGGCTGCACCAATTAATCTTGAAACAGACTCTTTTTCCATATACTCGCTCATATCGATACGTACCATATGTTTTTCTGAATCAAACAATAATTCAGCTAAACTCTTAGCTAATTGAGTTTTTCCTACTCCTGTTGGCCCAAGAAAAATGAAACTACCTAACGGACGATTAGGATCTTGAATTCCTGCACGTGATCGAATAATGGCATCAGATACTACTTTTACTGCTTCATCCTGTCCAACAACGCGTTTTTTCAGTTGATCTTCTAAATGCAATAATTTGTCACGATCACTTTGAACTAATTTTGAAATTGGAATTCCAGTCTGACGGCTAATAACTTCAGCAATTTCATTTTCTGTAACTGATTCATCAACCATCCAATCATCATGATTTTTAGAACTTCCTTCCGCTTCTTGCAATTCTCTTTCTAATTTCGGTAAAGTTCCATGCTGAATTTTAGCTGCAGTTTCAAAATCAGAGCGATTTTGTGCTTCTTTTAAATCATGTTTAGCTTTTTCAATTAATTTTTTCTTTTCATTTAAACTATTAATTGATTTTAGTTCTTGATCCCAACGAGCTTTAAGTTGATTATTTTCTTCTTTAGCTTCAGCAATTTCTTTCTTTGTATCTTCTAAACGAATCTTTGAAGCTTGATCAGTTTCCTTTTTTAAGGATTCCTCTTCGATTTGTAACTGAATTAATTTTCGATTACTTTCATCCAATTCTTCAGGAACTGAATGCATTTCTACATTAATATTAGCACTAGCTTCATCAACTAAATCAATCGCTTTATCGGGTAAAAATCGATCAGTGATATATCGATTAGACAAAGTAGCTGCAGCTACTAAAGCACTATCATGGATTCTTACCCCATGATAAACTTCAAAGCGTTCCCTTAATCCACGCAAAATACTAATTGTATCTTCAACTGTTGGTTCATCAATCATTACTCTTTGAAAGCGCCGCTCTAAAGCTTTATCCTTTTCAATGTATAATCGATACTCATCCAAGGTAGTTGCTCCAATTAACCTCAATTGACCACGAGCCAGCATTGGCTTTAATAAGTTACCAGCATCCATACTACCTTCAGTCTTACCTGCGCCAACAATATTATGAATTTCATCAATAAAGAGAATAATTCTACCGTCAGCTTTTTTAACTTCTTTTAAAACTGCCTGTAGACGTTCTTCAAATTCACCACGGTATTTAGCACCTGCAATCAGTGAACCCATATCCAAGTTATAAACAACTTTATCCTTTAAATTATCAGGCACATCACCATTAACCATTCGTTGAACTAAACCTTCAACAACGGCTGTTTTACCAACACCTGGATCTCCAATTAAAATTGGATTATTTTTTGTTTTACGAGATAAAACTCGAATTACATTCATAATTTCACTATCGCGACCAATAATTGGATCAGCATTACCTTTTCTGGCCTCGGCGATCATGTTTGTGCCGTATTTCTCTAATGCTTTATAGTTTTTCTCCGCATCTTGACTTGTGATTTTGCTACCGCTTCGTAAATCCTCAACGATAGATCGCATTTTAGTTTTATTTAACCCTCTACTTACAAGAAATTTAGTAATCGGTAATTGATCATAATCAAAAAGAGATAACAAAACCGTATCTACTGCAACAAACTCGTCACCAAAATTTTTTGCAATTTTTTGTGCTGTATTAAAAAGATTGAATAGATCGCGAGAAATTGTTTGACCATTATTAGATTCAGAACCACTCACCTTAGGAAGATTAGCGATTTCTTGAGTTAATTCTGCAGCTAAAACATCACCGGGAATATTTTGACCTTGAAAAATGGTCTTGCCCAAAGAATCATCCTGATCTAAAATGCCCTTAATTAAATGTGGTACATCAATTTCATAATTTTGATTTTCTATTGCTAGTTGTTGTGCAGTTTGAATTGCTTCATTTAAGGTATTTGTAAATTTATTTTGATCCATAATTTCACCTCGAAAATGGTTTACATATATTATAGTCAGTATTGGTCAAATAGACAAGATGTTTTTTTGAATTTTTAGATAAAAAAGGTAAAAAAATATGATAAAAATTAATCATGATTATCCTCAATTTGAATTAATAGAAGTTGTTAATCCTGATTCACAAGAACTTTTAGAACTTCATGATCACTATGAATTAAATGAAGAAATGCTAAATTATGCAACGGATCGTTTCGAGTCACCTCGCTATGAATTTGACCAAAAAAATGATCTGATCATTCTTAATAGCATCGCTGATCAAACAAAAAGTGAAGTAGAAATTCAACCATTAGCTTTTTTTATTCAAAATCCTAATCGTTTAATTACATTTACTAATAATCTGGCAGTTAAAAATATTATTGAAAAATTTCCAAAAGCCTACTTGGAAGCACAAAATCCAAATTCAATAAAACCTCTAGATCTAGTTTTAAATGCTTTTTTTAACATAACTGCTAAATTTTTAGATACCTTGGAAGAAGTCGAACGTAAACAAAATTTTCTTCAAAAAACTTTATCTCATCATCGAAATAGTGAATATTTAAGTGAACTTTTAAATGTAAAAGTAGAGTTAATCTATTATCTTAATGCGCTTCAACGAAATCATGCGACTTTAGAACAATTTAAAAACGCGAAACGCGAAAAAATCGATGCCTCCGAAAAAGAATTCCTTGAAGACATCGAAATTGAAATGAAACAAGCATTAGATATGGCAAATGTCTCAACTAAAATGATGAATTTACTATCTGATGCATATGAAAATATTATTAATAATAATACTAATCGTTCAATGAGTATTTTAACTGTAGCTTCTATTGTTCTAGCTATTCCAGCTATCGTTGTTGGTTTTTTTGGAATGAACATTGATTTACCAATGACTAAAGGTACATTTTCATGGATTTTAATTACCATAGGAACAACTATTATTATGATTTGGGTATATCGTATTTTAAAACATCGTGGCTTTTTTTAATTATTTTTTATTAAAAACATCTCCACTTAAATAATCTCCTAATTGTGGGAAAAGAGGATATAGCTTTGCTGCAAGTTCCATATACCAAGGTAAATTGAGTTCACGACGATAATCAATTAATAATTGTGCAATTTTTTCTCCAACAATTTGTGGATCCAGAAGATATTTTTGAACTGATTTTGCATAATTTTCTGAAAGATCCGCTTTTTTAAGAAAAGGAGTTTTAACTGGACCTGTATTAACTGTTGAAACTAAAACATTGTATGGTTTTAATTCCATGCGCAAACCATTTGAGAAAGAAATTACTGCCGCTTTAGAACTACCATAAATGGCCGCTTTTGGTGTAATAATTTTACCTGCCATCGAAGCAACATTAATAATATGACCAAAACCTTGATGTACCATCAACCGAGCAACATATTTAGTTAAATAAATTAACCCTAAAGTATTGGTTTCAAAAGTCTGTTCAATTTGCATATCAGTAGTATCTAATACTTTTTCAAAATAGCCAACACCAGCTGTATTAATCAAACCATAAATTTGAATTTTACTATGGCGAATTAATGTGATTGCTTGTTTTATCGCTAAACGACGAGTTAAATCGCAGCTTAAAACATTAGAATTTTGGTGATCTGGATCAATTTTAGATTGAGCTTGTAAAAGCTTTGCTGAATTACGACCAATCATAATGATAAAAAAGCCTAGATTGATCAAAGAACGGCAAGTCTCTAAGCCAATTCCTGAATCAGCACCAGTAACAATAATATTTCTTTTATTCATCACTTAAGTCCTTCTTAGGTAATACATTATAAGTCATTAAATCACTAGCAACTTGTACTTTTGGGAAAATTTTTTCTGCTTGCTTTTGCAACATAAGGGCATTTTTGCCTAAATAACGAGCTGACAGATGAGTTAAAATTAAATACTTTGCATGAGCATCTTTAGCCATTTTAGCTACTTGCGTACTAGCAGAATGATAATATTTATGAGCAATGTCACGATCTTGATGAGCAAAAGTACTTTCATGAACAACTACATCAGCATTATGAGCTAGAAATAGATGATTTTTACTTATACGAGTATCACCAAAAATTGTCACAATCCTTCCTGGAATAGCAGGGCCTACATAATCAGAGCTTAAAAATGTACGACCATCCGGTAAAACTATATCTTTACCTTGCTTTAGCTGACCATAAAGCGGACCCGAAGGAACACCAGCCTGCAATAATTTATCAACTAAAAGCTCGCCTGGTTTTGTAGCTTCAATTACACGATAACCATAACTTGGAATTCGATGATCTAATAAAGCATATTTAACTTGAAAGTGATCATTACTAAATAACTGACCTTTTTCATTTTCTATTTCATGAAAAATTATGCGATAACTTAAATGGGTTCCTGAAATTCTTAAACTGGTTTTAACATACTCTTTAATTCCCACAGGACCATAAATTTCAACCGGAGCATCGCCATTTTGAAAAGAGCGACTCGATAAAAAACCAGGTAAACCAAAAATATGATCACCATGTAAATGAGTAATAAAGATTTTAGTAATTTTACGTGGTTTAATATTAGTTTTTAAAATCTGATGCTGAGTAGCTTCACCAACATCAAAAAGCCAAATTTCATTAATTTCATCTAGTAACTTTAAGGCGGTAGCAGAGACATTGCGACTTTTAGAAGGCGCACCAGCTCCTGTACCTAAAAATTCAATTTCCATACACTCACTTCTGCTCCAAAATTTGGAGAATTTTTTTAGCAATAAAAGTACCATACATCGTTGCTCCCAATGAATTAGGATGCGTTAAATCATGATATAACCAATCTTGATGTGGTGATACATAATCATGCCAATTAATTAAATATAAATTTCGATACTGTCGTGCTTTTTTAGTTAAAAGCAGATTATTAGTGTCTTGCCAGGGACGATTAGGAACATAATTATTAATCCAAAATACTTGTCGCTGTGGTGTAGCAATTTTCATTGATTGATCAATCACATCGTCTGTTAATTGCCCATTAGTTCCTAATCCAATTAAAAGATTATTCGCAATAACCTTTTGCTTTATTTTATCATTTAAAATATTAGGCAAATCTGTAGCTTGACGACTTATAGCGGCATCCAGAACAATTTTAGGAAAAATTGCAGTTAAAACTTGTTGTCCATCAACCATAACACTATCACCAACGGCAGTTATTCCCACTTCCTGAGCCAATTGTAATTCAAACTGAGTTAACCCATACTTTTCATATTGTTGATTAATTGGACTTTTTTGTGCTTGTAACTTCAATCTATTTCTCTGGGTATTTGATAAATAATGTGACTCTTGACTTCTTTTTTTACCTTCATTCAATTTTTGTAAAGCCTGATTAGCTTTACGCGCTTCTTGTTCAGCAATTTTATTATGAGCTTTTTGCTTTCGCGTATTAACTTTAATCCTTTTTGCTAAGGTTGACTTAGCAGGATCTTTAGGTTTAATAAAAATTGAACTAATATTACCAATCATTCCTAAACATCCGATTGAAAGAAAAAGTATCAAAGCAATTTTAGGTCGTTGATTTGAATGAACCCAACTTTTAAATTTTAAGATTTTTTTTAAATCTTTTTTAAAATCGGTTAAAGTTAGATGTGCAAAATACTTTTCAATTGTCACGTAAGAAAAAGTACTGATCAAAAAAATAATAATTAACTCGATTAAACCATATAAAAATCGATGTTTAAATAAATCTGGATGGCTGTTTTCAAAAAAAATCATTACTGGAAATTGATATAAATAAATCCCGTAACTAATTTTACCAATATAATTACAAATCGAATTGGTAAATATTCTATTAAAACTGCTACCTGGATGAGCAATAGCTGCAACTAAAATAGTAGTAAACAGTGAAAAGATAAACATTCCTGATTGATATAAACTACTTGATTGATCTTTTAATAGTAAAATCATTATCAACATTGCTAATAAAGCTATTGATCCTAGTGAGTTAATTAAAATACGACTTTCGCGATTCAAATTACGATTTAAACGTTTTACTGGCCAAACAAAAGCTAAACTGCAACCTAACAAAATAGAAAAAGCTCGCGTATCAGTACCATAGTACACCCGATTAATTTGATCAGGAGAATACATTACTGCCATTGCTCCTGCTGAAAGAAAAGCTAGTCCTAAGGTAAATAATGACTTTTGCCAATTCTTATTAACCAATCGAAATAATACAATTACGATAATGGGCCATATTAAATAAAATTGTCCTTCAATTGATAAAGTCCATAAATGAGTAAATGGCGAAACATTAGTTGCAAAACGTTCAAAATAAGATTGTCCATTAAAGATTTGCCACCAATTATAAACACTAGCTAAATTAGTTAATACTATTTGCCACAATTTAGCTAATAAATCTCTTTGAAAAAGTAAAATATAAGTACTTGTAGCAAAAAGAACTGTAACTAATGCTGGGTAAATACGCTTAATTCTTCTCATAAAGAAAGACTTTAAGTTAATTTTACCTGAACTTTGAAATTCATTCATTAAGGAACTGGTAATTAAGTAACCAGAAAGAACCATAAAAATAGGTACACCTAAATAACCCCCGGCAAAAAGCTGAGGATTAAGGTGATAAAAAATTACCAAAAGGACACCTACTGCCCTTAAACCGTCAAATCCAGTAATATAGGTTGATGTGGCTTTAGGGTTTTTGGTACTTTTATCCCAACTTTTGATCATTTTATTCCTTAAATTCTAACTCAAAATCATCAATCATTACTAGATCACCATCTTTAACCCCAAAATCTCTCAAAGCTTCATCAACCCCCATATTACGTAAGGATCGAGCAAAACGCATAATACCATCTTGATAATTTAAATTACTACGAGCTAATAAGCGTGAAACTCTTTCACTATTAACACGATATTTATGTTCAGCTATTTTTTCTATTTGAATTGAAGCCTCATCCTGATAATTATAATCAACATGTTTTTTTGCTGTTTCATTTGAAATCATAGGTTTAGGAATTTGATTAATTTTTTCAAAAACTGCTTTAATCAAAGGATCTACACCTTCATGTGTGAAATTAGAAATCGCATATATTGAAATTTTAGAATCCACTTGAGCTGCTAATTTTTCTTTAAAGTTATTTAACTTTTCAACCGCTCCAGGTAAATCAGTTTTAGTTGCAACAATAATCAATGGCTTTTTAGCTACTGCTTCACCATAATTTTTTAATTCATTTTGAATCGTTACAAAGTCACTAAATGCGTCTCGACCATTATTCGGATCCATATCAACTAAATGTAAAAGCATCCGCGTCCGTTCGATGTGTCTCAAAAAAACTAAACCTAAACCAACGCCAGCTGAAGCACCTTCAATAATTCCAGGAAGATCAGCCATAACTAATTCACGACCATCTCTTAACCTTAAAACTCCTAAATTTGGTTGTAAAGTCGTAAAAGCATAAGCCGCAATTTTAGGTTTAGCACTTGTTACTACTGAAAGAAAAGTTGATTTACCAACTGACGGGAACCCGACTAACCCCACATCAGCAATCATTTTTAATTCCAAATATAGTTCCCGTTCTTCACCGGGAATGCCATTTTCAGCAATTTCTGGAGCTTGATGGGTCGATGTAGCAAAATGAATATTACCTCTTCCCCCAGCACCACCACGAGCAACTACTACTTGTTGACCAGCAGTAGTTAAATCACCAATAACTGCTTTACTATCAGCATCTTTTATTAAAGTTCCTAAAGGAACTTTTAAAATTAAATCTTTGCCACCACGGCCATATTTAGATTTAATTTCTCCATCATTACCACGTTGAGCTTTAAAATGACGATGATATTTTAAATCCATCAAAGTTTTTAAACCTGGATCTGCCTGAGCAATGATATTGCCACCTTTTCCACCGTCACCACCGGCAGGACCGCCATTAGGTACATATTTTTCATGGCGAAAAGCAACTTTACCGTTACCACCATCGCCAGCTTTTACATTGATATACGCTTCATCTACGAACATTTTTAACCTCTTTATCGCTTATAAAGATATCTTATTCTGACCAAAACTTCAAATTAAAGCTAAGTCAAAAAAGGCGAAAATCACCTGTATTGATGGTTTTCGCTCCATTACTGTTTTTGTCACTTATTAAAAATTCTTTGAAAAATTTTGACAATTTCAACCACAATAACCATTGAGATTGCACCAATAAATATAGCTAACCACTGGTTTAAATTCAATGAACTAACATGAAAAATTTGGATAAACCCTGGAATTAAAACAGTTATACCTAACAGCACTAACGAAATTAAAATAGCCCAATTAAACGCCTTATTAGCAAAGGGATTAATTTGGAAAAGTGACTTATTAAATGATTTAACATTAAAAGCATGGAATAGTTGAATTAGAGCCAAAGTAACATATGCCATCGTTTGAGCATCTTCGTGAATTAATCCCGCACTATGGTGAACAGGAAAACTAATTGCAAAATAGTAGACTCCTAAAGTAATAGCTGCTTCTAGAATTCCTTGATAAACGATGGCGGGTAAAACACCACCAGTAAAGAAAGTTGAATTACGACCACGTGGTTTTTGGTCCATAATACCCTTTTCAGTTGGTTCAATTCCTAAAGCAATTGCAGGAAAAGTATCAGTAACCAAATTAATCCACAATAATTGTACTGGTGCTAAAACATCCCAACCCATCAGAGTTAAAATAAAAATTGTTATAACTTCACCTAGATTAGCAGACATTAAATATTGAATTGCTTTTTGAATATTAGCAAAAACCTTTCGTCCTTCTTTAACCGCATGAACAATAGTTGCAAAATTATCATCAGCTAAAACCATATCACTGGCACTCTTGGACACTTCAGTTCCATTAATCCCCATTCCAATTCCAATATCAGCTGCTTTAAGTGCTGGAGCATCGTTAACACCATCTCCGGTCATTGCCACAACTTTATTCTTACTTTGCCAAGCTTTAACTATCCGTACCTTATCAGCTGGATTAACACGGGCATATACTTTATACTTTTCAACATTATTCGCTAATTGTTGATCATCCATTTGACTTAAATCAGTTCCGGTAATTACAGCACCGCTTTGTTCTGGATCTAAAATACCTAAACGAATTGCTATCGCTTGAGCCGTAATTTGATGATCACCAGTAATCATAATGGTATTAATCCCTGCCCGTTTTGCCTCAGCTACTGCATCTTTTGCTTCTGGTCGTTCGGGATCAATCATCCCAACCATGCCGGCAAACACTAAATCATTTTCAACTGTTTCAGAATTAATTGGTGATGGTAGATCACTCGCCACTTTATATGCAAAACTTAAAACCCTTAAAGCTCGTTTTGCTAGTTTTTCATTGACATGTAAAATATCTTCTCGATCTTCACTTGTTAAATCATGTAATTCGTTATTCTCCAAATATTTATTACAATGCTGTAAAACAATATCTGGTGCTCCCTTTGTCATAATTAAATAAGTCTGACCACCAAATCGATTAATACTAGTCATCATTTTTCGATCAGAATCAAATGGTAATTCATTAATTCTTGGACGTTCTCTTAACTCATCTTGAATATAGAACCCCTGCTCTTGACCATATTTTATTAATGCTGTTTCAGTTGGATCCCCCAAAAGTGTACCATCAGCTTGAATTTGACTATCATTAGCAAAATTCATAATTTGTAAAGTCATATCTTCATGGGCTAAAGGAGTTTTAGCTTCTAAAATCTGACGATTAGTATAAACCACTTCAACAGTCATTTGATTCATTGTTAATGTCCCCGTTTTATCTGAACCAATAATATCTGTACTTCCTAAAGTTTCAACTGCGGGTAGTTTACGAATAATTGCATTTTGTTTAGATAATTTTTGTGTACCTAATGCCAAAATTATGGTTACTATTGCCGGTAAACCTTCAGGAATTGCGGCTACAGCAATAGAAATTGCTACAATTAACATATTAATCAAACTTGATTCGTGTTTAGCCATCCCAATAATAAAGATCACTACCGAAATCATCAAAATAATATAAGTTAAAACTTTACCTAATTGTGATAGATTACGCTGAAGTGGTGTCACTTTATCATCAGAATTATTAATCATTGAAGCAATTTGACCAATTTCCGTATTCATTCCAGTGTTAACAACAATTCCTGTACCCTTACCAAAGGTAACGTTAGTTCCAGAAAAGGCCATATCCTTTTGATCACCTAAAGCTAAATTTGGTTCCGTCAATGTAGTTGCTAACTTTTGAACAGGAATTGATTCACCTGTTAAAGAAGATTCTTCAATTTTTAAGGTTGTTGTTTCAAAAAGTCTTAAATCTGCTGGTACTACATCACCTGCTTCAACTACTACAATATCTCCAGGTACTAGTTCTGTACTATCAATTTCTTTAACAGCACCATCACGTTTAACACGGGCTTTTGGTGTTGCCATCTTTTTTAATGCATCAATTGCTCCTTCAGCTTTTGACTCTTGAAAAACGCCAAAAATCGCATTTAAAACAACTACGGCTAAAATAATAATTGCATCAGTCCATTCTTTAGCAACTAATCCAGCAATCAACGCCGCTACTAAAAGAACAATAATCATGAAATCCTTGAATTGCGAAATAAACATTTCTAAATATGTCTTTTTCTTCGTAGCAGTTAATTCATTTTTGCCATATTGCATTTGCAAACGTCGGACTTGATCTTCACTCATCCCGTCGTAAGACGTTCGAAATTCTTGAATTAAATCATCAACAGCTGCTGCATAAAAATTTTTCTTTTTTTTGGTTTTTAAATCCAATTTTTCCTCCGAATAATAAAATAAAAAGAGACCTATTGCATGTTGCATAAGTCTCACAAATTATGGCAGCCCGGGTTTAATCCTGCTTGACGGGTCTGCCGCATTAAATGCCTGTTACTCCCTTATAATTAAATTATATCAAACAATTGAAGAATTACTAAATAATTCATATCCTTTTTTTATTTGATTAAAAAAAGCAGCAGGTCCAAAATATTCTTTAGCATAGTCACGACTGTTTTGACCTATTTGTTGTAATTTGTCTGGCCCCATTGTAAATGCTTGTTGCAGCCCCGTTATAATACCATCTAAATTATTATTCACCCTAATGCCATGATTTTCATCAGGAATTAACATAGAAGTTGCTGAAAGATTTGTCATTAAAGTCGGTACTGCATTATTCGCTGCTTCGAGAAATACCAAAGGAAAGCCTTCACTTTTAGAAACAATTAGTGCTAAATCCATCTTACGATAAAGCTCATTTATTTCATCAGAATTTAATGCACCATAAAACTTAACTTGTTGAACTAAATTTTCAGTAGCTACTTTTGTTTCAAGTTCCCTACGAATGGGACCGTCGCCTACCAAGTGTAATTTAATTCGAGGATTATTAACTGCCGCTAAAGCATCTAAAAGCCGTTTATGACCTTTAACTGGATGTAAACGTGCTACCATTATGACTTGCATAAATTGATGTTCTATTTTTGCAGGTATTTTTGTTGAAAATTCAATAGCATTATTAAGTTGTATTAATTTTTTGGAAGAAATGCCAAGATTAATTAGTTTTTCTTTAATTTCTTTGGATACAACAAATAAACCATCTGCTTTTTTTAAGCTCCAATAATTTAAACGAGTTTCAAGTAATCCTTTTAATCCTTGACCCATAAAATCATACTGAGGATCACTATGAACCGTAACAATATGCGGTGAATTAATCTCTTTTCGATGCAAAGTAACTAAAAAGTTAGCACGTGGTCCGTGAGTCTGAACAAAATCAAAACGTTTTTGATTCAACCAAGAAACCCAATTTTTAACTTCTCTTTGCGGAATTATTTGGAAATCTAAATGTTCCCTACGCGCAGCTTTAGCAACAGTTCCATCTTCAAAAAGCAATAATTCATTAGCAATTTGATGTGATTTTAAAATTTTAGATAAAAAAATGAGGTGAGTTAAAGCACCTCCCGTTTCTTGACCTGCATTTACATTAACAATTTTCACAGAGATAATCCCAATATTTTTTAATTCCAGTTTTTAAATCTACTTTGCTAGTTAAACCAAGGTTATTTAGTTTACTTAAATCACCATAAGAGTATTTAATATCTCCTGAACGTTCCGGTAAAATTTGGCGCTGCAATTTCTTATGAGATACTTTTTCAATGATGTCAATTACTTCATTAAGTGTTGCCTTATGGCCAGTACCTAAGTTAAAAACTTCACCGATTGCGCGTGGTTCCTTCAATAAACCTAAAATACAATTAGCTACATCCATCACATAAGTAAAATCACGAACTTGTTCGCCATCTCCATATTGTTTAAATACTTGATCATTCATTAAACATTTAGTAATAATTGAAAGTACTCCCGAATAAGGGGATTGCGGATTTTGACGTGGGCCATAAACATTAAAAGCACGGACAGCTACAGTTGGTAAATTATACAAATGGCAATAATTTAAAACATTTCGTTCTGTTGCATATTTATCAACAGCATATTGTGTTAAAGGTTCAACCGGAGAAGTTTCACTCTTAGGGACTCCAGGTAAATTTCCATAAACTGCTGCAGAAGAAATAAAAAGTAATGCTCTTAAAGGTAGTTTATTTACCCGTAAATGTTCTAAAATATTAAAATTAGCTTCTGAATTAATTGCATGAGTTCTTGCTGGATCAGCAATACTGTCGGCGACACTCGCTACAGCACCAATTAAAAGAATATAATCAAATTTTTCTTGATCTAAAAGGTGATTAACAAATTCATGATCAGTAATCGTGTGTTTCAAAAATTGTAAATGAGAAGAATTTGCTAAATTATCGCGTTTTCCCATTGATAAATCATCAATAACAGTAACTTCTTGATCATTTTGTAATAAAAGATTAGCAACAGTTGAGCCAATGAAACCAGCACCACCAGTTATTAAATATTTTGCCAATTTACTTATTCCATTCTTTTAAGATAATATAACTATTATAACATCCAAGAGAGGTCTAAAAAAGTTACATGCAAACTCAAAATATTTTAGGATTTAATTTTATCAAAGCAACTAATCAAGAGTTTCAGAAAACATTAATTCAACGCCTTGATCAACAAAAGAATACTTTTGTCGTTACGGCCAATCCCGAAATTGTAATGTATGCTCTAGCTCATCCAAAATTCGCTGAACTTATTAAAAAAGCAGATTATATTACTCCCGATGGCATTGGAATTATCTATGCCGGTAAACAATTAAATCTGCCATTAAAGGAACGAATAACGGGTTACGATACTTTTTTATATCTTCTAACTCAGGCTCAAAATAAGCATCTTAAAGTTTTATTTTATGGTGCTAAGCCAGAAGTCATTAGTGCTGTTAAAACCAAAGTTACTAAATCTTATCCAAAAATTGAAATTGTGGGGGCATTTGATGGTTACCTAAAAGATGATCAATCAGTTAAAAAGTGTTTACAGGAAACTCAGCCTCAATTAGTTTTTGTAGCATTAGGTTCTCCTAAGCAGGAAGAATTTATTAATCAAAATTTCACAACCACTTCCGCAATTTGGATGGGAATTGGAGGTAGTTTTGATGTTTTCACTGGTAAAGTAAAACGAGCTCCTAAGTTTATTCAAAAAGCAAATTTAGAATGGTGTTATCGTTTAGTAACTGATCCTAAACGTATCAAACGCTACTTTGCCATTCCTCGTTTTTTAAAAGTAGTGAAACAAGCTAAGAAAGATATTGTTCAGCGTTGAGTAATTTGCGATATTGCTTCTTATATTGATAACTATTTTTAAAATAATCTCGATAAATACGTTTATGCAATAATGGTGCTAAATTTTTAAAGCCACTAAATTTAAATTTACGTAAATTTTTTAACCCTTGACTAAAGTTATTCGTTACTTGATTAAATTCTTGACGAAAAGCATCATTATAGCCCCAACTTTTTAGATAAGCATCGTATTCCTTTTTATCAAAATTATCTAATGTATGATCAGCAAATTTTTGACGTAAATACTGTGATGTTAAAAACATCTTTAACTTATTACTTTGAGTCATTGAATTTTGTCGAATACGGTACTTTATAATTTCTTTATTAGTAGCTCCAATTACTTTGTGATGACTCACCAAACGCAACCACAAATCATAATCTTCAGCTGTAGGATAACAATGATATTTAAATTCACGTAATACCGAACCACGAAAGAAAGCACTAGGATGTACTAAATTACTTCCATATGGTAGTAATTTAGCAATTTGAATAGGATCAGTGAGAATTGGTTCATGTGAACCAATAATTTTTCCTGATTCATTAATAAAAGTTGCTGATCCAGTAACCAAATCGTAGTTATTTTTGATCATTAAATCACGTTCTTCAGCTAAACGATTAGGGAAAGAAATATCATCAGCATCCATTCGCGCAATAAATTCTCCAGTTGCTAGTGTTATCGCACGATTTAGTGAACGTGAAAGTCCCATATTTTTCTCATTAATATAGAATTTAATTCTTTTATCAACTGCAGCCAAAGCTTCAATCGTTTTTTTCAAATCTGAATTATTAGGATCATCCAAAATTAAAATTAATTCAAATTTGGGATAGGTTTGATCCAGAATGGAATTAACAGCTTCCGTTAATTCTTTAGCACTTTCATTATAAGTGGTCATAATTACAGATATTAAATTTTCTTCCATACAATCACCCTTCATTCAATTGCTTTTTTTGTTGTGGGGTTTTTTTGAACAAAATATATGTTTGACCAACAAAGAAAGCTAATAATACAGAAGAAGTTAGAAAGTCTAAAATATTGCCAGCATAAATTGAGAAAGCCAAAATACCTAAAATTGAAAAAGTCATCACTGAATTTAAAAAGGTAAAATATTTTTTAAATTTAAAAAGTAATAGAAAAACAAATCGGAATGATAAATAAATCATCGGTCCAAGTAAAATTAATACACCAAAGAAGCCCATAGAGTACCACTGAGACAAGAAATCACGCTCTAAATTAAAAATATTATTCATTCGAGTATAAGTAATTCCAAACCAATTATCTAAAGGATTATGATTGATTTTTTTCACACGATCTAACATTGCTTTTTCTAAATAGCGATAATCCATTCGTTCTTTAAGTGGTGCTTTCATTACTCCGTACCAAAATTCAGGATCAATAATATAAGAATACTTCCCATTAACAAATTCAGGATTTAATGAGTAATCTTGATAATTAGCTTGGATATATCGCATTAAAGGTGTAATCTTACCTTTTGCTTTATGTTCCAGTTCTCGTTTAAGAACTTGTTGTTGCTTTAACAAAGCTACTTTATTGCTTTGCTTTTCGGTAATCGTAACTTCATTAGTCAAATTACGATTAGACATTGGTGAGAAAGGAATCAATAATCCTGATACTAAAGCTAACCCTAAAACTAAAATAATGGATGAAGGATAAATTTTCTTTTCCCTTTTAATAGCATATGAAAACAAAAATAAAATTAATGAGCCAAAGAGCAAAGCTAAATACCCAAAAGCTGCCGTCTTTGTTCCCAACATTAAGCAGCTTAAAAGTTGGACCAAGGCCAACAACAAGTTAGACCACTTTGGTGTCGTAAAAACTAAATAAAGAACAAAAGGAACTAAAAGTAAAACAACACCAGAAATAGAATTTGCATAGTAAAAGAATCCTTTGGAAGCAAATCCATAAAAACTACCGGGATCACCATTAGTGAACCAATCGAAAATATTGCCAGTGATAAAGCCGCTACCATAAGAAGCCATGCTTAACTTAATTAAGTTAAAAAATACGATACTGCCTGATATCACCCAGCTTAAAAATTGGACAATTAAACTAAAACTTTTTAAATCAAATTGTAAATGCATCGTGAATCCAATCACAAAAACTGGTATTAACATTCGCACTAAATAAAAAGCTTCACCAACTAATGAAAAATTAAAATTAGAATCCGAAAGAGAAGTAAAATGTCGTGCATTTAAAACATGCAGACCAAAATAAATTACTGTTATCAATAAATATAAGATGATTAATTTTAATACTCGACGATCAGGTTTTTCCCGTAAGTATAAAAAAGCCAAAACCACCATCATAATTATCCGAATAATGGTTGAAATTGCAAAAGGAAAAATTTTGGATAACGGAGGAACATAGAAAAAATAAAAATCCAAAAAAGGTTGCAGTAAAATAAATATTACAAACGTTTTTCCAAGAAGGTTCATTTTCTTAAATTTGCTCATTGCTAAAGGGTGTTTCTCCTCTCTAGGTAAAATTCAAAACGATCTCCTGCATAATGTGCAATAACTAATTCAAAAGGTTGATCATTATCAAGATATGAAATTTGTTGTAATTTTAAAATAGCAGATGGATGAGGAATTTCTAAATAATTAGCTATTCTTTCATTACTTAAAACCGCTGTAATCTTTTGCTTAGCACGTCCTATTCGATGACCAGTATTTTTCTGAATCATAGTATAAAGTGACTCCGTAACACCTTTTTTTTGAAATCCTTGAACAAAAGCTAGCGGCACCGCTGCAACTTCAAAACATATGGGTACTTGATCTCCAAAACGAATTCGTTCAATTCGCATAATTTTTTCTTGACCTTTAAGATGCAAAATTGCTTTTTCTGTATCATTTGGAACCACTTCTAATGCGGATACAACCTTAAAGGAAGGAGTTTTGCCTTGAGCTCGAATTAAATCCGAAAAGCTCGTAACTCCCTCCATTTTTTCCTGAAACTTTTTACGAGCAACAAAAGTCCCAGATCCAATTCTTTGAACTAAAAGACCATTTCGAACCAAAAATTGAATGGCTTGACGTAGCGTCATTCTAGATACATTATACGCCTTTGCCAAATCTCTTTCAGAAGGAAGTTTTTGTCCAACTGTCCAAAGATTTGATTCGATTTTTTTCCTAATATCATTATAAATTGAAATATAAGCTGGATTAGTCATATAATTATTCTATTACAAAAAAAGCTCCTTTTCAGGAGCTAAAAGTACTAGTGGAGGAGAGTGGATTCGAACCACCGAACCCGAAGGAGCGGATTTACAGTCCGCCGCGTTTAGCCACTTCGCTACTCCTCCGTAAACAACTTCTTTATTTTAAGTATTTTTAAAGTATTTTGCAAGTAATAAATACAACAATTTATAACATTTAATATAATTTAAGTATTTTTTGAATTTTAATATTATTTTTTTGTATTTTTATATGGTATAAATTAGCTAATTAATAAGAAAAATTGCTTTATTTTTTGAATATATCATATTAAAATAAGTAATTAAAGGAGGTTAGTTTATGGCATTAAAAATCCATCGAGATTTAGATATCGAAAGTCTTTTCGATAAATTCGCCACATTACCAAAAGAGAAAAAAGATAAAGAATTAGCCATTCAAAAACAAGATAAATCATTTAAATCAAAAAATAAAAAATAGATTATATCGTTATCTTTTTATATATAAATTTCACAAAAAAACAAACCATTCAAAACGAATGGTTTGTTTTTTATTATAAATATTTACTTATATTATTTAGCATTATAAGAAGTATATATACTTTGAACCCATTGGTTGTTTCCTAATTTATAAAAACCGTTTTGTTTCCCAAATACTTTCCACTTAGTACCATCGTTTAGTTTTCGACCTAAATAATAACCGGAATTTGTATTTGAATCTTTCCATAAGTTAACGCCATACCCTTTAACATACTTAATGGTAACTATACCAGATAGATTTTGATAAACTTGATTATGATCAAAAACTACATATTGTCCATCTATCCACTGATTACCACCTACGTTGTAGAATACCTGTCCTTTAGAATTAACTGCTTTTTTAAAGATTTTCCATGCACTATCATGTGCTAAATATTTACCGGTAAATTTACCCATTGGTTCATTCCAAACTTTTATTTTGTAGTTTGGAATATAGTTAATATATCCTACCGCTTTAAAACTACTAATTCTAAAATCACTTACTGGAGAATCAGAAGCATATTGTCCTTCAATCCACTGATTCTTTCCTAAACGGTAATACTTTTGACCTGATGTATTTTCAGCAATTTGACTAACATGCCAAGAAGTACCATGTTTTAACATTTGATTAACAAATTTTCCTTTTGGCAAATCATACACTTTAACACTATAACCAGGAACATAAGAAATGTAGCAAACTTGATCTACATTTTTAACCGTCCAAATCTTTACTAATTTTTGTAAAGATGACTTTAAGTCCTTAGTTGCTTGATCAATTTGATTTTGAGTTGCTTCATCGTTTTGAAGAACTTTTTGAGCTGCTTTAATCGCTGTTTGACAATCTTGATAAGAATCTTCTTGATATTGCCATGATGATTCTAATTCTTGCTTAGCCTGATTTAAAACCGCTTTTAATTGAGTTTTATCTGTTGTCACTGGTGTCACAGGTTTTCCTGGTGTCACAGGTTTTCCTGAATTTGAATTATCTAAATCCGTGAGCGATTCCATCAAATCTTGAGTTAATTGATCGGCTTCACTTTGTTTTTGAACTGAACTATTAGTTTGGTTGGCTTTAACAAAATCTTGAGCTTTTTTAAGAGTCTTAGTTAAAGCATCCCATTTTTCTTGGGTTGTTTTTGCTTGTTCAAAACCAGCAGCTACTTTAGCATTAGCTTCTGTAATTGCATCATTCAAAGCAGTTAAATCTAATTTGTTAGCAACGATATAATTACCCAATACAGTTAATCCTAATTTTTGCAAATCAGCATTGTTAACTTCTTCAGGATAGTTTTTACCGTTATGAACCCAATCCCATTCAATTCCAAACCAATCTGCATCACTAATATCTTGTGGTTGACCTGTCTGCAACTCTTGAGTTTTGGCATTTATCCACTTTTGCCAACGCATTTTATAAAAATCTTTAGTCAAACCAGACCATTGACGATTAGAATAATCTTTTAAACCACCTGCATTAGCTTGATTAATACTACCCCAAGTAGTAATTAATGCCTTAGCATTATAAAGAGCTGTATCTTTACTAAAGTCATCTAATCCTGCAGCAGCACGCTCAGCAGGTTGTGTCCAATTACCTAAAATGCTTTCAGCTTGAGTTCCAGTTACTTGATCAACTTGATCAATTGTCTTTAAGAATTGTTCAGAGGCACTCTTAAAACCTGCAGCATCCTTATTCTTTAATGCTGCGGTCATTTGTTTTTGAACTTCTTGAGCATAATTAGATAAAACTTGAGTCAAAACTGTTGCTAAATCATCTTGATAACCCGGACTATTTTTTAATTTAGAATAATCTTTTAATAACAACCGTGCTGCTTGTTCAAATTCCGGCTTATCATATTGAATTACTGCATTACCCCAAGTTGAAGCAGCCGAAATATCAGTTGCTGGACGAGCATTAATTACTGATTCCGGAGCTCCTTGGCCAATTTTATTGTTTTTAGCAGCATAAGCCGTATTTAATAAGATCTTCCAAGCAGCATCAGCAGAATCACTTTTGGCACCATATCGTCTTTCAGCATAGTCTTTAATCCATTTATTTATATCAATCTGATCAACATGGTTGCCATCTTTACTCCAAATTGACTCGAATAATAAATCAAAAATTACTGGATTAGTTTGATTAGCTTCAGGAGTCATACCAATTCCAGCCATATGTTTAGCACGTCCCATTGCATCATTCAATCCAGACAGAATGGAATCTATATGACCAGACATCCCATCACGACCTCCGAAGTTTTCAATAATTGAAAACGCCCAGGGTGTCTTCATAAATTCTCCACCTTCTGCTGATCCACCATATTTTGCTGGGTCTGTTTCGTTCCAGTGAGGATTTGTCTCAGAATTTAAATCTAAAACTAAAGCATGTTTATCACGATTATCTCCTAATCCTTTTAACAAAGCAGTCGTTGGATTACCTTGCCAAGATTGAATTACCCAAACAGCTTTTGAGTCAAACTGCATCATATTTTTTAATACCTGTTGGGAAATTACTGTAGGACTCAAATTACCAGGATTACCACCTTCATGGAAAGGATCTATCGCATAATGGTGATCATAAGTACCATAAACTTTAGCTTGAGCTTGATAATATAGTTGCGCATATTTATCAAATTCAGGAGTATCAGTTTTAATCATTGCTGGTCGTTGAAATCCACTCCAAGTTCCTTGTGGCAATAATTGAACTTTCGAATCTATTGCGGTAATTCCATCAGGAATCATTCCGGCGTATCCTTGTAAACAAACTTCCATTCCCAATTTACGCATTTGGTAATGGTTTTCCCGTGCTAACTGTACTCGATTAGTAAAAAACTCATTATTTAAAGGTCCACCAAAACCTGATAGGTTACTCATATATTGCCAAGCAGCATAACTTGGTGCCGAAACAAAATCTTTAATTTGAGGATCTGTAAACCCTGCAGAATGTAAAAATTCATACCAAACTGCTTCTTGACCAGTAACATCAAGAACTAAATTAATACCATTTAAAGCTAACCAATCAATTTCTTTTTGCCATTCCTTTTTACCCCAGTATGGCATTGAATAAGACATAGTCGTGTAATTAAAGGCATATCTAACTGGGAAACGGGTTTCCTGATGAATTGTTTGAGTCGGCAAAACAATTTTTTCTGGCATTTTTGCTTGATCAGCAACTTCACTAAGATTAACTTTTACTTCATGTTTTAAATAATAATTTAAACCACTAGCTAAGCTAACTCCTGAATTACCAGTAATTTTAACTTTTCCGTTGTCACTACTAATATCAAAGTAATCGTATTTATTTGCCTGATTAGCAATGGCAAAAGTAAACCAATCTTCGTATTTCTTTCCTAAACGGCGATCAATAATTCCTTTAACTGCATCAATTGCATCTTGTGCCGTTGTTTGTTGATTATAATCAGTATTTTTATAATCAGTCACTGTTGGAATTGGAGCAAGTTTTGAAGTTGTATTGGCTTCCTTACCTAAAACTCTAACTTCATTTAATACCGCACCATCTTTTTTCGAATTATAGTAAACATACACTCTCACAAAACGAGCAGTAGCAGATTTTTTATATCGATCACCGGTCGCAGGAGTTGCTTCTTGATTACTCTTTTGCGCGTATCGGGTAAAGTTATTTCCATCAGTGCTAGTATAAATTGTATAGTTTTGATAACCAAAACTTGGTGCATAAATTTGAACTTCACTTAAATCGTAATTACTACCTAAATCAATATCAACGTAACTAGGATAATTTTTGCTTCGCCAACTATTAGTTAAAGAGCCATCGTTTATTCGTTTTACTTGATCTTGATTACTATTCGTGTGAATGGTTTTATTCCAAGCAATGCTTTCTTTATCTTCTTTGTTAGCTGAACTATCTGAACTTTCGCCAAAAATTTTAAATTCAGCTATAGCGGGCCAAGGATCACCACCAGTTGATTTTATATCAGTAATCGTTATACGAACAGCACTTAATTTTACTGAATCAGCTAAAGGACTCGTAACAATATCATCAGGGGAAGTTCTTTTAGCTTTAACATCCTTACAAATAGTGCTCCATTGTTGTGTAGAAGCATCTTTACCGCTAATTTGATATGTAAATTCAAAATTATTGGAATCACTGTTTAAATGTTCAAATTGAGTTTGAAAACCAATAACATTAGTTGGTTGATCTAAATCAAATTCCACACTAGCTTGTTTATTTGGTAAAGTACTAATTCCACCGTTAGCTAACATATATAAGGTACTCTGATCATTATCAGTTATCTTTTGAGCATCACCATATCCCTTAATATCAGCATTAGGTGCTACATCAGTAATTTCATCTTTATTTTCGCGATCAACATATAACTTTAACTCGGCAATTGCAGGCCAAAATTCACCAGTTTTATCCCCATTTTTAGGGTTACTTAAAGTTATATAGAAATCTGAAGCATTAATACCATCTTTGAAATCTACGTTAATATCTTTTCCAAATTTTTGATCTTTCAAAGTCGCATCATCAATTAAATCTGATGTTACCCCATTTAAAGCATGTTGAACTTTTACATCAACGCTCCGATCAGGTTGATTCTGTTCAAGTTTAATAACTAATTGCTTAATTGGTTGATTATTGCTAGTTGGTACTTTAACATGCAACTTAGCTGGCCAATTACCACCATTAGCTATCCAGAGTGTTTGATCATCACCATCCATCAATTGATCAAAATCATGACCAGATTGACTTTCAGGACCATCAATAGAACACTGGTCAATAATATTGGTTGTTGTAATTCCAGGAATATCTTGGCTTTTACTTGCAGCTGCTACCGGTTTTAAGTTAATAGCAAGTTGGAAGGGATTAACCATTATTCCAATTAAAAAAAGCGCAAATAGTCGCTTTATATGTTTCATTTCTTCTCCTCTATTTTTTATTTATAAAAGTTATTTTCGTAATAAACTCCTAAATAATCGTTTTATTAGAGTTTTATTTTTATTTTTAACGGAAACGCTTTCCAATTTAATGTAACACATTTTTTCTTTTAAAACAATTAAATTCGATTTTTTTTGAAATTTTACTTCACAATTTAGATAAAAAAAAGTCATCAATAAGATGACTGTTAAATTACTGTATGAATCCATTGTTGTAAATCAGCAATGCCATGCCCACTGACAGTACTAGTAAGCAGGTACTCTATAATGTTGGGGACTTTACCAAAATCAGTTTCAATCCGCCGTTCTAATTTCATTATTTGACTCTTTTTAACTTGATCGACTTTAGTAATAGCCAACATTTGAGGCACTCCCACCTGATTAAGAATTTTTTCAAAAGTTAAATCAATTTTTTGAGTCGCAATCCGTCCATCAATTAATTGAATAATTCCCCGTAAGTTAGGAATTTCAGCTACAGTATAACGAATCATTCGATCAATTGCTTCCCGTCGATTTTTACTGAGTTTAGCATAACCATATCCGGGATAATCAACTAGTTCAAATTCATGATCCATTGATAAATAAAAATTAATAACTTGAGTTTTTCCTGGAGTACTTGAGGTATGCGCTAAATTCTTACGTTTTAATAAAATATTAATTAAACTTGATTTCCCCACGTTGGATCGACCAAAAAAAGCAATCCGCGGAAGATTGCTTACTGGAAAATCAACAACTTTTTCGGCGCTTTTAATAAACTGTTGATCCTTATTTGCCATTAAGAAGCCTCGGCTGTCTTCAAAGTAATTTGGGGCTGCTTCCCTAATTTAATTGTATCTGAAGTAACAACTACTTTAGCTACATCTTTGCGACTAGGTAAATCAAACATTGCTTTTTGCATTGCTTTTTCAATAATTGAACGCAAACCCCGGGCTCCAGTTTGGCGTTTAATTGCCTCTTCAGCTATTGCGGTTAATGAATCAGGCGTAAACTCTAAAGCAATGCCATCCATTTTCATCAAAGCTTGATATTGTTTAACGAGAGCATTTTTCGGTTGAGTTAAAATATGAACTAAATCTGATGCCGATAATTTATCTAAAGTTTGAATAATTGGAATTCGCCCGATAAATTCAGGAATCATTCCAAATTTTAGTAAATCTTCAGGAATTACGCGATGTAAAATTTGATCATCAGAAAGATCTTCGTTATTTGCTCCAAAGCCAATCACTTTTTTGCCTAAACGTTCTTTAATAATATTCTCTAAACCATCAAAAGCACCTCCAACGATAAAAAGAATATTTTTAGTATCAATTTGAATTAACTCTTGTTGCGGATGTTTTCTGCCACCTTGCGGTGGAACATTAGCCACAGTACCTTCTAAAATTTTCAATAAAGCTTGTTGCACTCCTTCACCAGAGACATCACGCGTAATCGAAACATTTTCGGCTTTACGGCCAATTTTATCTATTTCGTCAACATAAATAATTCCACGTTGTGCACGTTCAACATTAAAGTCAGCAGCTTGAAGCAACTTTAATAAAATATTTTCTACATCTTCGCCAACATATCCTGCTTCCGTTAAAGAAGTAGCATCCGCAATAGCAAACGGTACATTAAGGATTTTAGCCAAAGTTTGAGCTAAATACGTTTTCCCTGAACCCGTTGGTCCAATTAAAGCAATATTACTTTTTTGAATTTCAACGTCTGGATTATCATCTTGAGTTATCCGTTTATAATGATTATAAACAGCTACTGATAGTGCTCTTTTTGCAGTATTTTGACCTATTACATATTCATTTAAATAGTCATATATGTCATGAGGTTTCGGAAAATTATCTTTAAGATCATCAGTGGTTTCGTTCTTAATTTTTATCTGATCATCAATTATACTTTTTGATAAATTAACACATTCATTACAAATATAAACACCTGGACCAGCAATCATCTTTTCAACTTCATCTTGTGTTTTCCCACAAAATGAGCATCTAATAACACCATTTTCTTCGTTATTCAATCAATCTCCTCGGAAAAATACTTTCACTTCTTCAGGAAAGCCCTATTTTTGGTCACCCTCTGACTTTTTTTCAGTGGTTTCTTTAGCTTTTCCTTTACTTGGAACTTCCTTCGCAGAATCTACAATTAAATCAATAGCTTGTTTAACTCCTATATCATGAATCAACATATCATCAGATAAGGTCTGCCGAACTCGCTTTTCATCCATTTGATATTCTTTTGCTAAATTTTTAATTTCTTCATCAATATCTTCTTTTGTTGGCTTAATTTTTTCAGCTTTAACCACAGCTTCTAAAACTAAGTTAGTCTTAACATTATCTTGGGCTTCTTCTTCATATTGTTTTCGTAAATCGTCATTGCTAGTACCAGTAATTTGCTGATACATTTGCATAGTTAATCCACGAGTTTGCAATGCCGAATTAAAACGTTGAATTTGTTGGTTAACCTCGTCATCAATCATCACTTGCGGAATATCTTTAATTTCTGCATTATCTAAAACTTTGTGAATTGCTGCTTCTTGCATTTCTCGTTCAGCATTATCATTTTTTTCGTTTTGAAGATTTTCACGAACTTTAGCCTTTAATTCATCAACAGTTTTTACATCTAAATCTAAATCTTTAGCAAAATCGTCATCCAATTTTGGTAATTCTTTAGATTTAATTTCATGTACTGTAACTGCAAAATGAGCTTCTTTTCCAGCTAAATCTTTAGCTTGATAATCTTTAGGGAAAGTGACTTTAACATCAACTTTATCATCAGCCTTATGACCTACTAACTGATCTTCAAATCCAGGAATAAAACTATTAGAACCTAAAGACAATGAATAATTCTTTGCTGAACCACCATCAAACTCTTTACCATCAATAGTTCCAACATAATCAATTACTACAGTGTCGCCTTTTTCAGCAGCACCATCTTTAATAACTAATTCTGCTTCTTTTTCTCGACGGTTTTGAATGTCTTTATCAACATCCTCATCAGTTACTGTACGATCAACTTTTTCAACTTCAACACCTTTATATTTACCCAATTTAACTTCGGGTTTAACCGTAACTTTAACTTCTAATACCCAAGGTTTACCTTCAGTCATTTCATCAATTGTAACCTCAGGTCGGCTAACAGGTTCAATCCCTACTTCTTTATATGCAGCTTCATATGATGAAGGAAAGATATCTTCTAAAGCTTCTTGATAAAGTGATGAATCACCATAAAATTGTCGATAAACTGTACGATTTACTTTACCCTTTCGAAATCCAGGTAATTGGATCCGATTTTTTATCTTGTTAAAAGCATGATCGACACCTTTTGCAACCACATCTGTGGTAATTTCAAATTTTAAAGTTCCTTCATTGGTTCCTGTTTTTTCCCATTCTGGTTTCATAAATTTCCTCCATGATTTAAGTCGTCACATTGCATTCTATTATAGCAGAGTCTTAAAGTAAATCTAATCTTCATAAGAAATTAGCTAAACTAAATAAAAAAGAGAGCCCGCTAAAAGAGCCCTCTAATTTCAATTGATTCTTAAGTTAAATTAATCAAGAATTTCCGTTACCTGTCCAGCTCCAACGGTTTTACCACCTTCACGAACAGTAAATTTAGTTCCCTTTTCAATTGCAACTGGTGAAATTAATTCAACATCAAATGATACATTATCACCAGGCATTACCATTTCAACTCCTTCTGGTAGTTCAATTGTACCAGTAACATCAGTTGTATGGAAATAGAACTGTGGGCGATAGTTGGAGAAGAATGGCGTATGACGACCACCTTCATCTTTAGACAAGATATAAACTTGACCACGGAATTTCTTATGAGTTTGAATTGAACCCGGTTTTGCTAAAACTTGACCACGTTCAACTTGATCATGATTGATTCCCCGTAAAAGAATTCCGACATTATCACCTGCTTCACCAAGATCAAGAGTCTTGTGGAACATTTCAACACCAGTAACTGTTGATTTTAAAATTTCTGGTTTCAAACCTACAATTTCAACTTCATCACCAATCTTGACAGTACCACGATCAACACGACCAGATGCTACAGTACCACGACCAGTAATTGTGAAAACATCTTCAACTGGCATCAAGAATGGTTTTTCAGTATCACGAACTGGGGTTGGAATATATTCATCCACAGTATCCATTAATTTTTCAATAACTTTTTCTTGTTCAGGGTCACCTTCAAGAGCTTTTAAAGCAGAACCCTTGATTACAGGAACATCATCTCCAGGGAAACCATATTCACTTAATAATTCCCGAACTTCCATTTCAACAAGATCAATCAATTCAGGATCATCAACCAAATCAGTCTTGTTAATGAAAACTATAATATATTTAACTCCTACCTGACGAGCAAGCAAGATATGTTCACGAGTCTGAGGCATTGGACCATCAGTAGCAGCTACAACTAAAATTGCACCATCCATCTGAGCGGCACCAGTAATCATGTTCTTAATGTAGTCAGCATGACCAGGAGCATCCATATGTGCATAATGCCGCTTATCTGTTTCATATTCAATATGAGCGGTATTAATTGTGATTCCACGTTCCTTCTCTTCAGGAGCGGCATCAATACCAGCATAGTCAAGAGGCTGTGCTAAACCTTTCTTTGCTAATACGTGAGTAATAGCAGCTGTTAAAGTTGTTTTACCATGATCGACGTGACCAATTGTACCGATGTTAACATGCGGCTTGGTTCTTTCGTAGTGCTCTTTTTCAGCCATTTAAAAATGGACCTCCTAAAATATCTAATTTATTTAATTTAATTACCGTTATTTAGCATAAATTGCTTGGAAGCGTTCCGATTATGTATTATACCGGTAAAATAAAGCTTTGTAAATATTAAAAATTTACTTCTTTTACTGCCGATTTGATTTATTTTGATTTACTTCCATAATTACTGGAAGAATCACTGGATGACGTTTAGTTTGTTCAAATAAAAATTTATTTAATTTTTCTCGTACATCTTGTTTAATTTCAGACCAATCAAAATCATCATGTTGTAAATAGTTTAAAACAGTTTTCTTTATAACTTCTTTACTTTGATTAAGTAATTGACGATTAGTTTTATTATATATAAAGCCTTTAGCAACGACTTTTGGTGTAGAAATAATCTTCTTGTTACGACGATCAATTGTGACTGTAGAAACAAAAACTCCATCTTCAGAGAGCATTCGACGATCTCGTAAAACAATACTCCCAATATCACCAACACCAATTCCATCAATCATTACATCTCCAGCAGGGACAGCTTTAGCTTGATGTAATTCACCTTTTTCAATTTCTAAAACATCACCAATTGCTGGCAGAAATATATTTTTTCCAGGCATTCCTGCATCTTCAGCAATAGCTTTATGTGCATGTAAAGATCTATATTCACCTTGAATTGGGATTAAATATTTTGGATGCATTAACTTAATTAACATCTGTAAATCTTGACGACTGGCGTGTCCTGTAGCATTTAAATCATCGCTTAAGGTTTTAACATCAGCACCAGCACGATAAATCAGATCTTTAGTTTTAGCCATCGCTGTTTCCATTGCAGCCGAAGGAGAAGTCGAAATAAAGACTAAATCGCCTTGCTTAAAGCGAACATTTTTAAAGCGACCAGTAGCCATCCTTTGGAGGGATTTCATCGGTTCCCCTAATTTTCCAGTTTCTAAAATAACTATTTGATCTTCGGAGTACTTTTTCAAATCTTTTAAAGGAATCAAAAGCCCTTCTGGCAGATGTAAATATTTTAATTTCAGTGCTGTTCTTACTATTTTTTCTAAATCACGACCAGAAATGGCCAATTTGCGCTTACTATATTGAGCAGCATCAATAATTTGTTGAATTCTTACTAAATTTGAAGCTACTGATGAAGCAATTATTCTTCCTTGATGATATTTAAAAGTATTATTAATATAATCACGTACTTCTTGATCATTATTGTAAGAAACCTGTGATTCAGCATTTGAGGAATCACTCATTAAAGCAATTACATCTTTACGACCAATTTGAGCTAAAGCATAAAGATCAGTTTCATAAGCTCCTGTTTGAGAAAAATCAAACTTAAAATCACCAGTATAAACAATTTTTCCTTCAGAAGTGTGTAAAACAATTCCCAAACTATCAGGAATTGTGTGGGTAGTTTTAAAGAATGAAACTGAGGCTTTTTCAAAATCAATAACTGAATTTTCATTAATTACATGAAAATCATATTGACTCTTTTTTTTATCCAAAATATTATTTTTTACTAAAGCAATTGAAAGCTTAGAACCAAAAATTGGAACATTATAACCTTTGTGTAAAAAGTATGGTAAAGCTCCAATGGCGTCAGCATGACCATGAGTTAAAAATACACCAGCAATTCGTTCAACATTTTCTTCTAAATAGGTAAAATCAGGAATTACTACATCAATTCCTAACATCTCATTTTCTGGATATTTTAATCCAAAGTCGAGAACAAAAATTTCACCATCAACATCCACTGCATAAATATTTTTACCATTCTCTCGCACTCCTCCGAGGATGGCTATTTTTACCTTTCCCAAATAATTCTCACCTCTTTCAATTGGGATAAATCTAAAAAACCTGCTCTTTTCGGCAGGTAGTTGATTATTATCTTCTTAGTCCTAACGAACTGATTAATTTACGGTAACGATCAAGATCGCTTTCACGTAAGTATCTAAGTAAATTCCGCCGATGTCCAATTTTCTTCATCTGGCCTACATAAGAATGGTGATCTTTTTTATGCTTTGTTAAATGTTCATTTAAAACATTAATTTCTTCGGTTAAAAGTGCAACTTGAACCTCAACTGAGCCAGTATCTCCATCACTACGAGCATATTTTTTTATGATTTCGTTTTTACGTTCTTTTGAAATTGCCATTATTTATATTCCTTATCATTTATTCCTAAAGCAAAGTAAAAGGGGGGCAATCCTTAAACATAGCAATAGGTATAGTAATATTACCATGTTCTTTAATAAAATTCAAAATTGCTAGTCAAAACTGGCTTTAATTGCTATAATGTTTAAGATTGATTTCATTATATCCGATCAAGAAAGGAGTGGATCATTAATGCCCCAAATTAAATCAGCTATTAAGCGGGTTAAAACACAAAATAAGCGGCGTTTAGCTAATGCTTCGCAACGTTCAGCAATGCGTACAGCAATTAAAAAATTTAATACTGCTGCGCACAATGGCGATAAAGATCAAGCAGAAGTTCTTTATAAGAATGCAGCCAAAATGATTGATTCAGCAAAACATAAAAAGTTGATTCATCCTAATAAAGCTTCTCGCGATCTTTCTAAACTTACTTTGCGTAAAAATAATTTATAATAATTTGGATAACTTTTATTTAAAGTATTTACTGTCAAAAAATCCCCTTAAGTTAGTTTAATGGGATTTTTTTGATTTGAAAGGAAAAAATGATTAAAGCAATTGCCTTAGATATGGATAATACCCTTTTAAACAATGCCAAAAAGATTAGTTTCGAAAATCAAAAGATTTTAAAAAAATTACACCAACAAGGCATTAAAATTATTCTTTGTTCTGGACGTCCAATTGATGGAATATATCCTTATTTAGAAGAACTTGGTTTATTGCAGCCTCAAGATGCTTGTATTTGTTTCAATGGTGGTTTAGTAACACTCACAGCAAGTAAACAAAAAATTGCGACAACCACCCTATTACCTGATGATTTTAGACCTATCTTTGATTTAGCTAAAAAAGAAAATTTTATTTTTTATTTAGTTAGTGAACATAAAGTTTATGCAATGCTACAAAATCCAAATGTATCCCCTTATGAAGAACAGATGGGTAAATATCTTTCATTCATTAATACAAAGTTTGATCAAATTCCCCCAAAAACGCCGATCTATAAAGCCGTAATTATTGACTCTCCGGTTAAAATTGCGGAATTAGGTAAACAAATTAAAAAGACTAACTGTTTTCATGTAACCCGTTCACGTTCAACATTTTTGGAAGTTTTACCGCTCTCAGTTAACAAAGCTAATGGATTAAAAGCACTTCTTAATTATTTTAAGATTAAAAATAGCGAATTAATAGCTTTTGGCGATGAAGCTAACGATCAAGAAATGATCGAATTTTCAGGGATAGGAGTAGCTATGGGTAACGCGATACCTGAATTAAAGAAAATTGCTAATCAAATAACCTTAACTAACGAGGAAGATGGAGTTGCTAATTTTTTAAAAAAATATTTTAAAATTTAAGAATTATGAATCTTTTTTAAGTTCTAAAATTAAATCAACAAAAAGTTGATCATAATTAATCGAACTAGTTTTAATCTTTTGATCCATTTCTAATAAAATACGATTAACTTTAATTAATTGATTTAGTGAAAATTGTTGATTTTTTTGTCGAGCTAATTTAATTCGATAGGGATGAACCCCAACTAATTTTTTTTGCATTTGATAGTTATCATAACCTGATTGTTGTAAAATTTTTACTTGCAATAATAATTGAAAATTATTAATTAAAGCTCCATTCAAGCCATAAGGTTGCCCAAAATAGCTTAATAAATCTTTATATTGTTTCATAACTTCATTAAATTTTTTGTCACTTAAATTCCCAATTAAGTCAAAAATATTATGATCAATATTTGGGGTAATTAATTGCTTAACTTCTGTAAGAGTTAAAGGAGAATGATGCTGATCTAGAAATAAGGTTAATTTAGGAAGTTCACCTCTTAAAGCTGTATAGTCATAATTTGTCCGATTTAAAATTTCATTTATTACTTCAGAAGTAAACGGCTTATTATATCTTTTTTTAAGATAGTGCTTTAAATTTGCACTTACTTCTCCGGGTTTTAATTTAGATAACTCTACCTTTTCACCTAAAGTAGTTATTAATTTATTCACTTTTAGTCGACGATCAATTCTTTCGTTGCCTTCAATAAAAATTAAAGTAACACCTGGTAACGTTCCACTAAGCCGATGATATAAAAATGCAAGTTGCTTTTTTGAAAATTGCTTGTTAAGCGAATCAAAAAAATGTTCCACAAAAAGATAACGTTGGGTAGAAAAAAGACTAGAGTTATCTAACGCTACCAAAAAATTATCAACAGGATCTTCGTTTAAATCAAAACTCACAACTTCAGCATGTTGAAGATCTGCAATTTTTTTGGTATTAATTCTTAGATCTTGAAAAAGAATAGTTTCATCTCCGCTTACTATATAGATCACACCAGGAGTTTTTTTTATTTCTTTTAAATAATTACTTAAATCCATTTTTTTGAAACCATTTAATTTCCTTTTTTAATAAACTATATTGATAATAAACCATTCCTTGGTCTTTTGTTATGAGCCAAGGAATTTTTTGTTGACGTAATCGCATTAAAGTTTCAGAACTTGGATGATTATAGCGATTATTGCGTCCTGCAGAAATCCAAGCTAATTTAGGTTTAACTGTTTTTAAAAAGTCAATACTAGTTGACGTTTTGCTCCCGTGATGTCCCACTTTTAAAATATCAGCCTGCAAAGAATAACGCGAAAGGATTCTTCTTTCACCTGCTTGATCTAAATCACCGGTAAACAAAAATTTTAAACCACCTAATTGAGTCAAGAAAGTTATTGAATCAGTATTTTCACCTTTACCAGAAGTCATTGGGTTAAAAATATTTAACTTTAAACCATTAATATCTAAAATATCTCCCCCTTTAACTTCAATAAATTGAGATTTTTTAATTAATGGCGCAACTTTTTTCCAATAGCTAGGATTTTCTAAAATTCCTTGTCCATATACTAGTTTTTTAATCTTAATTTTTGAAATTAATCTTGGTAAATCACCAATATGATCAGCATCTTGGTGAGTTGTAATAACTGCATCCAAGTGATCAATTCCACGGCTATGTAGATAATTTAAAACTACTGTTTCCGCTTTTGAACGACGTTCTGCTTTTTGCCAATTAGCTTGTTTAAACGCTAATTTACCTCCAGTATCAATTAAAATAATTTGTCGATGTAAAGGAGTTTCAATTAATAAGGAATCACCTTGTCCAATATCAAACATGATCACCCTTCCTGTTATTGGATAATGATTTCCGATGTAAACCAAACTACCAAATGCTACTGCCAATATCAGTCCCGGGTGTTTAAACCCCTTCTTCGTTAGTCCAATTACTCCACAAATAATCAAAATAATAACTTCAGGGATAGTAAGTTTACCAAAAATTATTTCACCGAAATTTAAATTTGATAAGCCATCAATTAGAATAAACAAAAATTTAAAAATCTGATTAACCAATTGATCAATTAATGGTAAATGGAAAAGTAAATTGATACCAAGTAAAGGGAAAAGCGATGCTACAATAGGAAAAAATAACCAAGAAGTAATTAAACCTAAAGTTTGCCAAACAAACATTTGCTTTAAGACCAATGGGCAAATCACTAAATTAATTTTTAAATTAGTTATAAAACGATTTTCTAAAACTTTAGTTTGAATAAAAAAAGTAATTAAAAAGCTTAAACATCCCCCCAAACCAAATAAAAATTGCGGGTTAATCAAGATAAAAAATAAAAAGGTTCCAGACCAAAGATCAAGAGGTGCCAATTGCCAGCCAGTTAATTTTCTAATTTCTCGAATAACTAAAAAGATTGCACTTCTAGTAAAGCCCACTTTTTCAAAATTAAATATAATTAAAATTAATAAAGTGCAAATACTAAAAAAGTTAACTAAAGATTTGACTATACGCAATCGTGCCGCCAGGTGTTCCCAAAATCCTAGCCATAAAAAAAGTTGCATTCCACCCAAAGAAAACAAAGTTAATAATCCCAGATGATTCAATGATTCTTTAGTCGCTAAAGGAACCGGTCCACCTAACAAAAGTTGTAAAAATAATTGAGAATAATACGGAAAACTTAATAAATAAACATAAATTTCCCGTTTGATTCGAAATATTTTCTGTATCAAACTTTCAGTGATTATTTGTGGCTTAAAATCTGACAGAAAAGCTGCATAATCACAGTGCAATTGGCGATGGGCATAATCTCGGTAATTAAATTCACTTTCATTATGTGGTGATTCAATGCGCTCGAATTTTGAAGTTACCTTTAATTTAAACCAGTGGGTATTTTTTATTAGTTTATTCTTTTGTTTAGCTGAATTAATTTTAGCTGTAACCAATACTGGAATATTATTTGCTTGTCCTTTCATTTGAGCTAAATCACCCTTAACTTGAACATTATTAGGATTAATCACAACCCAGTTTGTTTTCGGTAACAAAATTTTTTGATCTACTTGACGACAATAACTACCCCAAATTATTGCAAGTAAAAAAAAAATTAAACTCCAAAACCAAATTTGGGGTTTTCTTAAAAAATAAATTCGAATAATCCAAAATATGATTAAACAAATTAAAAGTTTAGGACCACCAAAAATTAAATAAAATACTCCCATAAATAAAATAGTGGGGAAAAACCAATAACCCGCCATTCAGTCACTTACCAAAATTCGATCTTTAATAGCATTAAAAATTTTATCGCCAATACCGCTTATTTTTTTAAGATCAGTAATTTCTTTAAAATTACCGTGTTCTTTGCGATATTCAATAATTTTTTCTGCCTTTTTTTGACCAATACCATCTAAAGTTTGTAATTTCGTAGCATCGGCAGTATTTAAATCAACCTGCTCTTTTTGCTCAGAATTTTTTGATGGGGCATTTTCATTTCCATCAGTATTATTTGTCACAGAACTAGATTCATTTGCGCCAACTGGATTTTCACCTTTTTGAGGAATATAAAAAGAATCCTGGTCTTTGATAATTTTAGCTAAATTAACATTTTTTAAATCAGCATCAGGAGTAGCACCACCGGCTTTAGATAATACTGCAGCTAAACGCATATTTGTTTGAATCGGATAAATACCTGGTTTAACTACTGCTCCTTTTATTTCCACAAATTGTTTATTTGTAGATTTACTCACGGATTCTTTCTTAGATTTGTATTTTTTAGGTTCGGAATTATTTTCAAATAATGAAGAGTTATCTGTATTTGATGAATTTATACTGGACGTTGTTACTCTAACAATTAAAAAAGTACCCATTCCGATAACAAACCCAACTACAATTAAAATAATTACCCAAAACTTTTGAAAAAAATAGAGAAATTTTTGCACGTTTCTAACCTCCATTTGTCAATTACGCAGCAATTTTTCTCTATTTCATAATTAGTTCGGAATCTGATTTCTTTCTAAAACTCGAAGAGCATCGGAAAAGTTCTTTACCGGAATTATTTTTATTTTTAAGTTGAATTTCTTTTTAGTATTTAAAGCTTCATGATAATTATTTATATAGTTAGGGTTAGAAGCTTTTATTTCTTTTGTTATTACATCATCAGGAGCAATAAAATATTTAGCTCCCGCCTTATCAGCACTAACAATTTTTTTATCAATTCCCCCAATAGCTCCAACACTACCATCTTTTTCTATTGTCCCTGTACCCGCAATTTTATTACCATGTGTTAAATCTTTACCGGTTAAAATACTATACAATTCTAAAGTAAACATTAAACCTGCTGAAGGTCCACCAACGTTAGTTAAATCAAAATTAACATTTTTATTAGTAATTACTTTTGTGTGATCAATAGGTACTAACCCAATTCCTGCTCGCTTTGAGTTAATTTTAATTAACTTTCCCTTTTCTACTAAATATTTACCATCACGCTTAACCGTAATTTTTACAGTTTGTCCCCGCTTTTTGGTTATCAGGTAATTTCTAAAATCTTGACTGTTTTTTACGGTCAAATCATCAACCTTAATAATGGTATCGCCAACTTTTAGTTTGCTTTTAAATTGTGATTTTGCATCAATGCTAAGGACATAAACTCCTAAATATTCAAGTTTTACTTTTTCACCAGCGGCCTTAAACGCTGTAGCAACAGCTGTATTTTGTGCATCTAACATGTAGTATTCATCAAGTTTTTTATTTTCTGCTGGAGTTTGATTATTAAAGACCGTTTTTTGATCCATAATTGTCGCATGGGGATTTAATGATGCTAATCCTAAATTCAACAAATTACTTGGCCCACTTATACTTACGGCAGTATACATCAAACTTCCCGAATGCCGGTCATTTTTACCATTAATGGTGATGACATCTTTTAATGACTTTGCACCACCTAAATTTTCAACATAGTATTTAGTAGGAATTACAACTGGAGTTAATAAAATAACTATCAATAAAAAAAGCGTCGCAATTATCCAATTACGACGATAAATTTTTTGCTTAATTCTTTTGCCATTATCATCATTCATCATGATCAAATTTTTCCTTTAATTTTTTTAATACCGGAGCGGGAACAAGTTTGGACACATCACCGCCCAAAGAAGAAACCTCGCGAATCATTGTTGATGAAATATAAGTAAAATTTTCAGGAGGAATAAAAAAAATAGTTTTAATATCTGGATCAAGTTGATGATTAATATTAGAAATATCTGCTTCATATTGGAAATCACTCGGATTACGAATTCCTCTAATAATAAACTTAGCTTGTAATTTCCTAGCAATTTCGACTGTTAATTCTTCTGGTTGAGCAATTACTTTAACATTCGGTAAATTAACTACACTATCTTCAATCATTTCTTCTTTTTCAACAAGTGAAAAAAAGCCTTTTTTTTGCGTGTTAGTTTCAACAGTAACATAGATTTGGTCAAAAAGCGGACAAGCGTATTTTAAAGTTTCTAAGTGACCATTAGTAAAAGGGTCAAAGCTTCCAGGAAATAATGCAACTTTTTTCATATTTCTTATTTTTCCACCCGATAAATATCTATCAATGTTTTACCATATTTTTTTGATTTTAAAAGAGTCAAATTAGCAAAATTAGCTACTTCCAATTTTTGGTCACCTTGACAAACAATAATTGCACCCTTTTTGACTAAACCCAATTCCAAAATTTGTGATAAATCTTGATTTTGATTCTGATAACGATAAGGCGGGTCCAAAAAAATCAAAGAAAAATATAATTTTTCAGCCTGAAATTTATGGAGTGCTTTTTGAGCACTAATTGCATAAAGTTTAAAAGCTTCTGGTTGATGTAACTTAGTAATATTTTCTTTAATCACAGTAATCGCGTCACGAGAGCGATCAACCAAATAAACAATTTGGCCCCAACGTGAAAAAGCTTCAATTCCTAAAGCACCTGATCCGGCATATAAATCTAAACAAGCACCCGGATTAACAATATTTTGAAGCATATTAAAAATTGATTCACGCACAATATCAGTAGTTGGACGCGTCTTTTGTCCCTTAGGTGTTTTTAATTTGACCCCCGAAAAATTTCCTCCAATAATTCGCAGCATTTAATCTCCTAAAGTTTTTGAATGTTTCTTTAAAGTAGTAAATTGTTCAAAACTAGTTATTTGTGGTGAAAGTTCCACTTTCTTAACTTGAGGTTTTTGAAGTAATTGCTGTTGAATCCTGTAAACTTTATCCGCATTAACATAGATAATTGCATAATGAAATCTGTGTGAATAGTATTGTAAATGACCAATATGATGAGTTAAATGTAAACTTCTTAAATTATTTGTATAAACAATTAATCTCATTCTTTTAATCATTAGAAATAATTTTCGCCTCAATTCTACGTTGGTGGTCTTCATTAGAAATATGAAATAGTAATCCTAATTCCATGGACAAAAGCAAAATACTTGAACCTCCATAACTAATAAAAGGTAAAGTAACTCCCGTAATTGGAAGTAACCCCGCTACGCCTCCAACATTAAATACTGTTTGCGTGAAAAAAGTAGTTGCTACTCCAATACAAATCATTGCATAATAGTTATTTTTACTTCGAATCGCTAAGATCACTGCTCGGGTAATTATCATAAAAATTGCAATTAAAATTAAAATAACGGTGACAACTCCCATCTCTTCAGCAATAATCGCTAAAATGAAATCAGTATTAGCTTCTGGTAAATAACCGTGTTTTTGGATACTATTTCCAATACCAACTCCTAACCAACCGCCATTATTAATTGCAAAATAAGAATTTGTCAGCTGAATTCCAGCACTACCACTATTTTTCCAAGGATCAACAAAAGCTATTACCCGCAAAACTTGATAAGGTATTTTACCTAAAGCTCCCTTTGTATATAAATGAGCAATAAAAGAAATAATTCCCGACAAAATAGTTACAATTAAAATTACTGATCCTGCACCGATATACCATGGAATACCACTAATGGAAACTACCATCAATGTAATCAAAAATAAGGACAATGCGCCCCCCGTATCTGGTTGAAGTAAAACTAAAGACATAATGAAAAATGAAAAAAGTAACGGTCCCATAATAGACTTTTTCATGGTTTTCCATGTAAGTTTTTTTTCTCTTTTAGCCAACATACGAGCAAGATACAAAATAATTCCTAATTTAGCAAATTCACTTGGCTGAAGATTAATTGGACCCATTTTAATCCAAGCTGAAGCACCATTAATCACTCGCTGCGGATAAATTACCTTTTGAATTATTAAAAACAACAATAAAATTACAACTACTAAAATATAACCATTTGTGACACGACCTTGTTTCAGAAAACTAAATTTTAGGTGCGCAAAGATAAAAATCAAAAAAAGCCCAACCAAAAAGTACCCGGTCTGACGAATCAGGTAATCGATTGGACTGGCAGCATATTTATCATCTAATGTGACATTAGCACTAGCCGAATAAACCATTAAAATCCCTAGTAAACTTAAAAATAAATACGGATAAAAAATCCAGGGATCGTATTTAAACTTTTTTCTCTTTTCTTTCATGCTAGTTGCAAAACCATGTTTTTATTTTTTCATTGACGATCGCTTGTGCTTTTCTGCTTTTTCACGAGCATTTGTATCAAGAATTTTTTTACGCAAACGAACACTTTTAGGTGTAACTTCACAATACTCACTATCATTCAAAAATTCAAGTGATTCTTCTAAAGACAAATGACGTGGCGTTTTTATTGCTGCTGCATGATCTTTTCCGGCAGCTCGTGTATTAGTTAAATTTTTACCTTTAGTAACAGTAACTGAAATATCACGATCACGACTACTTTCACCTACAATCATTCCTTCGTAAACCTCTGTTCCAGGATCTACAAAAAGTGTACCTCGTCCTTCAACGCTTTGTAGACTGTAAGTAGTAGCTGCCCCCTGATTAATTGACACCAATGCACCAGTTTTTCGACCAGGTTCCCAATTTTTAATGACTGGACCATATTCTTCAAAACTATGGTTTAAAATTCCGTAACCAGCTGTATCAGACATAAATTGAGTCGGAAACCCAATTAACCCACGAGATGGGACCCGAAAAAGTAGACGAGTCTGGCCGTTACCTTCACTAATCATATCTTTCATTTCACCTTTGCGACTAGCCATTGCATCAATCACCGCACCAGTATATTGATCAGGAATGTCCATTTGAACGGATTCAAATGGTTCTTCTAAGTGCCCATCAACTTCCCGGTATATAACTTGTGGTCTTGATAATTGTAATTCAAAACCTTCTCTCCGCATTTCTTCAACTAGAATTGACAAATGTAATTCGCCACGACCTGACACAGTCCAAGCCCCTGGTTGATCAGCTACTGGCTCAACTTTTAAGGAAACATCAGTTCTTTGTTGTGACATCAATCGATCTTCAATTTTGCTCGGTGTTACTTTAGTACCTTCTCTGCCAGCAAAAGGAGAATCATTAGCTAGAAACATCATTTGCAAAGTAGGTTCATCAATCCGTAAAAGTGGCAATGGTTCAATTGCATCGGTCGGTGTAATTGTTTCACCGACAAAAATGTCATCGAATCCTGAAACCCCAATCAAATCACCAGCTTTAGCTTCTTTAATTTCTTCACGCTTCAAACCAAAAAAGCCAAAAAGTTTAGTTACCCGATAATTTTTTACACTACCATCAAGTTTAGTTAAAGCTACTTCATCACCAATTTTAATATGGCCACGAAATACTCGACCAATCCCAATACGACCTACAAAATCGTTATATTCGAGCATTGCAACTTGAAATTGTAATGGTTCATCACTATTATCAACCGGAGCGGGAATTGTCTTAATTACTGTATCAAAAATTGGTCTCATTGTATGCTCCTGCTTACTTGGGTCAGAGTCATAACTAGATGTACCATTAACAGCGCTAGCATAAACAACCGGAAACTCCAGTTGATCTTCGCTAGCTCCTAATTCAATAAATAATTCTAATACTTCATCTACTACTTCCTCAGGACGCGCACCAGGACGATCAACTTTATTAATCACTACTACAGGTGTTAAATGTTGTTCAAGAGCTTTCATTAAAACAAATCGAGTTTGTGGCATTGTTCCTTCAAAGGCATCTACAACTAACAATACACCATCAACCATTTTCATAATTCGTTCAACTTCGCCACCGAAATCCGCATGACCAGGAGTATCCAAAATATTAATTTGAGTATTGTTGTATTTAACCGCAGTAATTTTTGAAAGAATCGTGATTCCTCTTTCTCGCTCAATTGGATTACTATCCATTGCTCGATCTTGTAAATCAGTATGAGCTGATAAAGTATCTGATTGTTTCAATAATTCATTAACTAAAGTTGTTTTTCCATGATCAACATGGGCAATAATTGCAATATTTCTAATATCTTCTCGTTTTTTCATTTAAATTTATTTGATCCCTTCACTATCACTATGAATTTTATCATATATGTTAATTACATGAAAAACTTTTCATATTAACTCTTTAAACATTTTTCGATGTTTTATTCCTGCATCCAAAAATATATCACCAAAACTGGTATATCCTGATTTTTCATAAAAAGGAATTGCAGTTAATTGAGCACCCAATTCAATTTTAGTAATACCAGCAGTTTTTTCAATTTTTTCAATATAATTCAAAAGTTCAGCAGCGATACCCCGATGCCGGTAAGCTTTTAGAGTTGCTACTCGACCTAGATGTCCTTTTGTTTTATTAATAACTATTCGCATCGTCGCAACTGGTATTGCTTTTAAATAAGCTACAAAATGTTGTGCAACCGCATCTTGATCATCATATTCTAAATTAGGAGCAATATTCTGTTCTTCAATAAAAACCTTTTGACGAATATGCAAAGCATCTTGAAAAATAGATGATGAACTATTTCCAGATTTAAACTTTATTATTTCTTGATCCAACTTTTTCTCCAAAAAAAAAGAGTGACCAAAAAGCCACTCGCACTCGCTTTATTATTTCGTGCAATTAAGCCAGATTTGAAAAAGTCCCAACTCTTTCAAATCCGAGAAATAACATGTAACGATGCCTTTCGGTACGCGTTCCCGCGTCCCTCTATTAGGCTATTTGTCTAAATAGAGGCGCCGTACCATTTAATCACATTCAAAAACATTTAAAGTGGTGAATAAATAATAAGGCAACCTCACCCCACTATCAGATGCAGGACCAGCAGAATCCGTTGTCATTATTTACCACCACCTTTCATTTCTTAATCTACAGTTAACTATAATAGCATTTTCTGGTTCTTTGTCAATTTATTTAACTGGTTAATCTTTTCTTTAAACAAGCAATAAATGAATAATTTCTATCGAACCTAGAAGATTCTGAGTAAAATGCCCTAAAATAGAATACTTTATATCTTGTGTTTTCCAGTAAATTAATCCCAAAAATGTTCCTGTACAAAAATATATTAAATATTGCCAAATATTGGTAAATTGGTGAGCAGCTCCAAATAAAATAGCTTGAACAAAAACCCCAATTAATTGATGTTCTTTAAATATTCCCGAGATTATTAATCCTCGATAAATTATTTCTTCAAAAATCGGTGATAAGAAAGTAGCAGTAAATAAAAGAACTATAGCAAAATCAATTCTTAAATCTGCAATATCAATTATTTGTTGATTATTGGCAGTTTGAATTTCACCATTTAATTTTTGATTAATCATTCCTAATAGGAACTGCAAACCTAAACTAATCAAATAAAGAAATATTGTAATTTTAAGTTTTAGCCAATTAAACGACCATAAAGGCTTTTTTTGAACAACTAGAAAATATACAATAAAAGCACAGACTACTAAAATAGCAAAAACTAGACAATAAATTACTTCTAGGCCAATCTGCTCTGAGTAATTAATCTCGTCATATTTTAATTTTAAATTAATCGCTCGCAACAAAATTTGACCTTGCAAGTAATAGAAAGCCATTAATACGATTAGTGATAAAACACTAATTATTATCCTTTTTTGAAAATTCTTTTGTAGTCTTTGACTTAATTTTTTCACGAGGTTTACTCCAATGACTAAAATCATTAAAATGCAACAAACACGAGTTACTACAACTCAGCGAGTTATGCCCAAAGAACTCAATCGAAATAACACTTTATTTGGTGGTGAAATTTTAGCTTTGATTGATCACACCTGTTCAATTTCAGTTAACTTAGTGACTAAAGAAGCAGTCGCAACCGTTTCACTTGATGAAGTTAATTTCATTGCTCCAATCCATCAAGATGACATTTACACTTTAACTTGTTATGCATCAGGGATTAAAGGAAGCTCCGTCGAAGTTTTTTTCAAAATTAAAGGGCGAAATTCCTCGGAAACAACCAGCAACATTAAAGTGGTTGGTTTCATTACCTTTGCCTCGTTAAGCCACCAAAATATACCAGTTCAACTTATTGCGACAAATAAAGAAGAAACTTATATTTTAAATCAATTTTCTAATCGTCTGGTTAAGCGTTATGATAAAATTAATCAATTAAAAGAACTTTTTAAATCAATCAATTAAAAAATAAGCTAAAATTATAATTATGCCCACAACTATAAAATAGCCAGCAAAAAGTAGCAACCAAATTGATGAGGTAAACCAAGGATATAAAATTAGGCTTACAGCCACAATTAGAAAAATCCACAAAAGGATACGAATACTTAAACTGTTGCGACTAGCCGAATAATAAATATTAAAAATAAAAGCAGCATTAAGAATTAAAATGGCAATAACCAAATAGACCATTGGAATCACAGCATTATAAATTTGTAATCCCAAAGGAATGGCAAGAATTAAATTAACGATTGCTAACATTAGCTCCCAAGAATTACGCTTTTGGTGCCAATCTATTAACAAAGCAACCGTATTTAACAAGAGCCAAACTCCAACAATAAGGTCAATTTTTGACAAGAGATGAACTTGCCACCAAACAACAATTCCAAATAAAATATTTGCTAATCCCCACCAATTTTTTTTAAAAAATTGCCATGATTTTTTCATTTTTCAACCTATAATTATTTTTCTATTTAGATTAAAGAAACAAGAGAAAAAAATATGAATTTTATTTTACAATGGTTTATCTTCTTTTTTGAATACCTTTTTTCCCTAATTTTCATTATTTATTTTGTTCAACTGATTCACGAAAGTGGAAAAGTAATTTTTGCATTACTATCAGGATACCAATTTGTTTCCCTAAACTTTTTATGGTTTACCCTAATTCGTAAAAATCAAAAATTAAGATTCCGTATTCATCGTACTATCTTTGATACCGACAGTAACGTTGTCCCGGTTAAATTTAGTTCTAAATTAAAATTCCGTCCATACTTTTATGGCGGAATAATCTTTGATTTGCTTTTTGGGACAATCGCTGGAATTTTATGGTATTTTCTACCAAAAATTTCATTAATTTTGCGCATCGATTTAATAATTTTCATCATTATTTGCGCTTTTAATTTTCTTAACTGTTTACCTTTAAATTGGTTTGGTGTTCCCACCGATTTCAAAAATATTTCAGCAATTAAAAAAAGCCCTGATGCACTATTTGGATACTACGTAAGTTTAGTTGCCTCTTATCTAGCAATTAATGAAATTCCTTTGACTCAGTATTCTGAAAAACTTTTTTATCAATCACCACAAGCTGATCACCGCAATTTTTATGTAATGTCTCAAGATTGGTTAAAAGCAGCTTATCTCGAACAACAAGTTTTTCAAAATGGTACTGGAGACGATCTTTTAGGATATATTGATCAATTATTACCATTTCTAAATTATGCTCCTAAAACAATTAGGGCACAGTATTTAAATGAAGCTATCTTTATTGATTTAATCGCTAATTACCGAACCAAATGGGCAATTAAACAATGGAACTCCAGCTTAATTACCCATTATAGCATGAAGCAAAACTATCCTACTTTTATTAAAACAATAATCCTTACTGAAATAATCAATCAAAAAAGCAAATATCTACAAACTGATTTTAAAGAAGGGATTGAAATTCTTCAACAAGCTCAAGATCAAATTAATGATTTATATTTGATGAAAAATCTCCAGAAAAAACTACCTGAATGGCAGACAATTTTAAGACGCAACCACGGACTTAAATTTTAATAATTAAACCAATTGGATTGCTTTCGAATTCGCCGTAATTTAGAACGATGAACATTTGGAATATCATCAAAATAAATTCCTTTTTGAGCATAATATTGAGTTAAAGTAGCGCGATACATTGCTAAACTAGGCGGTAATGCAAATGTTGTCCCTAAATTATTTATTGATTCATCCAAAGCCAATCCAGGATTTTCTGTAGCTAGTTCTACTAATCCCTCGTTAGGAGTTAAAAAAGTAGCACTCATAAAATAGCCTCGATCCGTTAAATTTTTGCGAATTTGACCTTTTTCTTTAGCCAAGTGCCAGTAATGATTTAATTCACTTCGTGACTTAACCTTAAAAGCTACATGGTCAACGTTTATTAAATTATTTTTTTCTGAATTTGATTCTGGTAAATCTAAAAGTTGTAATTGTTGTTGGTCTTCAAGCAAGATCCAATTATTTTGAGCTTTAAGCCCTAAAAAATCAGTAAAAAACCTTTTCGTTTGTGTCAAATTAGTAGTAAACAAACTGGTTCCAATAAGTCCTAAAATTTGTTTACTAGCAGGAACAGAAGTATGTTCATTAATTTGACAATCATCAAGTTCACCCTCAACTTCCTTCAATGTAATTAAAATATTATCAGGATCTTGAATATGTAATACATGAGCTGAATCAATTTCAGGTTTCAAACCATTATTTTGTAAATGATCACGCCAATAAATCAAAGAATCTCGGGGAATAGCAAAATTTAATCCTGACCAAAATGCCACTTGCGATTCTGGTGAAATCAGTTTATCACTAACATGAAAAGTTATTAAGCTACCAGGAGTTCCCATAGAATCTCCATAATATACTTGCCGATGATGAGGTTGATCTTGGTTTACAGTATTTTTAATTAAACGCAAGCCTAAAATTTTAGTATAAAATCTATAGTTTGCTTTAAATTGGCTAGTAACTAAAGCTAAATGATGTAATTTCATAAAGCCTTCGAAACTCGATCACTAGTGAAAATAATCCCAGCTTGATCTCTCATTAGCTTTAAAGTTCGATTAACAATTGCAGTTTGCTCAAATTGTTCGAACATCTTTTGGTGATTTTGCTTTTTTAAAGTCCAATAAAATGATTTTGCTTCAAAACTTAATGGATTACCGCTATTACGCAAAGAAATATCTTGAATTTCACCCGAAGGATAACGTAATTTAATCTTGGATAAATTAGCTACGCTATCAATTATTAAAGTTCCATTTTCTCCATAAATTTCATTATTATTTTCTGAAGTAACATTTTTCCCTATTGCTAATGCAACTAATAAATTAGAATAAGTTAAACTACCGACTCCAAAAATATCTGCTCCATCTTTAACAGGCCACTTTTTAGCTTGATAATTAACTTTTTCGGGTTCACCAAATAAACCTACAGCAAAAGCAACTAAATATACACCTAAGTCGGCCAAAGCCCCCCCAGAGTACACTGTCGAAAAAGCATTGGGAAGTTCACCAGCTTTTAAAGCCGGATAACGTGAAGATTGACGAATAAAATTTAAATTTGCTCCCCAAATTGGACCAAACTCATTCAGTAAGTCTTTAATTACTTGAAAATTAGGATCATAAAGATTACGTTGAGCTTCAAAGAAAAATAAATCAGGATTGTCATTTAAAATTTGGCGAATTTCATTAAGTTCCCGAGGATTGGAAAAAGCAGGCTTTTCACAAATAACATGCTTATGTTTTAATAAGGCCGTTTTGGTTTGAATAAAATGTAAACTATTAGGGCTGGCGATATAAACTACAGAAATATTACTTGCTAGAAATTTGGTAAAATCTGTATAAACTTGACCTCTACCAAATTTTTTCGTTATTTTTTCTCCATGATCAATCGATCGTGAATATACTGCTGCTAAATTAAATTGGTAATTTTCTTGAGCTGCAGCAATAAATTGTTCACTAATCCAATTGCTCCCAACTACTCCTAATTGATAAGTCATTCTTCCCTCTTTTTATTAATTAATGCTATTTGATAACAAGATTTAATATAGTTTTTACGTAAGTTACGCAAGCTTTGATAATCACTATTAAGCCCATCAAGTAAAATTTGTTGAGCTTTAATTCGTTGACGATAAATTGTTGTTTGATCGTCTTGTAAAATTCGTGTTCGATGAGAATAAGCCGCTAATTGTCGAGTAAGAGCTTCTTGACTAGATTTCAATTGATTTATTTGCTTTTCATTAATCACTAATTTTTGATTAATTGTTAGCGTTTTTAAATTAAATTCCTGAAACCATTCATATGGCATGTTACCTTTTAATTTGTTGCATTCATTGCATGATAATATTAAATTACTAATTTCATTGCTACCACCACGTGATACTGGATTTATATGATCGATACTATAGCCAATTCGTCCACAATATTGGCAAGTTTGATGATAGTGATGATAAAGCCACATTCTAGTGGAATAATCAACACGCTGCAGATTATGTAATGACTCAACATTAAAACCTAATTGAGTTAAATTATCAAAAAAGTTTCCAACATTGGTAATATTAATTTCATGATTTTCATATGCCAATAAACGCTCATTTAGTTGGCTACGAGATATATTTTTTTTTACTACTACGCTTGCATAATCATATTCAGAGATAATTTCTTCTATTATCCGACAAAATTCAGGAGTTATATTTTGTTTAGTGGTAACAGTTACTTTTGAAGCTCCACAGTAATTAAGTGCAATAACTTGTGCATAAACTTGATTTGAATAATTATAATAATCTTCAAAATTCAGTCCTCGTAATCGACATAAATCACAAATACTAAAGAGCCGCTTACCTTTAATAAAATGAAAAGATTCTAAACGTAAAGGACAACTTGCACAGGTTAATTTCAATAGTCACCTTCTTATTGATATACAATTTCTAGTTCTTGTCTCTTGCTAACAAAATTAATCCCAACTACTGGTTGATTAAGAATTTTCTCATATTCAGCTAAAACATCACTCGGTAAGGGAGTAACTGCTTTAAGTTTAAGAATTACTTCATTAGGCTGATGAAACTGATCAAAATCTAGTAAAATTTCAATCTTAGTAACAACATCACGTAATAAATCCGTAAGCAATGAGTTGGGCTTACCTTCTAAATCAGTCATTACTAATTTGTTTGCTGGAAAATACTCGTGATTTAATTGGGTAATTTTAATAATATCGAAAACGGACATTTTAAATCCACCTTTGTTTTTTTATGGTTATAATATCATTATTAAGTTATACGTTAAAATCAACTAAAAAATAATCTAGACTAAACAAGGAAAATCTCCATGACAAAAATTAAGCGTTGTTATTGGGTAGAAAAAAATTCTAAAGACCCATTTGAAACTAAATACCATGATCAAGAATGGGGGCGCCCTTTACACGATGACCAAAAGCTATTTGAAATATTAACTCTAGAAATTTTTCAAGCTGGATTAAGTTGGCAAACAATTCTTCATAAAAGGAGCAATTTTCAACAAGCATTTAACCATTTTGACTATTACCAAATTGCTCAATACGACTTAAAAAAATATCAACAATTATTAGAAAATACTGGAATTATTCGTAATAAATTAAAAATTAAAGCAACAATTAAAAATGCTCAAGCTTTTTTAAAAATCAGAGACAAATTTGACTCTTTTGATAATTATATTTGGCATTTTACAAAAGGTAAAATAATTGACCATCAAATAACTGACTATCATCAAGTGCCAACCCAAAATACTTTAAGCCAAACAATAACTAAAGATCTTAAAAAAAATCATTTTTCTTTTATTGGCCCCGTAGGAATTTATTCCTTTTTACAATCAATTGGTATAATCAATGACCATGAAGTTACCTGTAATTTTTACCATCCCACCACGATCGATTAGTCTGATACCATGCTACTGTTTTTTTAATTCCCAATGCAAAATTAACTTCTGGTTGCCAACCTAATTCTTTAATTTTAGCAGTTTGAACTCCATATCGCTGATCATGACCTGGTCTTTGATGAGTAAATCGAATCAAACTGGAATCACCTGATAAATTTTTAGCAATTGCTTGTAATACTGCAAAATTGGATATTTCTTTTTGAGTCCCCACATTATAAATTTCCCCAATTTTTCCAGAATGAATTACCGTTTCAATTGCTCGAATATTATCATTAACATATAACCAATCGCGAGTTTCTAATCCCTTTCCAAAAAGTGGAATTTCATTACCCTTTAAAAATGCAATAATAGCTTTAGGAATTAATTTTTCTTGATATTGGCGTGGACCATAATTATTTGCTGAACGAATTATATTAATACCTAATTGATAACTTTTTTTAGCCGCTAATAATAATAACTCAGCACTAGCTTTAGTAGCAGAATAAGGGGAACTGGGCTTTAAAGGAACATCCTCCGCTACAAACTCTAATGCGGGTAAACTTCCATAAACTTCATCAGTAGAAATCTGAATAAAGCGAGGTATATTTTCTTTCAGAGCAACATTTATCAAATTATTCACTCCGGCAACATTAGTTTGAACGAATACATCTGACTTAGTTAAAGAACGATCAACATCGCTTTCCCCAGCAAAATTAATGATTAAGCTTATTTGATGTTGTTGTACAATTTTTTGAACTAAAGTGAAATCATTAATATTACCTTGATAAAAATGATAATTTAATTGGGTAATATCTGCTAAATTTAATTGATTAGCAGCATAACTTAAAAGATCCAAATTAATGACTTCATCATGAGGATAATGTTTTAAATGGTATCGAATAAAATTAGAACCAATAAAACCCATTCCTCCAGTAACTAAAATATGCATTGTTATCTCTTTTCAAAGTAAAATTTAAAAGAAATCATCTTCACCTACTTCTAAAGAAATAAAAGTAGCAATTTCTTTAGCAACTTTTTCAGCTTTTTTCCCATTAACTTCTACCATTAAATCAGAAATATTACGATAACGTTCATCATATAATTCCCAAATCAAGTGAAAAGTACCAACGATTAAAGAACCCAAATTCCGATCATCAGCAATTTTAGTGGCAACATAATTAGCCTTATCTGAATCAAACCGATCATATAAATAGATAATTACTGCTGCACAATTTTTTAAAAAATGGAAATTTTGATGAGTGTCTACAATATTTGAATTTGCTGCAATAACTGCTTCTTTTTTTTCTAAAAGATTAATTAAAACGTGTTGTATTAATTGATTTATTTGATTTTCACTAAGATTAAAAAGCTGACTTGCAGGAAGTCGTCGAATTAATTTTGCCACTTCTTCATCTAGATCATAAAAGGGCCAATTTAACTGTTGTGCTAGTAATTTACCAATTTTACTTTGAAAGTTAGTATCTAAGCCCGTTAAAATAATGGTTTCCATCTCATTTTCTTTACTCATACTTTTATTTTATCCTTAAAAAGAAAAAAGATCGCCCTTATTGCGACCAATTAACTATTTTTTACAAATTAGTAATCATTATCGTAACCTTTATGATGATAATCAGTTGGTAAAACTATTGCAAAAGCAATATACCAAGCTAGACCCTGGCCAAACAGTAAAACTGCTAAAAGCCAAATCACACGAACTAGTCCAGCTGAAACTCCAAAACGTTCAGCGACTCCGCCACAAACGCCTGCCAAAACCCGATCATCAGCTGATTTATATAATCCGAGAATTTTTCCAACAATAGCAACAATAATAAAAGGTATTATTATACTAACTACTAATACAAGCAAAAACCCCATAACATAATTCTCCTTTTCTACTATTATTTAAAATTGTAAAAAAATATAGATTTTTCACAATCAGTCAAAAGGCCGATTTTATATTGAAATTTCAATTATTTTAACTTATTCTGAATAAAAAAGGTTAGGTAAATGAAAAAATTATGAAATTAGTTGAAGAACGGATTCAAAAAGATGGACGAATTTTAAATGATGATATTTTAAAAGTTGACTCTTTCTTGAATCACCAAATAGATCCTCAGTTAATGATGGATATTGGGCAAGAATTTGCTCGACGATTTGCTAATACTAAAGCAGACCGTATTCTAACTGTTGAATCCTCAGGAATTGCTCCTGCGGTAATGACTGGTTACCAACTTAATTTACCAGTTGTTTTTGCAAGAAAACATAAATCCTTAACGTTACCAGATAACGTTTATACTGCAGATGTCTTTTCTTTTACAAAACGCGTAAATAATAAAATTATTATTGATAAAAGATTTTTACATCAAGGCGAAAAAGTATTAATTATCGATGACTTCTTAGCTAATGGTCAAGCTGTTGGCGGGTTACTTGATATTGCACAAGCTGCTGGAGCTCAAATCGAAGGAGTTGGAGTAGTAATTGAAAAAGCCTTTCAACGTGGCCAAAAATTTCTTGATGAACACCATATTCATGTCGAGGCTCTGGCAAAAATTGCAGCTTTTGATCATGGAAAAGTTATCTTCGCAAAAGATTAAATACAAAAACACTCTATTACCGTTTGTCGTTACCTGAACTCTATCAAAATTAATTTTAACTTTTACTCAAATTATAAATAATTGCTAAGTTTCAGCGAGTTGTTGCCTACAACAACTTTTTTTATTTTTTATAAAACACTCATTTAGCGGTGGTGACTTCCCAAAAAAATTCCTTTAACCAGATTAAAACTTTTTTGATTTTCTAAAAATTAAGTGAACTATATGTAACCTGGTATTATTTTCAATAATTAGCAATGATTTTACCATTGCTCTAAACAAAAAGTTGCTATATTTATAATAGTTTTAGTTAAATTTTCTTTTACAATTTTTATACTTATTATATTATTAATTCTAGAAATTTTTAACAATTAATTTTCAATTTATTGATCCTCTGATATTTTATAATAAAAAATTACTTTCAATAATTGACTAGCTTATTTAACATTTAATACTCTTTATTTTTGCAAATAGTATTATCCGCGTTAAAATATAATCATTAAATTTTGGAGGCACAATGTTGAAAATTGAAACTTCTACCGGAGTTGTGGTTTACCGTTATAAGCAAGGAATCTTGGAATATTTACTAGAGCAAAGTGCCACCTCACATTTTTGGGGTTTCCCCAAAGGCCATGTAGAAAACGGTGAAACCTATCTTCAAGCTGCCCAACGTGAAATTTGGGAAGAAACTGGACTTAAAGTTCAAGTTGATGATACAAGTTTTCAAGCAATTGATAAATATCCGTTAGCTAATGGTAATCAAAAACAAACTATTCTTTATCTTGCAGAAGTTAAAGGGGATCCCCATTTAATAAAACAAGATAGTGAAGTAAGCCATTTAGATTGGTTCAATTTCCCTGATGCATGGACTACTTTAACTTATGATTCATTAAAAAATATTTTAAAAAAAGCTAATACTTTTTTAACCACTAATCAAAAATAATTAAATTTCCTAGATCAATTGATCTAGTTTTTTTTTATTGTCAAACGCATTTTAAAAAAGAGCCGAATTTTTTAAGTTTTATTGTTTCTAATTTAGAATAAAAGTTTAAATTCCAAATAATTTTTTAAAAAATGGGTTTAATAAATATTGATTTTTCAGCATTTACAAGCTATGCTTCTTTTAAGGATAAATTTCAGTAATTTAGAATGATTCTTTTCTGATTTTTATCCAATTAAATCACATAAAGAAGGAGATTAATGAAAAAAATTGTTTGGGCAATAATTTTAATTGTTTTAATTTGGGGCTCCCTTTTCGCCGGGGCAAGTCCAATTTCGCTCAAGCAATTAATTAATGGAAATTCTCAACAACAACTAATTTTCTTAACTACTCGAATTCCCAGGACAACCAGTTTAATCATTGCCGGTGCGACACTCAGTATTTGTGGCTTAATTATGCAACATCTCACCCAAAATAAATTTGTTTCACCAGGAAGTGCCGGAACAACTGATAGTGCTCGCCTAGGAATTGTTATTGTTATGCTTTTCTTTCCAAATGCACCTTTGTTATTCCGTTCTTTTATCGCATTCCTATTTGCATTTATGGGAACAATTCTTTTTATTTACCTGATCCATTTTTTAGCAACCAAAAATAAACTAATGATTCCTTTAATTGGAGTAATGTTTGGAAATATTTTTGGTTCAATTGCCACTTTTTTTGCTTATCAATTCAATTTAATTCAAAATATGACTTCGTGGCTTCAAGGCAATTTTTCTACCGTAATGAAAGGAAATTATGAACTAATTTACTTAACTTTACCATTATTATTAATCACTTATTTTCTAGCTTACCAGTTCACTATTTTAGGAATGGGTGAAGATATCACTAAGAATTTAGGCCTTAATTATCAATTAATTCAACTAATTGGTTTAGCGATAGTAGCTTTAGCTAGTACTTTAATTTTAATCATGGTTGGCAATATTCCTTTTTTAGGCATAATTATTCCCAATCTGATATCAATTCATTATAGTGATTACATCAAAAATACGCTATTACTAACCGCAACTACTGGGAGTGCTTTCCTATTAATTTGTGACATCATTGCGCGAACAATAATTGCTCCTTATGAAGTTCCAGTAAGTATAATTGTAGGAATCATCGGAAGTTTGATTTTCTTAAGTTTATTACTGCGAAAGGAACCTTTATGAAAAAGCTGATTCACTCCTTTCCGCTGAAAGTCATAGCTCTATTAATTCTTGTAATAGTTAGCTGCATTTTATTTCTTACTTATCAAACTTATGGTAATTGGGATTTTGCTTTAAGTTTACGAAGTAGCAAATTGCTTGCTTTTATTTTAGTTGGTATTGCCACCTCTTTTGCGACTATTACTTTTCAAACATTAACTCATAATCAATTTTTAACCCCCAATATTTTAGGTTTGGATTCACTTTACACTTTAGTGCAAACAACGGTATTCTTCTTTTTTAATGGAAAACAATTACTAGGTAGTGAGTCAGTTGCAACTTTTTTATTGACAATTGCGATCATGGTAATTTTTAGTGTTTTATTAGCTAATTTTTTGCTACACAAAGGACAAAATAATCTATTTTTATTGTTAATGGTCGGAATTATCTTAGCCACATTACTCAATAGCATCACCACTTTTTTACAAGTAGCGATGAATCCAAACGAATTTGATGCTTTGCAAACTAAATTATTTGCTAGTTTTAATAACATCAATTCCCAATATCTTCCAATTGCGGCAATTATTATTTTGATTTTGGTTATTTTCTTATGGTTTAAAAGTTTAACTTTAGACGTATTACATCTTGGAGATGATCAAGCAACCAACTTAGGAATTAACATTCCTCCATTACAATTTAGTTTATTAGTTGTTATTAGCAGCTTAATTGGAGTTTCTACAGCTTTAGTTGGTCCAATTACTTTTCTGGGATTTATTGTTGCCAATATAAGCTATCATTTTATTGGAACTTACCATCATCGCCAACTTTTTATAGGGGGGAGTTTAATTGCCATTTTTTTATTAATATTTGGTGAATTCATGGTAGAACAAGTTTTTAAATTAAACACTCCTTTAAGTAGTGTTATTGAATTCACAGGTGGTATTTATTTCATTGGCAAAATTATTTATGAAAGGAAAAATGGTTGATTAAACTAACTGATCTTTCCAAAAAATATGGAGTAAAAGAAGTAGTTTCCAAAGTAAATCTTTCTTTAAACACGAATAAATTAACTGCAATTATTGGCCCTAATGGAGCTGGCAAAAGTACTCTTTTAGCAATGATTAGTCGCTTAATTTCCTCCGATACGGGAGAAATATTTTTAGATCATCAATCGCTAAAAACTTGGAAGCAAAATTTTTTAGCAAAAAAATTATCTCTCCTCAAGCAAGCAAATGGCTTTGAATTAAAAATTACCGTCAAAGAACTCGTCGAATTTGGACGATTTCCTTATAGTAAAGGACATCTAACCGAAGTAGATCACCAGAAAGTAAACCAAGCACTCAATATTTTAGGTTTGAAAGATTTAGTTAATGAAGATATTTCCACGCTATCCGGAGGTCAGCTTCAACGGGCTTATATTGCTTTAGTTTTAGCCCAAGATACTGACTATATTTTATTAGATGAACCATTAAATAATTTAGATATGAAATATGAAGTTCAAATTATGAAAACGTTACGCTATTTAGTTAAACAATTAGGTAAAACCATTATTATTGTAATCCATGATCTTAACTTTGCTGCTTCTTATGCCGATGAAATTATCGCAATGAAAAATGGAAAAATTTTCAAGTCTGGTCTTACTAATCAAATTATTGATGAAAAGGTCTTATCTAAATTGTATGAAATTCCAATTCAAATTCAAAATATTTCAGGAAAACCATTTTGTTTATATTTTAATTAATTAATTATATTTTAAGGAGTGAAAATGAAAAAAAAAATATTTAACATCATTATTGTTGCCATAGGAGTAATACTTTTCTTTACAGGCTGTGACAATAATAAAAAGGCGACTACTTCATCCGTAAAAAAAACTAGTTCAAAAGAAAAAGTTATGATTAACGTTAAGGATGCTAATGGTAATATTAAAGTTCCGAAAAATCCAAAAAAGGTTGTTGTTTTTGATAATGGATCCCTCGACACAATTGATGCCCTAGGTAAAGGTAAAGTCATCGCTGGAGCCCCAACCAAAAATTTACCAAAATATTTAGCTAAATACCAAAATGTAGCTTCCGCTGGCGGTATTATGGAACCGGATTTAGAAAAAGTAAATCAAATAAAACCCGATTTGATTATTATTGCCGGAAGGCAACAAAGATTTAAAGAAAAATTAAGTAAGATTGCTCCCACAATGTTTATGCAAGTAAATGATCAAGATCCTTGGAATTCCACCAAACAAAATATTCGGACTTTAGGCAAAGTTTTTAATACCGAAGCTAAAGCTAATCTAGAAATTAAAAAACTAGAGAAAGACATTGAAAGTTTAAAAAATAAAGCTATTGCTAGCAAAAAGAAAGCACTTATTGCCCTAATTAATGAAGGCCAAATTTCAGTTTATGGTTCAAAATCACGATTTGGTATTATTCACGATACTTTCGGCTTTACGCAAGCTGATGCTCATATCAAAACTTCAATTCACGGACAAAGCGTTTCTTATGAATACGTTATGAGTAAAAATCCTGATATTTTATTTATTGTTGATCGAACTAAAGCAATTGGCGGTGATGATTCTAAAAATCAAGCCCTCCAAAATGACTTAATTAAACAAACCTCAGCGGGCAAAAATCATCAAGTAATTCCTTTAGATGCTGATGTTTGGTATTTAAGTGGTGGCGGTTTAGAATCTACTGCCAAAATGATTAAAAATGTTAATCAAGTTTTTGAAAAATAATTTTTAAAAATAATAAAAGAGCTTAATGAAACAAATTAAGCTCTTTTTTATTCAAAATTTTAATCAAAGAAAGAGTTATTTAAACGGCGATATTTAATAACTATATGATAGTAAACACCACTTGTTAAATGATCAATTGCAATATAAATTAAAGAAAATAATCCCAATACCACCAAATTAATTACCAATAATAATTGCGGCTTATTAACCCCAAACGATTTAAATAATGTATTTATCAAGGGAAAAGCAAAAAAGAGGTGAACCGTTGCCGTAAATAAAGGCAAATAAAACATAATTAAAAGTTGACGTTTAATTGTCTTTTTTATCTCAAAGTTGGCTAAACCAACTCGCCGCAAAGTAGCATATCGTTTTGCATCAGCATATCCTTCACTTAACTGTTTAAAATAAAGGATCAATAAAGTTATTATCACAAAAGATAAACTTAATAGAATTCCCGCAATCAATAAATTACAAATAATGGGATAGAAAGTTAAATTACTAATTAGTAAACGAAAATTAATATTCGGTCTTTTAAATAGCAGTTTCATTTTTTTTTGTTGTCGATAACTACCCTTAATAGTCAAATAATGATATTCAAGTAAACTATAATTCATATTATTTTCTGGCATTAATTCATGAGCTGCTTGGAATAAAACTTTTTTATTCTTAAAAAATAAGTAAACTTCATTCTCTCGACAAGTCCAGTCTTTTTCCAAAGTTAATGGAAATTGTTTTAATCTTTTTTTAACATTAAAATTTTTCTTTCCGATTTTTATCGTTGAGTATTGGTAGTTATGTAAATTATATACGATAACGTCTTTTGAACTTAAATTCTGTTTATTATTCGGAAAAATTGCTAAATTAAAATTAACAACGCGATCTTTAGATGATGATAGCCATAATGAACTTAAGTTAAAATTAAGGGGTAAAATTTGATTTTGAGAAATTCTCATAAAGCTACTTTCAATGTTTTTGAGACTTTCATCCTTAATAATCTTAACACCAGATCTTTTAGCACTGTTTTTAACTGAAGATATGACGCCTGGTTCACCATCATAAGTTGTGTAAACAATATCAGTTGGAATTTGTAATTTAATTAGTTGCTGATAACTAAAAATAAACATAGTTGTTGAAGAAATCGTGACTAAAGCCATTGTCATTAAAATAGCAATTGAGGCTAAACCTGCACCATTTTGTTTTAATCGCGTTAATAAATTACCTATGGCAATAAAATGTTGAGGTTGATAATAATAACTTCGACATTTTTGCAATCCTTTCAAAATGAAAATACTCCCAGCAATATAAAGCAAGTAAGTTCCAATAATAACTAAAATGATAGAAATAAGGAGATTGCCCCATACTTGAATGGGCTGACGTGAAGTTAAAGCCAAAAAATAAGCAAATGCTAAACAGAATGTCCCTAAAATTAACAACAACCAACGATTTTTAGGCTTTTTACTATCAATACTATTCATTTTTATCATTTTTAATGGATGATGACGCCAAAGCCAAAATAAATCATAAAATTGTAAAAAAGTGAAAATCATAGTAATTGCTATTGCTTCAACAAAAAAGGTAACAATTCTAAGTCGCCAAAAAATTTGAATTTTTCCATTTAAAAGACGTACTAAAACCATATACCCTAATTGAGAACAAAATAAGCCAAATAAATTACCAAAAAATAAAATTAATATCCAACAAAAAAAATTTTCACAAAATAGCATCTTGGCTAATTGAAATTTTGAAAAACCAATTACTTGATAAAGTCCAAATTGGGAACCTCGCTGTTGAATAATAAAACTATGAGCATACCAAGCCACAATCCAAGTCATAATTAACATAATTATTCCTGACATAGAAAAAATGCTATAAAAGTCAAATGGTGCTCGCCAGTTATAATCATTAATAAAAGAAGTACTTTTTCCTAAATTTAACAAGACTAAGCTAATCATAAACAAAAAACTGGTAATTACTATAAAGGGTAAATAAAGGTGATAATTCTTTTTTAAATTATTAATTGCTAAAGAGGCATAAAATTTCATTGGTTTGTTCCTAAAAATTATGTGGTTTAAATTTAGTTGTACTAAGTAAAGCTGTTAACGTCTCACTGATTCGCTTTAAAAATTGCTGCTGACTCAACGCGCCCCGATAAATCTGATGGAAAATTAAACCATCACGGATAAACAAAACGCGCTTACTATGACTGGCAGTAACTGCACTATGAGTTACCATTAAAGTTGTTTGACCTGATTGATTGAGCTTTTCCAATAGACTTAACAATTGCTTTGACGTCTTAGAATCCAAAGCTCCAGTGGGTTCATCAGCTAAAAGTAATTCCGGTTTAGTAATTAGTGCTCTAGCAGCAGCAACCCGTTGCTGTTGTCCTCCGGATAATTCATAAGGTCGCTTAAACAATAAATCATTAAGCCCTAACTGTGGCGCCAAACTCGCTAAACGATGTTGCATGACCGATTTTGGAGTTTTTGCTAAAACTAATGGTAAAAAAATATTATCTTGAACATCAAAATTATCCAATAAGTCAAAATCTTGAAAGATAAAGCCTAAATGTTCTCGTCGAAATTTGGCACTCTTACCTTCACTAATTCGATTGAGATTCCAATTTTTTAACCAAATATCGCCGCTAGTTGGTTGATCTAAAGTAGCAATCAAATTTAAAAGTGTACTTTTCCCGGCTCCCGATTCACCCATAATTGCCACAAATTCACCCTTTTCAACCGAAAAAGTAATTCCTTGTAAAACTTTCTGGGAACGAATCTTAAAGCGACTGTAATAAATTTTATGTACATTTTGTAATGATAATAAAGGTTTACTCATATTTTATTCCACATCCCAATGATTTTGAGGAAAAGATAAAGCAATTTGGGTGCCAACTCCTACTTTAGATTTAGCAGTTAATTTTAATCCTAATTTTTTAGCAATTTCGTTACTCAAATATAAACCTAAACCACTAGCTTTTTGGTTTGTGCGTCCATTATAACCGGAATATCCTTGTTCAAATATTCGAGGCAAATCTTCAGGTAAAATTCCAATCCCACTATCGGCAAAAACAATTGCATTTCCTTGAGCGTAAACAGAAATCTTTCCTTTATTAGTATATTTGATCGAATTGGTTAAAATTTGTTCAAAAATAAAACTTAACCATTGCGAATCACTAATTACCGTTGGTAAATCATTAATTTCTACTCTTAAATCTTTGGAAATAAATAAGCGAGCAAGGCCTCGAATAGTTTTTTTTACTAACGGTTTTAGGGGCAATTTGGTTAACACTAAGTCATTATTAATATTGGTTAACTTTAAATAATTCAGCATTACTTTTAAATACCGGTCAATTTGGGTAATTTCTAGACGAGCTTGCTTATCGTCAAATGGTTTTACCTGCACTAAAAGATCTAATGCCGTTAGCGGCGTCTTGATTTGATGGGTCCAAAGCTGCAAAGTTTCATAAGTCGTTGATTGCTGTTGAATTAATTTAGTTTGTAATTGCTTAATAGTTTGAGTTTGTTTAATTAATAAACATTGATAATTTTTAGATAAAGGATCTTTAGTTACCGGAAGTGAATTAAGTTCAATTTGGCCATGATAACTTGCTTTTTGATCTTTCAAATTTTTATCATGAAAATAAAATCTTGTAAAATCGATTACAACAAAAATTATCCAGGGGAGAATACCCAAAAAAATTGTATTGAAAAAAATATCCCATGGTTTTACTAATAGGAATGTAACCAATGCCATTAAGCTGACAAAACCTCCCGTAAGCAATAAGATTAAAAATCCCCGATTTTTTAAATAGTCTTTAACCATGAAATTCCTCTAAAAATAAACGGTATCCCGAACCTTTAATTGTTACTAATTTTTCAGCCAATCCTATCGGGTCAATTTTTTTTCTTAAACGATTAATGGCCACCGACAACGCATTTTGATCAATATAATCATCACTTTCCCATAAATGATTAATCATTTCATGTCTTGTAACTAATTCATTTGGATGTTCAAAAAGCAAACTTAAAAGTTTAGTTTCAATGGGAGTTAGATTAATCAACTTTTGCTCATACTTAATTTGATGATCACTTATATCTAAAAGGTAATTGCCGCGTTGGATTTGAGTTTGAGCTACTTGATACTTATAAACTCGACGCATAACTCCTTGAACCTTGGCTAAAAGAACCGATAAATCAATTGGCTTGCCTAAAAAATCATCAGCACCTAAATTCATTGCCGTAATTAAATTAGGATCATCCCCTGCACTGGTTAAGAAAATTACTGGAACTTGGGAATTTTTACGAATTAATTCCAACCAATGAAAACCACTATAATAAGGTAATATTAAATCCATAATCACTAAATCGGGTTGATTATACTTAAAATCTCGATCTACTGCAGTTAAGTGTGCTGCTAAAACTACTACATAATCACGTGCTTGTAAGAACTGCTTAATTGTTTTTTCAATTACTGGATCGTCTTCCACAATCATTATTTTGTTGTGCAAATCTACCTCCTTGTATTGAAGACGTTAATGTTTAATTACAAGTAGAATAGTGGAATCCTTTCAAAATATCAAAAAAAGAAACACTAAGTGTTTCTTTTAAACGATAAACAATTAATTAAAGCCACTCGTGGTAGGTACGAATATAATATTTTTTCGCTAGTTGTACCGATAATAGATAACCCGCAACTAAAATAAAAGCAGCGACAAAATATCCACCAGGTAACTGACCAAAGCTAAAAGCAATTCTTAAGGGGGTTAATACTACAATTAATCCAGCAGCAACGGCTAAAATTGAAGCTAAAGTTACCGTATTTGAAGCATGATATTTAAAGCTAGGTAAATGTTGCGTTCTAAAGACATGAACTACTAATGTTTGTGTAATCAAACCTTCAACAAACCAACCTGCTTGAAATAAATGTTGCCAAGCTAATGAAGTTGAATGTAAACCGACTCCAAATAAAGACCATAAAGTAATAAAAGTTAAAACATCAAAAATCGAACTAATTGGGCCAAAGATTAAAGTAAATGGTAGTAAACCTTTTAGTCGCCACGGTGTTGGTTTTTCCAAGGTTTCAGGATCCACATTATCCCAAGGAATAGACATTTGAGAAGTATCATAAATTAAATTTTGTACCAATAATTGCACCGAAAGCATCGGCAAAAATGGCAAAAAGATACTAGCAATTAAAACCGACAAAGCATTTCCAAAATTTGAAGAAATGGTCATTTTAATATACTTCATCGTATTAGCATAAACTCTGCGTCCTTCTAAAATTCCAGTTTCTAATACTAAAAGGCTCTTTTCTAACAAGATAATATCACTAACGTCTTTTGTAATATCGGCTGCATTTTTGACACTAATTCCCACGTCAGCTTGCCTTAAAGCCGGAGCATCATTAATTCCATCACCCATAAAACCCACAGTATCACCATGTCGACGCATAATTTGAACTACTCGTGCTTTTTGATCAGGACTTAACTTCACAAATAAATCGTGTGTCTGAACGGTTTCAACTAGTTGTTCATCATCTAATTGATCTAATTCTTGACCTTGAATGACTTCCAAGTTTTCTAAACCAACTGCATCGGCAACGTGTTGAGTAATAATTGCATTATCACCGGTTAAAATTTTAACTTTAACCCCATGTTCTCGAAGTAAACGAATAGCTTTTTGAGCATCTTTTTTAGGCGGATCCAAAAAGCCAACAAACCCCGCAATAATCATATCTTTTTCATCATCCGGTCGGTAAACACTATTTTCATGTACATCAAGGCGATAAGAAATCATCAAAACTCGCATTCCCTGCTCATTTAAATCCCGATTGGTTTGGGTTAATTGAGTTTTAATTTCCGGAGTAATTTCTTGGGGTACTCCGTTAACTATAACATATTTGGAGATGGCCAACATTTCTTCAAAGGCCCCTTTGGTGATCATCCATTGATGTTCATCATTTCGAACAACCACAGTCAAACGACGTCTTGAAAAGTCAAAAGGAATTTCGTCAAACTTATTTAGCCCACTAGGCAAATCTTGTTTTTGTTCCGGATGCTCACTCATATATTCAATAATTGCCGCATCAGTCAGGTTACGCCAACCTGTTTGATAATTTGAATTCATATAAGCCAAACGTAAAACCTGATTATCTTCTTGACCAGCAATATCCACATGGCGCATCATCACTACCCGATCTTCGGTTAAAGTGCCAGTTTTATCGGTAAATAGGGTACTAATGGCGCCTAAGCTTTGAATAGAATTAAGTCGTTTTACAATGACATCTTTTTTGGACATTGTTAATGCCCCTTTTGCTAAATTACTATTAACTACTGTTGGTAACATCTCTGGGGTTAAGCCTACAGCAACGGCAATGGCAAAAAAGAATGCTTGAGCCCAATCTTGTTTGGTCAAACCGTTAATGATAAAAACAATAGGTACTAAAATAATCATCATTAAAATTAAAAAGCGACTGACTGAACGCATCCCTTTTTCAAAATTACCCACTTCTTTTTTCGTTGAAACACTTTGAGCAATATCATTAAAAAAAGTATTACGACCTGTTTTTAAAATCAAAGCTTGACCATGACCAGAAAGGACATCAGTCCCCATAAAGACTAGGTTGCTTTGATCAAAAGCTGTATTTTGTTCATCATTATCATTCTCAATTTTGACAGCACTCTTCTCTACGGGCATGGATTCACCAGTTAATGAGGATTGATTAATAAATAAATCACGAGTTTCAAAAAGGTAAGCATCAGCTGGAACCATATCTCCCGTCTTTAAATCAATCACATCCCCAGGCACAATCTCAGTCATTGGGATTTCATTGGTTTCACCATCTCGAATTACTGCACTAGTATTTTGAATTAATTTTGTTAAATCTGAACTAGCTTTTTGAGATCGATATTCTTGCCAGAAACGAATTCCAACCGAGAGAGCAATCATTAAAAGCATGACTGTACCCCCATCAAAATCACCTGTTAAATAAGAAACAATTGATAATAACAGTAATACATAAACAAAAGGGTCATTAAAAGCTGACAGAAAAATTAAAATTCCTGGTCTTTGGCGTTGACTAGAAACAGTGTTAGTGCCAAATTTTTCTTGTAGCTCCATCACCTTTTCACTAGTTAATCCTTTAGGTGAAGAATTGAATTCAGCAAAAACCTCTTTTGCTGTAAGAGAACTAATTCTCTTTAACTCTGCCTGTTTAGGCGAATAGTTTTTTTTGCGGTTAATCATCATCTCACTTCCTTCCGCATTTTTTTGTTCATCTTTTATTTACATCTAACAATGAACGCATTATTATAAGATCATTGTGTAATTATTGTCAAATTCTAATTTGAATTTAATTACTATTTGAAAAACATGTAACCTCATTTGTTTAATTAAAACTAATGATTTAAATTAAAGATTTTTGTCAAGCATTTTTTATAAAACTTATTTAATTAATCATTCAAAATCGTAAAATAATTATATTAGCTACTTTACTATATTAAAAATTCATAAGCCAAAAAGGAGGTTTACTATTAAACTTATTAATTGGAATCTCGCTTCCCTTAAGGCTGCACTTACCGGAAAATCAAGGCGTGCTAAACAATCATTAACAGTCTTACAATATTTAGCTAAGTTACATCCTGATATAATTACATTTCAAGAGACCAAATTACCACCATCGGGCTTATCACCAAAACTTCAAGTTCTCCTCAAAGCACTTTTTTCTGATTACCAAATCATTACCCGTAATTCTCAACCACCTGCTAAAACAAGTTATAGCGGTACAATGATTCTTTATCACTCAAAATTACAACCCCAAGTGATTTACCCAATACTAAAAGCACCAATACCATTAGATCAACAGGGGCGAGTCATCACTTTAGCCTTTAAGAATTTTTATGTCATCAACTGTTATCAACCCCATTATGAATATCATCAACCTAAGATTCATCAACAATGGATGCAAAAAATTAATCAATATTTTAAACAGTTAGCAAGTAAAAAAGCGTTAATTATTGCTGGTGACTTTGCTGTTTTATCGCCGAAAGAAGCCGACTTAAGTAAAGCACCAGCTGATTTTCAAATGTTATTAAATAATGGCTTAGTTGATTCTTTTGCGAATCCTAATCTCAATAATTTAAAACCAACACTGGGAGCAACTTGGTGGCCTCCCAATATTGATAAAGCCAAATCACCTGGTTGGCGTCTTGATTTTTGGTTAATTAGCAAGCAATTGCAAAGTTTAGTAATAGATACTCAGGTAATTGACACTAAAGAACGCCTTGATCATGCTCCAATTATGCTAACTTTAAAAATAAGTTATTAAGTTAAAACTAATGAATTTAAAATCTGGCTACTTTAAGAAGTTGTCTTTATTTAATCATCCAATAAAAAAAATTCTTATTTAATAAAGTTCAAATAAAAGTCCTTTATTAATTAAATAAAAAAAGCGCTGAGAATTTAAGCTCAACGCTTCTTAAATTTAAATTAATTATTTAGTTTCAAATTTAGCGTATTTTCCTTGAATCCACTGATTCTTTCCAACGTTGTAAAAGCCATTTTGTTTACCAAAAACTTTCCACCGGCTTTTATCAGCTAATTTCCGCTGGTAATAACCGCCAGTAGTCGTTGGCGTTTTCCACAAGTTAACCCCATAGCCAGGTATGTAGTTAATCACCGCTATTCCCTTTAAGGATTCCATTTCACTAACGGGATTAAAGGCAACGTACTTGCCATCTAGCCATTGATTTTTACCAACCTTGTAATAAACCTCGCCTTGATCATTAACGGCTTTTTCGAAGATCTTCCAAGCACTGCCGTGAGCTAAGCGTTGGCCCGTAAATACTCCTGCTGGAGCATCCCAAACATTGATCCCGTAACCGGGCACATAATTAACGTAGCCGATACTCTTAAAGTCGCTAACCTGCCATTTTTTATTTTCTGGCTTTTTATCGGAAGGTAATACTGTAATTTGGCGAACTAACTTCGCTTTAATACCAGATAAGTTAGCTGCTTCATAAGTTAATCGATAAACTCCCGGTTGATTAACGTCAACTTGGCCCGTTATGGTTACTATTGGTTTGCCGGAACTATCTTTAGCAATGCCTTCGCCATTAACTATCCGGCTATAATCGCCATGATATTGATTATAGATTGTTCGATTTCCTACAACTTTGTAATCATTGGCGTTAAATTGATCCCCAACATGTAAGGTCAAATCATTGCCGCCCCGGAATACGAATACCGGTGAGTTGGTACTCTTGACCGTTACCGGTACCGTAATTTTTGCCGTATCTTGGGCATTCTTCGGGTTGGTATAAGTATAAACTACCGGATAAGTTCCTACCGTTTTCAGATCAACTTTACTAACATCTGCTTGCAATGAACTAAATGGAATTTTATCAATGCTGCCACCGCCAATCAGTTGTAGATCCTTACCGCCTCGGTAGAAATCTCCGGGGTAGTGGTTAACTGCCTCAAGGTAAGCTCCCGTATTTGCGGCATAACCGCTCGGCCATTGACTATAAGAGTTTTTCGTATCGGAATTACTAATCCCAAAACCGCCGGCTAAATAATTTGGGGATTTCTTATCGGCTTGCAGCGGGCTTTGCTGCCAACTATTTAAAAAGGCATTAACTAAAACATCTTGTAGCCGATTAGGGTAATTCACTAAATCCGGGTTACCAGCTACTAATGTATCTTTTAATAGATTTTGAAAACTTTGGGGTACATCAGCTGCTTTGACGACGGCACCATCATCATAAGTAATCGTAGATGGCTGCAAAGCTACATTAGACGCCCCATTGCCACTAAAAACATCGGTTATGGAAAATGAAGGTTTGGTTTCTTTTTTACTTATAACTGGTTTGTTGGAAGCCGCATCTTTACTTTTATCGTAAATAACTACATTAATTCGAGCTTTACCAACATTCTGTTTTAAGCGTGGTAACGTGGCTTGAACCCACTTGGTATTCCTAACTTCTCGGGCATCTTTTCCCGTCACTTTAGCAACTTCATTCGCTAATGCTGCTTCACTTACCCCTTGTTTGTTGGCCGCATCAGCAATACTTACTAATTTATAACCGCTACCGTCATTACCTTCTTCATTACCATCGCCGCCTTGATTAGTAAATTCTGATTTGACCTCGGTATCAGCCTTTTTATTTAAATCATTATCTAAAGGGTTGTTATATTTTACCGCTAATTCTAAGATTTTTGCCGCGTTAGCTTCGGGACTGCTGCCTTTTGGATCTTCTTTACCATAGGGATAATAATTCCCATCAATATCTACTCCCGAGCCATCTGGTCCGGCATCATTAATCATATCGCTAGAAACCGGTCCAATGGAGAAATCTTGTGAAACAAAGAAACGGCTATTATTTCTAGTACTGCCTTGAGTAAGGTCCCCTTTAGGATTGTTATAAAGATTTGAATTAAAGTAAGCGCGCTTCGATTGGGCAGTTTGAGAAAGATGGTCAATTACAGTAAATACTTTTGGCTCATATTGACCTGGAACCCCTGACATTGGTTTAAAAATAGCATAACCCACCATATAATATTTAGCTTCAAAATTAGGCGAATCAACTTGACCTAAAGTTAAATTATTTAAACTTAAAACATTTTGATTATAAATTAAAGGGTTGGGGGTTCCTGTAAGTTGCCCCTCCCCGTTTTTTATCGATGTGTTTTTATCCCAAGTTTGCACAAAATATTGGGAGTCATCCAATGTTTTTAAATTTTTAAAAAGACTATTTTTTAATTCTAAAGCATCCGGATGAGGAGTGATCTTTAAATCAGCTACATTAATATTACTCGGTTCGTCTGGTAAACCTCTTGTATAAAAAAACAAAATATTATTTGATTCTGATGGTAATAAAGATGCTTCACCAATTTGCCCTGCACCGGCTGGTGTGATTAACCCATCAGTACCAATTGCACCATATTTAACTAATGTACCAGAATAACCAGGTGAAAAAGCAACTGTACCTTTAACTGAACCGGAAAATGGAATTTTTATTGAATCTGGAAGCGATATAAGTTCTGGTTTTGCTGTTTTTGGAAAAACGCCAGCATAAAAGTAAACTTTATCATCAGATTCTATATTTATTGGATAAATTGAACTATGAATCGCTACTTCGTTATGAGGTATTTCCCATACACGTGCATTTTCAGAAAGTTCAATTTTTGTGGGATCACCACTAACTATAGTTGCCTCTGGATTGTTGGGATTATTTAAATCTAATACTTTTTGGGGCTGAATTGTCGAGTTACTTCGCTCAAGACTAAGCTCTTTACCATCAACGGTTTGCGCTCCGGAACTGCTCATTACCGTAGAATAAGGATTATTGTAGGACTTGTAAAGCCAACTATTAACCGGAACTTCATAAGAAAAACTCTTTTTAATTTGACCAGCAACACTGGTATTCGAAAAACTGCCGTTATTGGCAATCTGTTTAGCAATATCAGCAACATTTTTATTTTGAATTTCTGGGCTATTGTTTACGAAATGATTCGCATCATAAGCTTCTTTAAAATAACTTGAGGGTTTAAATAAATGTTTAACTTTGCCAACATTAGTTGTTTTTGTTGGATCATTAGTTCCCGCAACTTTACTATCTTGATCTCCCATATTTCTAGCATGCTTTGCTGAATGATCGTTATCCCAAGGAGTCCCTTCTGATTGTTCAAAATTAGGTAAAGACTGAGCGGATTTGGTATTAAATTGACCATCAGTAAATAATTTGTTGGTATCAATCATATGATCATTACCACCAAACCAAGCATCAGTAGTCTCTCGATTACTAGTTAGCCTAAGAGAAAAATCACCAATACCATTAAAACCTTCTTTAGCATTAAAAACATTATTATATTCGCGAAATTGACTTTTTCTACTTTCTCCTAAATTTTCTGGCCCATTGATCCCAGCAACAATGGGATTTGCATAGTTATTGAACTTATCACTTCGAGTTTGCTCACTACCTTGAGGGGTTGCTGGTCCATTTTGGTTGTACTTAGTTCCATGATAAAGGTGATTGTAGGAAACATCAGCCCAAGTTTTACTAGTACCCGCAATTCGATTGGAGCCCTCGGGAGCTTCTTTAGTTGTTGCCGCTTGTACTGCTTTCATCGGAGCAATTTCATTTAACGTA
>CALYQJ010000008.1 GCA_945285405.1 uncultured Lactobacillaceae bacterium | reverse complement strand
TCAGCGACAACTTTTATATATTACCGCATCACGCTTCTCATTGTCAACCCTTTTTCAAAAAATTATTTTTTTTCTGGTTTAAGAGTTGGAAACATTAAAATATCACGAATACTTGGAGCATCAGTCATTAGCATTGTCAGACGATCAATTCCAATTCCCAAGCCTCCAGTTGGAGGCATACCATATTCCATAGCTTCAACAAAATTTTCATCAATATTTTGTGCTTCATCATTACCTTTAGCTGATTCTTTTGCCTGTTCGATAAACCGTTCTCTCTGATCTATCGGATCATTTAATTCTGTAAAGGCATTTGCCAATTCATCCCCACCAACGTAAAGCTCAAAACGTAATGTAAAACGTGGGTCTTTGGGATCTTTTTTTGCCAATGGTGAAACTTCAATAGGGTGAGCACATACAAAAGTAGGTTGAATTAAAGTAGACTCAACATACTTATCAAAAAAAGCATTTAAAACATGTCCAGTTTTCCAAAAGTTTTCAGTTTTGATACCATGCTCATGAGCTAGCTTTAATGCTTCTTCATCGCTAATATTTTTAGTGAAATCAATTCCTGTTGCGTCTTCAACTGCTTGAGCCATAGTTATTTCTTTAAATTTAGGTCCTAAATCAATTTGATCACCATGAAAGTTCAATACTGTGGAATTATTCACTTTTTTAGCAACAAAACGCAATAAGTCTTCAGTTTCTATCATTACATCGCTAAGATCCCAATAAGCAGCATAAGTTTCTAACATTGTAAATTCAGGGTTATGTTTAGTGTCAATTCCTTCATTACGAAATACTCTACCCAATTCATAAACCCTATCAATTCCACCAATTATTAGTTCCTTAAGTTGTAACTCTAAGGCTATTCTTAAATAAAAATCAGTATCTAAAGCATTATGATGTGTAATAAATGGACGTGCTGATGCACCCCCAGCTTCACTATGGAGCATTGAAGTTTCTACTTCAACAAAATCTAGACTATCTAAATATTCTCTAACTGCTTTAATTACTTTAGTTCGCTTTAATAATCGATCAAAACTATCTTGGTTAGCAATAAGATCTAAATAACGTTGCCGATATTTTTGTTCAATATTTGTTAATCCTTTATGTTTATCAGGTAATGGGCGTAAAGCTTTAGATAGAAAAGTTAACTTTTCAACTCTAACAGATAATTCACCCATATCAGTTTTCATAATTTCACCGTTTACTCCAATGAAATCACCTAAATCAGCTCTTTTAAAAATTTGATATTGTTCAGGTCCTACTTCATCTTTTCTAATATAAATCTGAATTCGACCAGTCTGATCTTTTAAATCTGCAAATCCAACTTTTCCTTTACCTCTTTTTGCAACGATACGACCTGAAATTGCCGTTTTTGCATTTAATTTTTCTAAATCATCTTTAGACTTATCTTGGTATTTTTGGTGTAAATCAATTGCTCGATCAGTTCTTTCAAACCTTGAACCAAAGGGATCAATCCCATGATCACGTAGTTCTTGCATTTTTTGCCGTCTAACTTGAATTTGATCGTTAATTTCATTTAAATCTTTTTTATTGCTCACTAACTTTTACTCCTTAACTTGCATAATCATGATCTTCTATACTTTGTAAAAGATCAATTACTTCATTTTTTTGATCAACTTGATTAATTGCAATTTTAGTCCGAACTACATTACGTATTCCTTTTAAATAGTAGGGTACAAATTGCCTAAATTCACGTACGCCTATAATGTCACCTTTTAAATCGCAAAGACGATTTAATTGAGACACAGCTATTTCAATTTTATCATGAACACTTGGTTCTGGTAGAAGTTTACCCGTTTTTAAATAATAATTAGTTTGTTTTAAAATCCAAGGATTCCCTAAAACTGCTCGACCAATCATTACAGCATCACAACCATAATCATCTATTAAAGTTTTAGCATCTTGGGGTGTCTTCACATCACCATTACCCATAAATGGAATTGTTAATTTTTCAGCGACACGACCCAGAATTTCCCAATCTGAATGACCACGATACATCTGCTTACGAGTTCGTCCGTGCATTGCAATTGCAGAAATTCCAGCTTCTTCTGCAGCTAAAGCATTCTCTATAGCTAAAATATGGTCAGAATCCCAACCAGTCCTCATTTTAATAGTAACAGGTTTACTTACAGCTTTTACTACAGCTGATGCCATCTCATAAACCTTATTTGGATCCAAAAGCCATTTAGCTCCAGCTTCAGTTTTTACAACTTTATTTACTGGACAGCCCATATTAATGTCAATAATATCTGCAGCAGTATTTTGATCAACAAACTGAGCAGCTGCAACTAAAGTCTCTTTAGTACCTCCAAAAATTTGAATGCTAACTGGATGCTCATTAGGATCGACTAATAACATATTTAAGGTCTTTTGATTATGATAAATAATGCCGCGATCACTAATCATTTCGCAAACAACTAAACCCGCTCCAAATTGGCGGCATATTAAACGAAAACTTGCGTTCGTTATTCCAGCCATAGGAGCAACAACAACTGGATTTTCAATTTTTACTTCACCAATATTCCACAAAATTAATTCTCCTTAATAAAAAAGCCAAGTAACCTTGGTTTTTTAATTTTTATAACTAATTGTCCGAATCGTTATCTTCTGGATTATCCCCCGGATTAGGCTCAGTAGGTTGAGCAGAAGGCATTGTCCCTTCAGCATTAATTTCATTCTTAATATCTTCAAATGACTTAGCTTGATTTTCTTGTTCACGCATGTGCTGGTCCCCTTCAGGAAGTTTACCAGTATTATAAAGTGAAAGAATCTCATTTTCATCAAGAGTCTCGTATTTCAACAAAGCTTCAGCAATTGTTGTTACTTGTTCTTTATGTTCAGTAATAATCTGAGTTGCTCGCTCATGGGCTTCATTGATAATTCTCTTTACTTCTTGATCAATTTTTGCAGCAGTTTCTTGTGAATAAACAGGCGATTGACCATAGTCAGCTCCAACAAATGGTTGTCCCTGCTTTTCCAAAGCTACTGTACCTAATTCTTTAGTCATTCCATATTTAACAACCATATCATGGGCAATACTAGTAGCTTGTTCGAAATCGTTCGAAGCGCCAGTTGACTCTTCATGGAAGAAAATTTCTTCAGAAGTTCGACCACCTAATAAGCCAACTATTTGTTCGTTTAGTTCATCGCGAGTTAATATAAATGAATCGTCATCTTTTGGTAACATAATCGCGTATCCACCAGCTTGACCACGAGGAACAATAGTGACTTTTCTTACCGTTTGTGAATTACTTAAAACTAAACCTACAGTAGCATGTCCAGATTCATGAAATGCTACAATTCGTCTTTGACGTGGACTAATTACTCGATTTTTCTTTGCAACCCCTGCAATTACACGATCTTCAGCTTCATCCAGATCTGTTGCATCAATAATTGTTTTATTTCGTCGAGCAGCGATCAAAGCAGCCTCATTCAATACATTTTCCAAATCGGCACCAACAAATCCAGGTGTTTCCTTTGCAATCTCTTTAAAGTCAACATTTTTATCTATTGGCTTATTTCGCGCATGTACCTTTAAAATAGCTTCACGCCCTTTTATATCGGGCCGACCAACTAATATTTTCCGATCAAATCGACCAGGTCTTAATAACGCTGGATCTAAAACATCCGAACGATTTGTTGCTGCAATAACAATAACACCTTCAGTCCCATCAAAACCATCCATCTCAACTAATAGTTGATTTAATGTCTGTTCTCTTTCATCATGACCGCCACCTAAGCCGGCACCTCTCTGTCGACCAACAGCATCAATTTCATCAATAAAAATAATTGACGGTGCCGAAGATTTTGCTTTTTCAAACAAATCTCTAACACGACTTGCACCAACACCAACAAACATTTCTACAAATTCAGAACCAGAAATTGAGAAAAATGGCACATTAGCTTCACCAGCAACTGCTTTAGCAAGTAAAGTCTTCCCTGTACCTGGAGGCCCTTCAAGTAAAACACCCGAAGGAATCCTTGCTCCAAGCTTTTGATATTTTTTTGGTTCCTTTAAAAAGTCAACAACTTCAACAAGCTCTTGCTTTTCTTCTTCTTCTCCAGCAACATCTGAAAACCTAACTTTTATATCCTTCTTACTGGAAGGCTTAGCTCGAGAACGGCCAAAACTCATTACTCGTCCTGTACCTCCACCTTGTCCAGATTGATTCATCATTAAGTAGAAAAATACAAAAATAAGAATTATCGGGCCAAAAAGAAATAAGTACTGCAGCCAAGCGCCTGATTGGGATTCTTGTTGAGTTTCAATTTTTGTTTTAGTCTTGTTAGCTGCCTTATTTATTGTTGCAACTGTTGAGTCATCACCAAGTACACTTGTTTGAAAAAACTTAACTTTGCTTGAACGACTATTAGGAATACCAAAGTTACTTTGTACATTTCCTGAAGCAGCTTTTTCATGTTTATATTCACCAGTTACCTTTAAAACACCATTTGATGGTTGAATTGAAAACGATTTTACATCGCCTTCCTTCAAAGATTCCATAAAATCAGTAGTTTTAACCGTTTCTGAACGTGAACCATTGCCACCACTAGTAAGTAAAGCCCAAGCTACAACGGCAAAAATAACAATGGCGACATAGAAAAGGCTATTTCCAAATAATCCATTGCCTTTTTTCTTCATTCAATCCTCCAATTAAGATATCTCTACTTCTTAATTTTGATATATTTCTGGTTTCAAAATTCCAATATAATCGAGATTGCGATATCGATTATCATAACCTAAGCCATAACCAACAACAAATTCATTAGGGATAATGAAACCATTATAGTCACTACCAACTTTAAATTTGCGATTACTTGGTTTATCTAGTAGAGTACAAATTTTAACACTTTTAGCTCCACGATCCAAAAGATGGCGTTTAACATGATATAAGGTTAATCCAGTATCAATTATATCTTCGATTATTAAAACGTCACGATCTTTAATATTAATCATAATATCATTTAAAATCTTAACATGACCACTAGAAGTAATATCTTTTTCACCGTAACTCGATATCGACATTACATCCATTACTAATTTCACTTTAAAAGCTCTTAAAATATCTGCCATAAAAAAAATAGCGCCTCTAAGAATTCCAATGGTAACTATTTCTTTATCACCATATTCATGGTCAATTTTTTGAGCTAACTCTTGTACCTTTTGATTTATCTCTTCTTTACTAAAGAGAACTTCAGCTATATCAGAATTCATTTTTTTCCTTTTAAAACTATCTTATTAAGACAACAGACGTAATTTTATCAGTTTTAGCAGTTTTAAACAAACCAGTATATCCAAAATTTTCTAAATAAAAAATTTTCGACCCACTTGCTAAAACTAATAATTGATCACGCTGCTCATTTGGAACCTGATGTTTAATTAAAAAACGCCCTAATTTCTGTTTTGCTCCAGAAGAACGATACCAATAATCCCCCGGCAACCGATGACGCCATTTTAATTGCTCTAACGATTCTGGAAGTTTTATTGGAATTTTTTTTTGATAATTTTCATCTTCAGATTGTACAACATCAAAAATTCCAAAATCTCCTTGCTTAAAATAATACCATTGATTTAAATAGAAAAAAGGAGGTTTAATTGCTTTTCTAATTTTTAAAGACCTAACTCCAAAATTATTATATGTTTTAAAAAAAAGTTGTTGAGATCCAAGCGAAATTTGTCCTTGAGGTTTTTTGTTATTATTTAATAATCGACAGCATTCGTTAACCATTCGATGATTAACCTTTTCTACTCCAGAAGTAATGAAAAAAAAGCTTAAAAAATTTGATAAAGAAAAAAGAGGATTCTCATTGATTACTTTTAAATTTAAAACTTTAATTTCAAGAGAAGACTTGATTAAATATTTTTGAATTAAGCCACGATAATAAGCTTCCACATCTTGTTTAATTTCCGTAAAATTTAAACAAAAATTTAAAAATTTACTCCAATTTTCATTGGAAAAAACTGGATTTAAAAACAAATGATGTCTCAATCTATTACGAATAGTATCATCAGAAAAATTTGTCTCATCTTCACAAAAAGGTAGGTAACAGTATTGAGCATATTCTAATAATTCATTTTTTGAAAAATTTAATAACGGTCGATAAAAGATAAGTTGATTATGCTGACTTATTCGATTAATTCCATTAACTCCCCAAACCGAACCTGTTCTTAACATTTGTATTAAATAAGTTTCTGCTAAATCATCCAAATGGTGTGCTGTTAAAACAATTGAAATATTATGCTCTTTTGCAACCTTTTCTAATATTTCATAGCGTTGATTTCGTAAAAAAGTTTCACTAGCATTTGGTTTTAATAAAAGTTGATGTTTTTCAAAATGAAAACCCCAATTTTGACTTAGTTTCGCAATTACTAACGACTCAGTTTTACTTTCTTTGCGCTGAGCATGATCCACATAAACTACCCAAACTTGATCAGGAATAATAGTTGGTAGTTCATGAATCATAGATAAAAGACAAGTAGAATCCAATCCACCTGATACGGCAACTAAAAAAGGAATTTGAGTTTTAATAATGTTTTCACGTTCAATTGTATTTTTAAATTTTGTTGTAAATTGTTTTTGTTTATTTTGAACCAAAATTATAAATTATTTCTCCATCTTTAGAATAAAAGGATTTTGAGCGTAACCACTTTTTAATATATTTTTCATCTTTTAGCTCTTTAACAACAATTTTGAGATGTTCCTTATTTTTTTGAGCTTTTTCTAATTTAGAATTTTTTTCTTGAAGGATTTTTTGAGAATCAGCTAATGTTGCTTCATTAGCTTTAACTTGAATGAAAATAATTCCACAAATTAAAAGAAATAAAGTAAGAAGAGCTAACAATCGATTACGGTGCACCATCATTCTTTTATGATGTTTTAAGTTTTCATTCATCCATTGTTCTCCATTCTTTTACTTTTTGACCATATTAGTTTTCTGATAATACTTTATACATTTCTTTGCTTTGCTCTTTTTTGGCATTATCATTTAAATTTAATATTACTATATTTAATATCCGACTGCCATAATGAATTTTTAATTTATCATTTATTTTCACAAGAGACGCTGATTTAGCAATTCTACCATTAATTTCAATCCTTCCTGCGTCAGCTAATTCCTTCGCAATGGTGCGTCGTTTTATTAATCGGGAAACTTTTAAAAATTTATCTAATCTCATTTTCTTTTTCCGTTACTAGTTCTTTAATCTTTTTTATAAACGTTAAAAATTGCTTGCTTGTAATATTTTCATCCGTGTTATTTATAATTATCTTATAACTTTTATCAATTTGACTCAATTTAATTGGCCATGATGAATTTTTAAGAATTTGTTGAAAAATATTTTTATCTAAAATTCGATTCATTACAGAACTAAAATTTAAATTAATTGATCCATTAAGTGACGTAATCTTTTCAATACCTGCATGATCAGCCTGAATTTTAATTCTAGCTGTATTTAATAGGTTTAAAACGCTAATTGGTGGTTCTCCAAAACGATCTATTAGTTCGTCTAAAATATCATTTACTTCATTATCACTTTGAGCATGTAAAATTTTCTGATACATTTCAATTTTTTCTGAATGATCAGAAATATAACTATCGGAAATATAATTAGACCAGTCTAATTCAACAACAGACTTTGTATAATATTTATTTTGATGTCCCATTTTGTTTTTAACTGCATCAGAAAGCATCTCTAAAAATAAATCAAAGCCAACTTCATTAATAAAACCATGTTGTTCTTTTCCTAAAATATTTCCAGCTCCCCGAATAGATAAATCCGTTAATGCTAATTTATAACCTGAACCTAATTCAGTAAAATCACGTATGGCACTTAAACGTTTCTCTGAAGTTTCAGTTAAAGAACGATTTGGTTGATAAGTTAAATAGGCATAAGCAATTCGATTAGAGCGACCAATTCTACCCCGTAATTGATAAAGGGTTGACAATCCAAAACGATCAGCATTTTCAACAATAAGTGTGTTAGCATTTGGAATATCAACTCCAATTTCAATAATTGTTGTAGTAACTAAGATATCAAAACGTTTTTCTAAAAAATCCAACATTGTATTTTCTAATTGTGATTCACTCATTTGGCCATCAATATAACCAATTTCGGCTTTAGGAAATAAACCTTGCAAAAAACTTACCGTTTGTTCTATATCGCTAACTCGATTATGCAAATAAAAAACTTGTCCATGACGCTGAAGCTCTCGTGAAATTGCGTCTTGAATTAAATCTACACTATATTCATTTACATAAGTCATTACTGGATAACGATCTGGCGGCGCTGTTTCAATCAAGGACAAATCTATTACTCCCAAAGTAGCTAATTGTAATGTACGCGGAATTGGAGTTGCTGTAAGAGTTAAAACATCAACATTGTTTTTTAAAGCTTTTAAACGTTCTTTATGTTTAACCCCAAATCGCTGTTCTTCGTCAATAACCAGTAAACCTAAATCTTTAAATTGAACATCTCTAGACAACAAACGATGAGTACCAATTACAATATCAATTTGACCGCGTTTTAATTTTTTTATAACTTCTTTTATTTCTTTCGGAGTTCGAAAACGTGAAACCATTTCAATATCAACTGGAAAATTACGAAAACGATCAATAAAAGAATTATAATGTTGCTGTACTAAAATTGTTGTTGGAGCTAAAACAGCAACTTGTTTATGGTCTAAAACAGCTTTAAATGAAGCACGCATTGCTACTTCAGTCTTACCAAATCCAACGTCACCGACTAAAAGCCGATCCATTGGCACATTTTTTTCCATATCAGATAAAACTTCTTTGATTGAACGTTGTTGGTCAGGAGTTTCTAAATATGGAAAAGCTGCTGCAAATTCACTTTCATAATCAGAATAAGGTGAAAAAGAGAACCCTTTTTGTGTTTGACGTTGAGCATAACGATTAATTAATTCGTCAGCCATATCATCAATTTTTTTTGAAACTTTCGCCCGAGTTTTTCGCCATTCAGAACTTCCAAGCTTGTTTAATTTGGGAGCAATTCCATTATCTGATTGGTATTTTTGTATGAATTGTATTTGATTTACCGGTAAATAAAGTTTGCCGCTTCCTGCAAATTGAATAGTAATGTAATCACGGCTTATTCCACCATGAACTTCAGTTTTCATCCCAACAAAACGACCAATACCGTGATTAATATGAACTACATAATCTCCAACTTTTAATTCAGAAAAAGTAGTAATTTTTCGAGAATTTTTATAAGAAAAATTGACACGTCGCCGTCTTTTATTTTTTGTAGAAAAAAGTTCAGCAGTAGAAATTAAAATAATATTTTCATTAACAAGATCAAATCCTTGATTAAATCCCATATTAGTAATATTAATTTGATGATCTAGTACTGGTTCTTTTTCATTTTTTTGGTACGTTTGATTTAAATCTATTAAAACCTTTTCTACAGATTCAACTTGATTTGCTTCAGGTAAACTTAAAATTATTGTTGCTTTACGAGTTTTATTTTCAATTAAAAATTTTTCAAATGAAGTTAATTGATCAACAAACGAGGGAACATTTCGGGCGATAATCCTTTTTTGAGATTTAAATGAAACTTTACCCATTCCTCGTTGAATATTAGACAAATAAATTTGAGGATTTACTAAATTTTGTAATAATCTCGAAAAATTTCGCTCGACAAAAATTGACTGAAAATAATGCTTTTCTTCATTTAGTTGTTTTTTTAATTGCATAAGTTGCTGATCAATTACAGCAACAGTTTCCATTATCTTAGCCCATTCAATAAAAAAGACCGTGCTTTTTGAATTGAAATAACTGGTAATTAAATTATCTCCAATTATTGTTTCCAAATAAGGAAAATTTTCAATTTGTTTTTCGCTATCCAAATAGCTTTTTAAATAATTAACTAAAGAATTATTTCCTTTTGAATTAATTAATTTTTCAATTTCATCATTAGTTATTAAACGATCCGATACGGGAATAATTTGTACTTTTTTTAATTTATCTAGTGAACGCTGAGAGTCTAAAGCAAAACGGCGAATAGAATCAACTTGCGTATCAAATAATTCAACTCTAATTGGAGTATCTTCTCCAAAGGTATAAAAGTCAACAATATCACCCCTTACTGCATATTCACCAATTTTTTCAACTTGCGGCTTTCGTCTTAAACCAGCTAGTTCTAATTTCTGAATTAAACTTTCTCGAGAAATATCTTTATCGATGTTAATTTCAAAGCTCGCACTCGCAAATATTTCAGGTGAAGTGACGGGATGAACCAAGCTTTCCGGAGTTAAAAAATAAATTCCTTTTTTTTTGGTAAGAAGAGCATGCATAAATTGAGCTCGATCATGTTGATTTTCAGGTGAAGCGGTAAGATTAGTAGAAAATAAAACTTCTTCTGTCGAAAAATGATAGATTTTATCAGAGTCAACAAAATTAACCAAATCATCAACAATATTATTAATCTCATCAAGATTAGCCGCAAAAACGATAATCTGTTGCTGCTTTTTTAAAAAAGCACGAGCTAAAATAAAGCTTACTAAAGATCCTTGAACACCAGAAATTGCATGACGACCTGGTTGATTAAGTGCCTGATCAACTATTTGATAAAAATCAGATTTTTCAAAAAATTGATAAATATTATTGATTTTTTTCATAGCCATTGTATTTATTCATTAGTTTATTTGCATCAAATCCTTCAATAAAGTCCGTAATAATTTCTGAAGATTTAATAATGGCATCCGAAATTTCACCCATTTGTGTTTGAGAAAATCTACCAAGAACCCATGAAACTACACTTTGAGTTTGTGGATGTTCAATGCCAATTTTTAAATTAATAAAATCTTTCGTTCCTAAAGCTTGCATAATATCTCCAACACCATGATGACCACCAGAAGATTTTTCAACCTTTACTTTAATTCTGCCATTAGGCATATCTAAATCATCATGAATCACCAAAATGTCTTTAGATTCAATCTTAAATTTTTCTTTAATATATTTAACTGATCTTCCTGATTCATTCATAAAAGTCAAAGGTTCTAAAGCAATAAAACGTGAACCAAATAAATTTAAAAGTGAATAACGTTGATCTTTTTCAGTTTTCTTCCAGGTAAAATTATTTTCTTTTAAAAAGAATTCTAAAGCCATAAAACCAATATTATGACGTGTTTTTTCATACTTTTCTCCGGGATTTCCCAGACCAACTAATAATTTTGTCATTATTACATTATAAACCAGTTCTAAAATTTAAGCTGTGGTTTTAGATTTATCTAAAAAACAATTATGCTATACTATCATTGGATCATAAATCAAAAGGAGATATTTGTATTGACATATTCAAAAATTGATCGTCAAAAAGTTATTTTAGTTGGTGATGGTGCAGTTGGTTCCAGCTACGCTTACGCTTTAGTATTACAAGGAATTGCTCGTGAATTAGGCATCATTGATGTTTATAAAGATAAGACCCAAGGTGATGCAATCGACTTATCTAATGCTTTACCTTATACTTCACCAAAAAATCTTTATTCTGCTGAATATAGTGATTGCAAAGATGCTGATATTGTTGTAATTACAGCAGGTGCTCCACAAAAGCCTGGAGAAACTCGTTTAGATCTTGTTGCTAAAAATCTTAAAATTTTAAAATCAATTGTCGACCCAGTTGTTGCTTCAGGATTCAAAGGAATTTTCGTTGTAGCAGCTAATCCAGTTGATATTTTAACCTATGCTACCTATAAATTATCTGGTTTTCCAAAAGAGCGTGTTATTGGTTCTGGAACTTCTTTGGATACTGCACGCTTACGTCAAGAAATTGCTGATCTGGTAAATGTTGATGCTCGTTCAGTCCATGCTTATATTTTAGGAGAACATGGGGATACAGAATTTCCAGTTTGGTCACATGCTAATATCGGTGGCATTAGAATTTCTGAATGGGTTAAAGCTCATCCAGAAGTTGATGAAAACAAACTGGTAACAATTTTTGAAGATGTTCGAGATGCAGCTTATAAAATTATTAAATTGAAAGGTGCAACTTTTTACGGAATTGCTACCACGTTAGCTCGTATTACTCGTGCTATTTTAGATGATGAACAAGCAATTCTACCTTTATCTGTTTACATGGATGGACAATATGGTTTAAATGATATTTATATTGGATCCCCTGCAGTAATTGGTCGTAACGGTATTACTTCAATTTTAGAGATTCCGCTTAATGATCATGAAAAACAAAATATGGAACATTCAGCATCCCAATTAAAAGAAGTAATAAAAAATTCATTTAAATAATTTTAAATATATTGTTTAATAAAATTCATAACATAAAAAGCGTTCATCGTAATGAGCGCTTTTTATTTTTCTCAACAGATTTAAACATATTCATGGTAAAATAAATGTGAAAAATTTTAATAAAATTGGTAAAAATAATGAAAAGAACTTATTCAAAAGCAAAAAATAAAAAAATTAAAATTTTTAAACCTTTTTTTATTTCTTCAATTGTCGGTGTACTACTTTTGACGGGATTTTATTTTGTTTACTCTTTAAATTATCAAAACCATTTTCTTCCAAACACTGAAATTTATGGTATTGATATTTCAGATAAAACAGTTGAACAAGCAGCACAAATTTTACATCTCAAATTAGATCAAATGAATTTTAAAATTATTGAAAAAGACCAAGTATTATTTTCTATTAGTAGCAAAGAGCTTAAATTAAAGAAAAATTATCCTGATTTATTGAATAAATTAATAAAAAAGCAAAATCCTGCATTATGGGGTGTGAAAACTTTAGCTATTTCTGAATCACGTAAATCTAATATAGAAACTGAAAATTTAACAGTATTGTTAGATCAACAAAGTCTGAAAAAATTTGAAAATAAAGTTAAAAATGAACTAAATCAAAAACGAGTAGCTCCTAAAGATGCAGGAATAGTACTAGAAAATGGAAAATATCATCTAGTTAAGCAAATTGATGGTAATACTGTGAATTTTACTAAATTACAAAAAAAAATTCAGTCAAGTATTTATAATTCTAATTTAAAAATATATATTACAGAAGATGACTACCAAAAACCAAATATTAAAGACACTGATCCTAATCTTAAAAAGCAATTGAACCAAATTCAAACAATTCAAAATACTAATATCATTTACCAAGTAGCGAATGTTGCAACTATTAAAATTCCTTCAGAAATTATCATTAGTTGGATTAACTATGACGGAAAAAGTGTTAAATTAAATTCTCAAGATATTTATAATTATCTAGCTAACATTAATAAAAACTATTCAACTGTAGGAATTACAAGAAAATTCAAAACTAGTGATGGTGCAAATATTCAATTAAAGGGCGGTACTTATGGTCGTCAAATTAACTTAGAAGCTGATTATCAAAAAATTAAAACTAATTTATTAGCTGGTAAATCCGGTGAAATAAAAGCTACGACAATTGGTCAGGGTATAGAAAACAATAATCCTAACGATCTGGGTAAAACTTATGTCGAAGTTAGTAAAGCAAAGCAACATGAATGGGTCTATGTTAACGGCAAGCTTTTCCTCCAAACTGACATAGTAACTGGAAAACCGACTAATAATAACGATACCCCTACTGGTACTTTTGTAATTTGGAATAAACAAAAAAATCAACATTTAAAGGGACTAAATGATGATGGTACTAAATATGATTCATTTGTTTCTTATTGGATCCCTATTGATTATACAGGTGTCGGTTTACATGATTCTCCTTGGCAACCAAAATATGGTGGTGACTGGTACAAAGAACATGGTAGTCATGGTTGTATTAATAATCCTCCTGAAGTTATTGCTAAATTTTTTGATATTCTACCTATTGGAACCCCCGTTATCATTTATTAATTTTTCATAATCATTAATAATCCATCACCCAAAGGTAATAATGTGGAGGTGTACTTCTGTGGATCTAAAACTTCTGTTAACAACTGGTTAAGATGGCGATGAATTCCTTTATTACGATGACGAATCTGAGATATAGAGCGAAACGTATCTCCTCCTTGAAAAATATCATCAATCAATATAATTCCATTTGATTTTAAATTATTAATTAAATGGTTAAACTGATTTAAATATTTTGATTTTGCTCCATCAAGAAAAATTAAATCAAATTGCATTAATTTAATTTTTGAATATTGATTAGCTATATCTCCAAATTTAATTTCAATTTTATTAGAAAGTTGGAAATTTTTAATATTAAAAACTGCTTGATGATACATCACTGGATTACGTTCAAAAGTAATTAATTTTTTTATTTTAGGACTCTCTATTGCCATTAATAATGCAGAATAACCAATTGCTGTACCGACTTCTAAAACATATTGCGGTTGTTGAATCTTCATTAAAAGCCGAAAAAAAGAAGCTGTTTCTAAAGGAATTATTGGTAATTTCTTTAACTGAGCTTCTTTTCGAAGTTTCTGAAGAGCTATATTATCAGTTTCCTGCAGATGAGAACGTAAATATGACAAAACCGTGTCCGAAACAATATGACGGTTCATCATTTCATTCAACATTAAATAAACTCCTAATTAATTAAATTTATTGCTACACGTGGTAAACGTTTAGAAAAACATGTAAATATTTCATATGGAATTGTTTGAGCATAATCAGCAATTTCAGTTGCAGTAATTTCTTGAGTGCCGTCCTTTCCCAAAAATGTAACTGGAGTTCCAATTGGATAATGACGTGGAACTTTTATCATTAATTGATCCATAGTAATCCGACCAACATTAGAACAATATTGCCCATCAACTAAAACTTTAAACCCTTGAAGTCGACGCAACCAACCATCTGCATATCCGATAGAAACGGTCGCAATCCATTCATCTTTTGGTGCAGTATAAGTTGCACCATAGCTTATTTTAGATCCTTTCTTTATTTTTTTAATAAAAGAAATTTTAGATTTTAAACTCATTACTGGATGTAAATGGGTGGCTAAATCACTTGAAAAATTCAACGGTGAAACACCATACATACCAATTCCTAAACGTATAGTATTAGTAAAATTATCTTCAGGTTCCAACAAACCTGCTGCACTATTTTCACAATGTAAATACTTAACGGGCTCATTTATTTGCGCAATTAACTCTTTAAATTTCGCTTCTTGATGTTGATAATAAACATCATTTTCATCAGCAGTTGCAAAATGAGTAAACAATCCTTCTAATTCAAAAATTTGTTGGTGTTGATTGATAAAATTAATTGCTCTTTTCAATTCTGCCAAATTAGTAAAACCAATACGCCCCATACCTGTATCAAGGGCTATATGCACCTTAAGTCTTTTTAAACAATTCGGGTCTAAATATTTAAGAGACTTTTGCAACCAATCAAACGATGGAGCTGTTAGACTTATACCTTCTTTTTGAGCTACAGATACTGACTCTGGAAGACTTGCTCCTAAAACTAAAATTAATGTGTCAACTCCCATCTTCCGAAGGACTAGTGCTTCATCAACATATGCGACACAGAAACCATTAGCACCAGCTGCTAAAGCTGGTGAACAAACATTATGCACCCCATGACCATAAGCATCTGCTTTTACAACAGCCCAAATTTTCTTTTGTGGATGCAAATGCTGAAAATACTTTACATTTTGATAAATAGCTTGTTGATTTATATAAATTGTTGAAGGAATAAAATCAAATTTCATTTTTATCTTCCAAAATTACTTCCGTTATAACTAATTCTTTTGAATGACTGATTGTAATAAATCCTTTACCTTTAAAGGGATGATACAAAAAATAGGGCTTACCATTAGGCTTATTCAAAATGGCAATATCTTGAAAACTCAAAACTCCAAGACCAGTTCCTAAAGCCTTTGAATAACTTTCTTTAGCACTAAATCGACCACCAAGGAATTCAATTTGCTTTGCTAAAACTTTAAATTGATGAAAATAATCGTTTTCTTCTCTTGTTAGTATGCGTTTAACGAATTGATCGCCATAACGTTGAAAAAGATAATTTACTCTTTTTTTTTCAGTAAGATCAATTCCAATTCCATAAATATTAGACATTAGTTCTAATTACAAAATTCCGTTTAATTTTCTTACTCGATGAATTTTGATAATTATTTTTTTTAGAAGAGTGATTTTTTTTGAAATCATAATTATTATTTTTATGTGTTTTTGAACGGTGAAAGGAACGTCGATCACTCTTATTTCGACGACGACTACCTCTCTTTTTTAAAGGCAACGGACGTTCAGTTGAAATATTAACAGGACGATTCTTAACATTACTCTTGGTATAACTTTGCAATAAAAGACTCGCTAAAACAATAGGATCAATTTCATTAATAAGCTTTTTAGCCTCTTCTTTATACCCATTCAAACCATTTGAACTGGCTTTAAGCTCTATCTCAGAAACTGCATGACTTATTAGCTCTTTTTGCACTTGAGCTGTGGAAGGTGGCTTTAAAGGTAACATTTTTACTTTTGTTAATTTTTCAATTTCCCTTAAATAGTCAATTTCTCTTGGATTAACAAAAGTAATTGACATCCCAGCACGACCTGCACGACCAGTTCGACCAATTCGATGAACATAGCTTTCCGGATCTTGAGGAATATCGTAGTTATATACATGAGTAACACCACGAATATCTAATCCTCTAGCTGCAACGTCAGTTGCAACTAAAAGTTGAATTTCTCCAGATTTAAACATTCTTAAAACATTCATTCGTTTTTGTTGAGTTAAATCTCCATGAATTCCTTCAGCTTTAAATCCACGAATTTTCAAACCTCGAGTTAACTCATCTACTCTTCGTTTTGTTCTACCAAATATTAAAGCTAACTCAGGCTGTTGCACATCAATTAAACGAGTCATAAAATCAAATTTTTCATGATCTCTAGCTTTCACAAAATATTGATCAATTAAATCAGCTGTTAACTCACTTGATTTTACTTTTATGGTAACTGGATTATTCATAAATGCAGTACCAATCTGTATAATGTCTGGAGGTAAAGTTGCTGAAAATAATAAAGTTTGACGTTCTTTTGGTAAAGTTCGAATTATTTTGGAAATATCTTCCAAAAAACCCATATCCAACATTTCATCAGCTTCATCTAAAACTAAAGTTTTTAACCGCGAAAAATCAACAGTTTTTCGATTTAAGTGATCTAACAGACGTCCAGGAGTTCCAACTAAAATTTGCGGTGATTTACGTAAATCATGAATTTGCCTTCTAATATCACTGCCACCATAGACAACCATTACTTTAATTCTTTTTTTTCTTCCTAACTTTGCTAACTCATCACGAGTTTGAATTGCCAATTCTCTTGTAGGCGAGAGAACCAAAGTTGAAATAAAGTTATCCTCATGATTAGCTTCCTGAACTGCGGGAATACCAAAAGCTGCAGTTTTACCTGTTCCGGTTTGAGCTTGACCCATTACATCTTTATTTTGTAAAACTAAAGGCAAGGTTTGTTCTTGAATTGGTGTCATTTCAACATACCCAGCTTCACTAATTGCCTCTAAAAGATCTGGTTGTAAATCTAATTTATCAAATTTCAAATTAATTTCCTTCAATTGTTTATATTTATTTTTAAAGTATACATTAAAATTCCTGCTGCTACTGCTACATTCAAACTTTCAGCTTGACCACTTGCTGGAATAATAACATTATGATCGATCAATTCAGCAACAGGTTTACTTATTCCTTGACCTTCATTACCTAAAATTAAGGCATAAGGTTTTGGCGGATGATAATTTGCTAAATTTTGAGCCGAATGGTGTAATACAGTTCCTAAAATAGGAATTTGACATTGGCGTAACTTATTTAAAAAAGTAATAATATTACCTGTTATTATTTGTAAGTGAAAATTGCTACCTTGAGCCGCTCTCAAAAGTTTCGGCATATATGGAGAAACTGAATTATCACTAAAAAAAACTCCTTGATAATTAAAAAAATCAGCAGTACGTAAAATAGTACCAGCATTTCCTGGATCTTGTAACCCATCAAAAATTATCCAATTTCCTATTGTCCAAGAAGATTGAAATATAGGCATTACCGCAAATACACCCTCTGGAGTCATTGTATCCGAAAGAAAACTAGCAACTTGATTGCTAATTAAAGTAAACCTACACTGTACTTTAGTATAATTATCTTGGGTAGCAGGGGTGCTTAGCACTTCAATAGGTGTGCCATATTTCAAAGCTTCATCCACTAGATGACGGCCTTCAATTAGATATTGATGAGTTTTCTTTTGATATTTTTTTTGCGATAATTTTTTTATTGTTTTAATATGTTTATTTTTAATTGAATCGATTATCATTTATTTCTAGGAGGTTTTATTTATGATGGTAACAGAAAAAGTAATTTTCTCAGGTAGAGTACAAGGAGTAGGATTTCGTTATTCATGTAAAATGTTCGCTGATGAAATAGGATTATTTGGAACAATACATAATGAATGGGATAGCAGAGTTATTGCTACTTTACAAGGCGACTCTGAATTAATTAATTATTTTATTCGAAATTTACCTAAAAAAATTTCACCCTGGGCTCGCATTTCTAAAGTGGAAAGAACAAAAATACCACAAACTTTAGTTTATCATGATTTTAGAATTATATAAAATCAAATAGACCAAAAACCTATATGATATAATAATCATTTAATTACAATAAAAGTATGGAAAAGGATTTACGATTGAAAAACAAAAGATTTATAACATGGTCTTTACTACCAATTTTACTATTTCTAACATCTTGCTCTCGCCGTGGTTCTGGAATTCAAAAACCACCTACTGATTTTTTTTATGGAACCATTTATAAAGTTTTTGGAATCCCTACCCAGAACATTATTATTTCATTAGGGAATTTTTTAGGCGGAAAAAATGGTTATGGATTTGCTATTATAATTATTACAATAGTAGTTAATTTAATTATTTTACCCTTAAGACTTAATCAAACTCGTAAACAAACAATGCAGCAAGAGCAGTTACGTTTAATTCAACCGCAAATTAATTTAATCAATCAAAAATTAAAAAAAACAAAGAATCAAGAAGAACAATTACGGTTAAATCAGTTGATGATGGAAGTCTATCGTCGTAATAACACAAAGATGATTCCAAGTATAGGTTGTTTAACTTTAATTATTCAATTACCAATTTTCTCAGGATTATTTTTAGGAATTGAATATTCCAAAGTGTTACAACAAAGTAGTTTTTTTGGAATACATTTAGGCAAACCAAATCTTCTAATTGTTATTTTAGCTTCCTTAACCTATCTTATTCAAGGATACATGTCATTATTAACAATGTCACCTGAACAAAAGCGACAATCAAAATCTATTTTGATCATTTCTCCACTAATGATTTTATTGTTTACTTTTGCTTCTCCTGCAGGATTAGGTCTTTACTTTTTAGGAACAGGTGTTTTAAACATTGTACAACAGGCTATCACAAACTATTTAATTCTACCGCAAATTCGTAAAGAAATTGATAAAAGATTAAAAGAAAATCCAATAATTGAAGTAGTTAATGAAAATAATATTAATCAAACAAACAATGTACAATCGGATAATAACACTCATAGTAATGATTTAACTGAAGAAGAGCTAAGAAAACATAATGCTGGTAAACAACACCATCTTTAAGTATAAAAATTAACTTATTAAACTATTTTAACTAAACACAAAAATAAGTTCCTCCTAATGGAGAAACTTATTTTTTTAATTAAATCTATTCACATTATTGTTCTTCATACCAAGGATAATGATAGTTTCCCTCTCGATCTAGACGTTGATAGGTATGAGCTCCAAAATAATCTCGTTGTGCTTGAATTAAATTGGCAGGTAATACTTCACTACGATAAGAATCATAATAAGAAATTGCTGCCGAATATACAGGAACCGGAATTCCAGCTTCGACTGTTCTTGCCACAATTTTTCTTAAAGAATTTTGGTAACGTTCAGTAATATCTTTAAAATAAGGATCCAAAAGTAAATTATTTAAATCAGGATTTTTATCAAAAGCATTAGTAATATTTTGTAAAAATTGTGCTCTTATAATGCAACCAGCTCGCCAAATTTTAGCTACTTCTCCAAAATTAATATCCCAATTATAATTTAGAGAAGCAACTCTAATTTGTTCAAATCCTTGAGCATAACTAATTAGTTTACTAAAATAAAGAGCCTGTTCCAACTGATCAATAATTTGTTGTTTTTCTTGTTGACTTACAATCTGAACCTTTGGACCATTTAGTTTTTTACTAGCAGCAACACGCTCGTCTTTCATAAACGAAATATAACGACTATAAACTGATTCTGTAATAACCGATTGAGGTACTCCTAGCTCCAAAGCATTTTGGGAACTCCACTTTCCTGTACCTTTATTAGCTGCCTCATCCAAAATTAATTCAACAATTGGTTTATCACTGCCCAAATCATCTTTACGAGTTAAAATATCGGCAGTAATTTCAATTAAGTAACTTTGAAGTTCACCCTGATTCCATGATTTAAAAATATTTGCACATTCAGAAATGCTTAGACCAAGTAATTGCCTCATAATATTATAAGTTTCAGCTATTAACTCCATATCACCATATTCGATACCATTATGTATCATTTTAACATAATGGCCAGCACCATTAGGTCCAATATAAGCAACACATGGAGCTCCATCTTCAGCCTTTGCAGACATTTCTTGAAAAATGTTAGCAAGCTTATTGTAAGCTGATTTTTGACCACCTGGCATCATTGAAGGCCCATTTAGGGCTCCTAATTCACCACCAGAAACACCCATTCCAATAAAATTAATACCCGAAGCATCCAATTTTTCATTTCGGCGTATGGTATCTTCAAAATAAGTATTGCCGGCATCAATTAAAATATCTCCTTGATCCAGTAAAGGTAACAACTGATCAATCACAGAATCCGTTGGTTTACCAGCTTTAACCATTAAAATAATTTTACGGGGTTGAGCAATACTGTTAACAAAATTATTCAAATCATAACTTGGAACTAGTTTTTTATCAGGATGATCTGCAATTACTTTTTCAGTTTTTGATCCAGTTCGGTTAAAAATAGCTACAACATGACCATTACGTTCGATATTCAAAGCTAAATTTTTACCCATTACAGCCATACCAATGACCCCAATTTCTGCTTTTTTATTCATTATTCTCCTCATCTAGTTGATTTTTTAACGCTGCTAATTTACTAAATTCCTGATTTGGCAGCTTTCTAGAATCATGCTTAATATGTTGAAAATCACTTTCTGACATGACCTGCCACTCATCTCCATAGGGCATTATATTTTCCTTTTGTTCTTCCGAAGTTAAAACCTGCGGTGGGACTGATAGAAGAATATAATCAACGATCATATTATACAAATCAATCATATTATTCTCAACATAAGTGATTACTGGTTCATTATAATCTTCATCTAATTGCTGTTCATCAGATTCTCGCATAAAAATCTCAGTGATATTTTGTGATACTCTAACATTAGCAGGTTTCAAACTTCTGGTTGAAGGAACAATTATATTCCCTTCAATACTCAAATTAACTAAAACATAGCGATTTTGAACTGGATGAAGAATTGCAGAAATTTTAAAAGGATTAGGTGCTTGATAAGTTGGTTGACGATTAAAAATTTCCGAATTTAGATTAATTTGTTTTTCAACTGTGATATTTTTTTTTCTTTCTAAAATTTTTTCAAAATCAAATGTTAATTTCATTTTTACCTCTTTATTACTATCTTAGAAGGAGAAGTATCCATTATATAATCATAAAACTGATTAAAATGATATTCATCATATAAAACCTTATTATAACGATAAACACTTTTTTGTAGGTTAGTAATTAAATTTACTTTCTTTTTTATTGTAGACAAATATTTTTGACCCTTTTTGTTAAACCCCCAAACTTCTATTGAATTTGAATTCATTACTTGTTCCTTGGTGATTTCTAACAAAAGATATAAGTAATTTCTTTTAATTCGAGTTAAAGTATAACGTTTTGTCTTTACAATATGAATAAATTCTTCATATGAATTACTTACTTCTATTGCTCTATGAAAACGATAAAATAATTCCTGATTAAATAAAAAAAATGAAGAAAATTTATTATAATCATTTAAAAGTAATCGGGATTTTACTAATTTAAAAGTATTTTCAAATTTTTTTACAGCATTCGGAATTATAACCGACAAAGTTTCAGAGGGCACTAAATTTACTAAATCTTTATATCTATTTTCTTTAAGTAACTTTCTAATTTTATGACTACTTATTCCAGATGTGGTTAATCTCTTTAAAGGAATGAAATTAATTTTAAAATTTAACTCTTCTGCTGCTATAGCATAATATAAAGCTAATAAATGATTAGATTGATTTATTGAAATATCAAATTTAGCAAAATTTTGAGCAATATTACTTGCAAAATTAGCATTTTTTAAAGAGATTTTTGGATTCTTCGCTGAATTGCTCATAAAGTAACGATGCGCTTGTTCTTGGTAATGAAATTCTGGAATTTCTGTTCCAAAAACCAAGTCAGTTACACCAACTTGCTGGGCAACTTTGACACTCCCAAGAGCAAACTCTTTAACTGCTTGGATATTATTATAAAAAGGAATTCCAACTACCAAATCTGCGCCAAAATTCAAAGCCAAATTAACTTTATCAGCCCGCCGAAGCACAGACATTTCTCCACGTTGAGTATAATTACCTCCTAAAATAATAATTGTTAAATCAGGATTTATTTTTTTTTTAGCTTCTTTAATTTGCCAAGCATGACCATAATGAAAAGGATTATACTCGGCAATAATTCCAGCAATTCTAAGATTTTTGGGCAACGAAAAACCACCGTCTTGTTTTTTGATCAATTTCCTTTAATCCAAAATTAGCAAAAGTTTGAATTTGCTTAAAACCAGCTCTCTTTAAACCTTGTATATATTGAGACATTTCATAAGCACGTTCACTTTGTTGTTCAACGTACCTTTGATATGCTTTAACTTGCTCATCATATTTAAAAATAGTCAAATCATGAATAACTGAATGAGATAATTTACCAGGATAAGAATTCCATAACAATGAATTCTTTTGATCACTATAGTTATAATAATAGTTACGGTAAATAACATCTGCTTGATAAAGTGACATTACATCAAAAAGTAAAATTCCATTAGAATTTAAACACTTATAAGCATTAATCAAAACCTTTTCAACTTCATCGAAATGATATAAATAATTTAATGAATCAGCAAAACAGGTAATAATATCAAATTTACCAATTCCATTCAAATCACGCATATCATGTTTAATAAAAATAATATTACGAGCATTATCTGGTAATTTACTTGAAGCTATTGATAACATCTCTTCCGAGAGATCTAATCCCATTACTTTATACCCATCTTTTAAGAGCATAAATGAAAAATCTCCTGTACCACAAGCTAAATCTAAAACCTTTTTACTACCTAAAGGAGCAAAACGATCAGTAAAATTAAGCCATTTATAATAAAGACTTTTATCCATTAGCTCATCGTAAATTTCGGCGAACGACTTATACATGTAAATTCAACCATTTACTAATATTAATTTGTTTTGCTGCACTCCAAAGTCGCTCCAAATTATAAAATTGGCGCTTTTCTGGAGTAAAGAGATGAATAACTAAATCTCCGAAATCTAACAAAATCCATTCAGATTTTGCTCGCCCTTCAACACGTTTGATATCCAAACCATCTTTTTCGGCTATATCAACTAAATCCTTACTTAAAGCTTCCAATAGTCTTATATTTCTTGCATCCATAATTAAAAAATAATCAGCTAAAGTACTAATGCCTGATAAGTCAAGTAAAATGATATTATTAGCCTGTTTTTGGTCGGCATTTTTTACTAAATCTTCTACTGTATTATTTAACAAATTGGTCAATTTTCCTCCATTTTTTTAATCAATTTATAAGCGGTTGAATCTTTTGTGTAAAGAGTATTATAAGTTAATAACATTTGAGGATGCACTTTCTTGCCTTGATTCATCAAAAGATTAACACTATTTATAATTTCGAATAGTACGGCCGCGTCAAGATTTTTATTAGCAATTTTTCTTGCTAATTCTACTTCCTTAAAGTTACGATGCGGTTCAATATAATCAGCTACAAAAACAATTTTAGCTAAAGTATCCATTTGAGGATCTGAAATTGTATGATAACGAACTGCATTTAAAATTTCAATGTCAGTAACATGATATTCATGCTGCAATAAATCCGCTCCTAAAAATCCATGCCAAACTCCCAAATTATAATTTAAAAGGTCAGGATTATAATGATTTTGCTTTATTAAATTAATAAAAATCTCTTTAGGGGTTTCTTTATAAAAATCATGTAAAAGACCAGCTAATTTAGCTTTTTTGGAATTCACTTGATATTTTTTTGCCAATTGTTCAGCCGTTTTTGCAACCCCAAGGCAATGATGATATCGTTTAGTTGATAATTGTTTTTCTTCTAATCTACTAAAAAATTGATATGAATTATCAGGCATAAAGATTTTCCTTTAAAATATAACGAAACACTTGATCAGGTACCAAATAGCGAATAGTCATTTTGTTTCGTAACCGTTTACGAATATCCGAACTTGAAATATTAATAGCAGGAACATCAACCCAAGTAATTGGAACTCTCGAACGTAGGGCAAAATTATATCTACGAGTACCTATTAACCTTACGTAATCTAATAATTTAGTTGAAAATGTTCCCATACTAATCGAATTAATAAACTCATTACCAGCAATCCAATAATATATTGTTTCTGGATTCTTTTCATGAAGCATTCGAAAAAGATCCTCTAAATTTTTAGGATTTTCAAACAACATTTTAGAATATAATAATTCAAAGTGGTCATTGTCACGAATACTATCCTTAATCATTGTTAAACGATGAAAATCTTTCTTAGAATCATTTTCGATGATATCATGATGAGTCACGGGAATAAAATATATTTTTTTTAAATGTAAATATTCCCAAATATTTTCAGCAATTGCTAAATGGCCCAAATGAATTGGATCAAACTTACCAGTAAAAAGTCCTACAGCTTGTGGTTCATGATTAGTTTTTAACTTTTCTTTAGGTAGAGTTAAAATAACATTTTCTTTTTTTACTTGATTCATTGTTTCTCCTCGTCTAAATCAAAGAATCTCGTCGATTAATTGTTAACTCTTTGTTAAAATTTAAGCGAATTTTTTTACCTTTAGTTATTGAAATCCAACCCAAACCAGAAAAAACTAAGTCAGTTTTATACGAAAAATTTTCAATTTTAGTAGCAATATCAATTTTGCAAGGGTCAACACTTCTTTCTTTAGGCGGAACTAAGATTTCACCAAAGTGTTTAACAAAAAATTCTTGATTGTCAGGATTAGTTTTTTTACGATGCAAACGTACCTGCTCATTAAAATAAAAAGTAAATGATGCTTTTGGTCCATCAAGATAGTCAATCCAACCAAAGCCACCTACAAAAATACTTTGTCCAGGATCAAGTTGATATGTGACAGGTCGAATGCGGCGATTAGGCAAAACCAATTTCCAATCTGATAATTTAAGAAAGGACAGCGACTGATTTTTTAAAACTAACCCAGGAGTATCCACCCATGTTTGATCACCATTTTGAAATGTTAGTAGATTTAAAGTAGTGCCTGGTAATGCAGAAATAGCCGGCTCAGTAATATTCTGATTTTGGCTTTTAATTAATGCATTAATTAAACTTGATTTTCCAACATTGGCATTACCTACAAAATAAATTCTGTTTTGTTTAACTTCCTGATCTAAAATTTGATAAAGCAAATCAATGTTGTATTTAGTTTTTGCACTAACAGGTACGATATATTGCAAATTAATTTCATTAGCTTTGGCTGTCTTACGTACCCAATTTTGAATTGCTGATATCTTATAATCACGAGGTAAATCCTCAATTTTATTAATGACAATAATAAAATTATTTTGATCTGAAATTTTTTTTAGCCAATTAAAAAAGTCCAGAGATAAATCAAATATATCTGTTACTGCAATAATTGTAACCCCTGATGGGATTCGAGAAATAATTTTTTCAAAATCATTAGCTTGGATAGTTAATGGAGTTACTTCTTTATAATGTATTAATTTAAAACATCTTTTACATAAAATTGGCTGCTGTTTTGAAATTAAATTAACTAAATTACGATGTTCCAAGTATCCAGGCTGCTGTGGTGCAATTTCTTGAATTTGTGAACCACAACCACGGCACTGGAAATGACCTAATTTATTTTCCATTGAATATCCTTTGCTTTTTTAATTCTTTTTTTAAAAGGTTTCTCCAAAAAACGATTAATTTTTGTATTCCAATTGTCAGTTTCAACTAACGGATCAACTAAAACAGTTTTTATACGAGCCGTCACTCCAGCAAAAAGATCAGTTAAAACTTGATCTCCAACTAATATTACTTCATTGCGAGAAAGTTTTAATTTATTTAAAGCCCGATTAATCCCAAATGGTAATGGCTTTAAAGACGAAGCGATAAAAGGAATATCTAAATTTTTTACCGCTTTGGATACCCGTTTACGATTGTTATTTGAAACGACGATAACGGGTATATTTGCATCTTTTAATGTGTTTATCCATTGTTTAGCCATAAAATCAGAATTCTTAAGATCCCAAGCAATTAAAGTATTATCAAGATCAGAAATAACTCCTTTTATATTATGTGCTTTTAAAGAGGAAGGATCCAAATCAGTAAACTTTTTAGTTGTCCAAGTTGGATAGTACCACTTATGTGGCCGCTGATTGTTCATTAGTTATTTTTAAACTCCAATTATTAAATCTTTTTTTAGTTTAATACATTTTTTTCTATTCACCAAAATTTCTCAATGAAAAAGTCAGATCACTTTGATCTGACTTAAATTTTTTCACGTTCAATAAGTGATATACGGTTAAAAAAGCGTTCCAATTCGTCACTATTTATGCCACTATTTTCTAAATCTTGAGGTTTTAAATTCTTTAAAATTTTAATAGTCTTTTTACCCAAAGCAACAAATTCAGTAGTTGACATTTGAGAACGCCAAGAAAAAAGTTTTTTTAGTACCAAAGAATATTTACGCTTTTTTATTAAACGGTTTAATTCGTTTTCCCAATAATTTCCATTTTTTAAAGGTTTTACAAAAAATTTATTGGAAATAGATTTTGATGTAAATAATTTAATATTTTGAACCAAATTTTTTAGGGCATTGGGCCGCTCCACTTGGCTCATTAATTTAGTCCCTCACTTTGTGTTGATTCTTCTGGTGTTTTAGGTTGTTCAGTTGAAGTTGAATTACTTGTAACAGAATTATTTTGAGAATTTGGTGACACAAAATTAGAGTTTTCAGAATTAACCATAAATCCTGGATCGCCAGATTGCATTTCCGATGTATCAGAAAAGTTTTTAACATTATGATTTACTTGTGATTCAACTGATTCATTTTTGTTGTTCATTTGATAATCATTTGAATTATTACTATTTTCAGCAGTTTCTGCAACTGAAGATGTAGAATTAATTTGAGATTGTTCACTAAAATTATTCATTGAACGTATTGAATCAGAATTATCGGTCGATGAATCAGCTAAATTTCCTTGATTTACGTCTAATTTTAAATCAGGGTTTTCTTGCAATAAAGATTTAGTTACATCATCATAAGCATCTGAAGATTTATAATGTTTAAAGCTTGCTAAATCATTTGAGAAATGAGATTCTAACAAGTCTATCCAGTCTTGATCATTAGCCGCATTCAACTGTCCCTGAAGAGTTTTTATTAATTGTTGGTGAAACTTCTTTAATCCATCTTCAATTGCTTGACCTTTTTGTAATAACTCATGTTTTCGACCTATAGCTTCATCTTGAATTTGATTAGCTTTATCAGTTGCTGCTTTAAGAATTTTTTTAGAATCATTCTCAGCATCATAAATAATCCGATCTCGTTCTTTTTCAGCATCTTTTTTAACTTGATCCGCAGTTTGTTGAGCAATTAAGATTGATTTATTCAATGCATCTTGCAAGCCAGAAAAATATTTTACTTTTTCTTGAGCAGCCGCTAATTGATTTTTCAAGGCGGCGTTATCATCTAAAGTTCGTGCATAATTATCATTAATCTCATCTAAAAAATCATTTACCTCATTTTCATTAAATCCTCTTAGACTTCGACTAAAATCTTTATTTGCAATATCTTCAGGTGTAAGTGCCATTTCATAACCTCCAGGCTATACTTTTTGATAAGCGATCAATATTTTACCTTTTTTCGATCGACCAAAAATTTTTTTCATTTTAATTTTAGCAAATCCTCGTACTGTTATTAAATCATTTTCTGTTAAAAGATATGTAGATTTATTAACTAACTTGAAGTTAACAAAAACTTTATTTTGAACAATTAATTGTTGTACTCTTCTACGCGATAAATTAATTGCTTTTGCCAAAAACGCATCTAATCTTAAAGAAGCAACTACAATATTTTTAAGTGATTCAGTGGATTTAGGTATAATCAGTTGTCTAGAATTAATTAGTTTAAAACTAAGAATATTTTGCCTAATTTTAAATGATTGACTCAGAAAAAATTTAACAATCGACTTTTTGACAGCAATTTGAACTAAATTATCAGTTAATAAAATATCACCTATAACTTGCCTCTTTAAACCATTATGCATTAAGGTACCTAAAACTTGGCGATGGGTTAAAGAATTAAATCCATTAATAGATGCAGCAATCCATCCCAACTTGTAATCTTCCATCGATAATACATCTTTATCATTTAAGGGTTTTACCAAAACAACTTTTCTTTCAGCTTGTGGATATCCACCATAAAAAGATAAATCCACTTTTTGATGTTCATTTGACCATAACTGCTGTTCAAAAGGATTCAAAAAATTGCTGACATAAATTTGTTTTTTTGAACAAACCCTCTGAACAGCATTTTTTATCTGATTTATTTTTATATTTGATTCAGTGGTCAATAAATTAAATTCCCAATATAATAAATCTAAAAATTACTCTAAATACCTCACAAAGTAATAAAACAATGATTGGAGAAAAATCAATTCCAAAGATTGGAGGAATAAAACGACTTATAATATTTTCAAAAGGTTCAGTAATACGTCGTAAAATTTCCCCAAACCGAGAATTGTAGAGAGGGGGAATCCAAGATAAAAAAGCAGTAACTACAATTAACAACATATAAATGTAAATTAATCGATCACCGACCAAATAAATTACTTGCAAAGTTTGATTTATCAAATATTTGACTCACTATCATTTAAATTTGCTTCAACATCAAAATTATTAGGCGTACATAAGTAAATTTGCGGACTAACTTTTTGGGTAGTTCCGTTCATCGCACACGTAGCACCACTCAAGAAATCAATAATTCGTTTAGCCTGTTCAGCTTCAATTCGTTCAAAATTCACAACTACTGCAAAATCATTCTTTAATTTATTAACGATTTCAGTAGCGTCACTATAAATACGAGGCTCAACTACTATAATTTTACTTTGATCCATATCCGACTTTTTTGATCCCTTTTGTTTGCTCATTGGAATTACTTTATTTTCTGATTCATCTTCTTGGTAATTATCAGCTTGCTCTTCTTCATATTCATCTTCATCAGAACCAAAAATATTTTTTAGGATGCTTTTATTAAACGCCATAATTGTTCCTCAAGTTATTACTTATTTGTTTCTTCTTAAAAATGGTGGCACATCATCATCATCAACATCTTCATGATTTTCACCAGAATGATCATGATTACCATTAAATACTTCAAAATTGGAATTCATAAAAGAACTCTTTTGTGAATCACTACTTTTATCTTGTTTTTGAGTATCATTTGAAAGTACTTGATTATCACGCCAATCAACCACTTTATTATCATCATTAGATTCAACTTTTTTACTTGAAACATTCGTTTTGGGACTTCCTGATGAATCAATACCTGTAGCAATCAATGTAACCTTAATTTTATCATCAAAATTTTCATCAATAGATGCTCCAAAAATTACGTTGACATCATTAGAAGCACGTTGAGCAACGGTATCAGCAGCAGCTTGAATATCAAAGATAGTCAAATTACTGCCACCAACTATATTTAGTAAAACTTGTTTAGCTCCAGTAATATCACTTTCTAAAAGAGGTGAAGCTACTGCAGCCTCAGTAGCTTCATCAATTGCATTATCACCACTGCCTGTACCTATACCAATTACTGCAGTACCTTGATTTTCCATTACGGTCCGTACGTCATTTAGATCAAGATTAACCAAGCCAGTTTCAGTAATTGTATCAGTAATACCCTCAACACCTTGACGTAAAACATCATCAGCAACTGAAAAAGCTTCTTTTAATCCAGTTTTTTTATCCACTAAAGATAAAAGATTATCATTTGAAATTACAACTAGAGTATCAACATTTGATTTCATTGCAGCTATCCCAGTCATTGCAAACTGTGAGCGCTTAGTTCCTTCAAATTTAAATGGACGTGTAACTACTCCAACCGTAAGAGCCCCTAAGTCTTTAGCAATTTTAGAAATTACTGGAGCGGCACCTGTTCCAGTACCACCACCCATTCCAGCAGTAACAAAAATCATATCTGCACCTTGTAAAGCATTTCTAATTTCTTCTTCACTTTCAAGAGCAGCTTTTTGACCAACTTCGGGATCTGAACCAGCACCCAATCCATTAGTTAATTTTGGTCCTAATTGAATATGTTGATTAACTTTGGAAGAAGCTAAAGCCTGACGATCAGTATTAGCAACAAAAAACTCTACACCTTTAACGTTTTCTTCTACCATTCGATTAACCGCATTACCTCCGGCACCACCGACTCCGATTACTTTAATTTTAGCACCATCTTGCTTTTCGGTTACTTCCTGCTGATTATCCATGATTCCTCCAAATTATTCAAATAAATTATATATCCATTTTTTTAATGAAGACATAATACCATTATTTTTTTTATTTTTTTTACTTTTAACTTTTTTTTCAGCTTCCGAAGTTAAATCCTCTTCTGACTCAATTGCTTGTTCTGTCTGCTTTCCAGAAGGAGTGGTTTCATGAAAATTAAAATTTAATGTTTCTTCTAGCGTCTTTTGAACTTTAGAAATGTGAAGTGTATGAATTATTAATCCATAAACTACAGTATAAATTTGATTTCTGACTCCAATTTGATCAGGAACATAAATTGTAACTTGCTTTTCTAATAATTTACTAACCTGATCTTTAGTACCAGGGAGTGCTGAATTTCCACCAGTAATAATTATACCCCCTGGCAAATTAAACGCACTAGATGAAACTAAAATTTGTTTAACTTTATCAAAAATTTGTTCAAAACGTGCTCCAATGATTTCAGATAAATATTGATCACTAATTTCAATTTCTTTAACTCTATCTAAAGACTTAATAACAAAAGATTCTCCAGCTGGAATATTTTGTGACCTTAAACTTCCATAATCTATTTTAACAGTTTCAGCATCTTGGTTACTTATTTGCAAAACCTTTGAAATATCAGAAGTTACATTCTTTCCACCTTCAAAAATTGTGTCACTAATTTGCAAACAACCATTTTGAAATACATTTACACTTGTTTCTCCACTACCAGCATCGATAAGAACTGTTCCCATTTCTCTTTGAGCACCACTCAATGCAACAGCAGCTATTGCCACAGGATTTAATACAACATTCCTTACAGTAAATCCAGCACCTTTTATAGCTTTAATAATATTTTGAAAAATCGTTTTAGGAATTGAGTAAGCCAAACATTTAATGCTCAATGACATCCCCATCATTCCAAATGGATCATGAATTCCATCAAAATTATCTACAATAAATTCCTCACTTGAAAATCCAACAAAATCACGATCCAATACTTGATGTTTACCTAAAATCTGAGTTACTAAATTACGTAAATCTTCTTCCGTGATCTCTCGAGGATTATCTCCAAGTTTAATTGATCCTTTTAATTCTTCAATTGTTAAATGTCCTGTAGGAATGCCTACAGTTACTTGATCCATAGGAATCTGACTTTTTTTATTCAAATCAGCTTGGGCAGCTTTAATATCAGCAATAGTTTGATCAATATCAACAATCATGCCTTTATTAACTCCTTTAGATTCAGCCACCCCAACCCCAACTACATTCATACTATTATTTGCAGCTTGAATTGCGATGATTTTTATAAAGGAAGTTCCTATATCGATCCCAACAAATACTTGAGACTCATTATTCAAATACCCGGCCTCCTACGGATTATTCTAAACTCATTCTAACATATGAAAAAGCATGGAAACGAAAGCTTTTTCAATTCATTCTAATTTTCTAACAAAAGTTCCAACTTCTAAATCAATTAGTAATTTTTCTTTACGATTTCTTGTTAAAAAAGAATAATCGACAATTTTCTTACTAATTGTTGTCAAATCCCCAATTACTTTGTTTCCATCATTCATATTTAAAGTAATTTGATTCGGATTAATAGTTGAATGTGTTAACTTAATTTCAGAAATATTATTTTTTACCGAAGCTGGAATTTTCTGAAAAACAATGGCAATTCGTTGAATTTCCTCCTTTGTTTTAAAATTATCAAAAATCGGACGATTTTGATAAATTTTCTTTTTCAATAGATGATCAACATTTCCATTTGTAAAAACTGATCGATAATATTTATTTTTTTGAATATAACCAATAATTTGAAATTCAGTTACTGTTATTTTCACCGAATTAAAATCATGCAATTCTAAACTTATTTGATTAATTTGAGGAATGTTTTTTTTTATTTGTCTTTTAATTTTTTTTTGATTAAAAAATATTTGAAAAACGTTTTGGTTAACTTTTAATTTTGATGCATCAATAATTTCTTGAGCAGGAATTTCATTATTACCATTTACATTAACTACTCTAATCAAATTCAAATTCAACAAAAAATAAACACATCCAATAATCCCTATGATATTTAATAATACCACGATTGCAGTTTTAAAAATATAGCTATAACTTATTTTTTTAAAATAAAAATTATTTTCTACTGTCTTCATTAATTAGCTTCTTTAAAACGTCAATAAACCGATCGGTCGCATGTCTTTGTCCTAATTTAAAAGCATTTTTCTTCATCAGGGACAATTTTTTTGAATCAGAGATTAATTCATTAATTAATTTATATAATTCACTTGCAGACAACTGATCTTCAGGTAATAAAATAGCCGCATTAAGATTACTTAAAGTATTTGCATTATAAGTTTGATGATCATGAGTTACATTAGGACTTGGAATTAAGATTGCTGGAACTCCTAAAGCGGTCAATTCTGCTATAGTTGTAGCTCCAGATCGACAAATCATCAAAGAAATTTGTGGCAATAAATCCAACATGTTATCAATATAAGGTTTAATTGTAACATTATCTTTTTTTTGAAGTTTTTCAAAAAAGTTCTTTTTTGCATCATAATAGCGGCGGCCTGTTGCAAAAATCAAATTAAAATTTTTAATTTGATAAGACTGAATCATTTGTTCTGTTGCTTCATTAATTTTTAAAGCCCCTAAAGATCCACCAAAAATCAAAACTTGAGGTAATTTAATATTGTCTTTACTAATTTCAGCAGAATTTAAAGAAGATTCATAAACTTCCTGGGATCTAGGATTCCCAGTAAATACAATTTTTTTACTAGGAAAGAATTGAGCAGAGTTTTGATCAGAAATTGCTACGCAATCAACTTTTTTAGCTAGTATGCGATTTGCTAATCCGGGATAAGAATTAGGTTCAAAAATTAAAGTTTTGATTGTAAGACGTGAAGCTTCATAAAGAATAGGTGCTGAAACATAGCCTCCTGTCCCAACAACTACGTCGGGTTTAAATTTCTTAATTATTCTTTTAGCTTCAGGAATTGTTTTCAAAAACTTACCTATAGCTTGAAAATTACGCCAAGAAAACGAACGTCGTAATCCCTGAACTTTAATCGGTATAAAATCTATTTTAGATTCTTTCATCAAACGTTTTTCTAATCCGCGATCACTTCCAATAAATAAAATTGCAACTTTCGGATCTTTCTCTCTTAACTTCTTAATAACAGAAAGAGCTGGGTAAATATGTCCTCCAGTTCCTCCTCCAGCAAATATTATTCTCATGGTTTTAACTTCCGATAAAGTTCCTTAAATTTTTTTCCTCTAGCTTCAAAACTTTTAAATTGATCCCAACTCGCACTCGCTGGTGAAAGTAAAATTGTATCTCCAGGTTCTGAACGTTTAAATGAATCATTAAAAGCTTCAGTTAAACCTTGGTGACAAACAGTTTTTATTTTAACTGAATTAATTACTTTCCGTAATTGTTCCTGATTTTCACCAAATAATTCAACTAATTTTACATTTTTAAGAGCCAACCCTAATTTTGGAAATTTATCACCCCGATCCATACCACCAGCAATCAAAATAACTGGTTTTTTCATACTTTTTAATGCAACAATTGTCGCCTCTTCATCAGTAGCTTTAGAATCATTGTAAAATTTTCGATTTGATTTTTCTCCAACATATTCTAAACGATGCTCAACACCTGGAAATGATTCAGCAACTTCAGAAATTATTTGATTAGAAACTCCTAATATTTTAGCAACTGTAGCAGCTGCTAAAATATTTTCTACATTATGTAATCCAGGAATCTTTATTAACGATGTTGCACAAATTTTGCTATCTTGAGAATAAATTGTTTTATTTTTTAAATAAACTAAAGAATTTGATTTATCTAAAGATAACCCAAATTTAATTATTTTAGATTTAGCTGATTTTATGTAAGAATCTAAATCTTTTTGATCACCGTTAATTATTAGATAATCATTATGAGTTTGATTTGCAAATATCTTACTTTTGGCATACAAATAATTTTTATATGTATGATGATGTTCCAAATGATGAGGAAAAGTGTTATTAATTAAGGCTATTTCCGGATGAAATTCTTCAGTAAACTCTAATTGAAAACTTGAACATTCACAAACTACATAATCATTTTTTTGTGCCTTTAATGATACTTCCGATAATGGAATTCCAATATTACCAGCTTTATAAACACAATTTTTCGTAGATTTTTTTAGCATTTCGGCAATTAAAGTCGTTACCGTCGTTTTTCCATTAGTACCAGTAACTCCAATTAAATGAGCTTTACAATACCATGAAGCAAACTCTAACTCAGTTACAAGAGGAATTTTTAACTTCAACGCCATATTAACATATGGATTTTCTATAGGGATTCCCGGACTTTTTATAATTAAATTAAAGTTCTCTTTTTCCATATTTGTAATCTGGTCAAATTTATATACTTCTGGATCATTAAATTGATTAATTTGATCATCATGAAAATAGATTTTTGCCTTTTGAACTTTCAGCAATTTAATAGCACTTTTACCACTTAACCCTAATCCTAAAACTAAAACTTTTTTATTTATTAAATTATGTTTGATCAATTTTTTTCCTTAATAATAATTTATATATCCTATAAAATAAAAATTAATACAAAATTATGATAATTATATATTAATTTTTACTAAATTAAACTAGCTCATTTATTATTTAAACTTAATTAGTTTTTACCATAATTAATTTGCAATTAAAATTATCGAAGTCAAAATTGCCATAATCAATGTTATACCATAACTAACATAATTAATCTTGACCTCACTCCAACCAGTTAACTCTAAATGGTGATGTAAAGGAGCCATTTTAAAAACTCTTTTTCCCGTAAAATGATGAACTCCAACTTGAATTATGTCAGATAAAGTTTCACCAACAAAAATTATACCTACAAAAAGTAAAGACCAAATAGCATTTAATTGAATTGATGCTGCTGCTAAAAAGGCACCAATTGATAATGAACCCAAATCGCCCATAAATATTTGTGCTGGCTTAAAATTAAACCACAAAAAAGCAGAAATAGCACCGAATAAAAGTGATCCAATTAAAATAACAGCAATATTGTCTTGCTTTATAGCTAAAATAATATAAAAAGATAATACAATTAATGTTGTACCTGAAGCCAAACCATCGATACCATCAGTTAAATTAACTGCATTAGAAAAACCAACAATCCAAATTAAAGCAAAAAGAAAAACTAATCCACTAATGATTAGTCCTTTACTATTTTTAAAAGGTTGTGTTGGACTTAAGAATAAATAAATTAACCCAGCTAAAATTTGTAAAATAAATTTATCACGCGCTCGTAATCCCAAGTTTTGTTTTTTAGAAACTTTTTTATAATCATCAATAAAACCGATTAATCCAAAAGCAAGCAAAACAAAAATCAAACTGATAATTCCCTGAATTTGATCTAATTTTACTCGAGTAAACAAATAATATATTGTAAAAGAAATTCCTAATAAAATTGGAACAAGAATAAACAATAATCCACCCATGGTTGGAGTTCCAGTTTTACTTTCATGCCAAGTAGGACCATCTTCTTTTATTTGTTGAACGTCTTTTTCACTTTTTAAAAATTTAATAAAAAATGGATAAATTAACCAACAAATGGCAAATGAAACACCAATTAAAATCATAGATAAGGGTATACGATCTATAATTAAGGTAAAAATTACAATATAACTTATAAAAATAATTTTAAATAAAAAGTTTTCTTTAATTTTCATTAGTATTTTCTTTCAAGTCTACAGAAATTTTTTTTGTGAAATCAATAGAGCTTCCTGGAGGTAAGCTTTGTTTGCTAACATATCCATTACCATTAATAGATATATTTTTACCAGTAATTTGTCCCAATTTAATTACATCACTCTTGGACCATCCTTTTAAATCTGGTAGAACCATGGCACCATTTGTTAATAAGATAATTTTGTCACCATTTAAAACTTTAGTTTGAGGATAAGGTAACTGCTGAACTATATTTGTTCCACTTCCAATAATTATGGGCTTTAATCCCTTTTTTAATAATTTATCTTGTGCCTCATTACGCAAAAAATTAGCCAAATTTGGTACAGTAACATCAGAATTTTGCAATGATTGATAGTTTTTACTATATGACATTGAATACGTAATCATTGGCTTAAAAATCTCACTAAGCATTTGCTCAGGTTGTTTATTAATTACTTGAGGCTTTTTCATTGATACGTAAAAAATATAACGCGGATTATTTGCTGGATAAATTCCCATTACGGAGTATAAATAGTCATACGAACCACCTAAGTACCCACTGCCATTGGAAGTTGATATTTCTGCAGTACCAGTTTTTACAGCTAGATCCAAATTAGGTACTGCATAAACTACTCCCGTACCATACTTTTCATTAACTACTCGGCGCATTTCATTAAGAGTTTCATTAGCAGCGTTGACGCTAATTGGTCGACCTTTTTTGATAATTTTAAAAAATTCTATGTTCTTAGTGGTTGGATTAACAATTTTTTTAACAATTTGTGGCTTAATGATTTGCCCTTGATTTGCAATAGCAGTATATGCTTGTAGTAATTGAATCACATTTACATTAATTCCTTGTCCAAAAGCTGTAGTTGCCTGATCAATAGGCTGTTTAAAAGATAGAAATCCCGCCTGCTCATTAGGTAACGTAATTCCTGTTTTTTGACAAAATCCAAAATTTTTAATGGCTTTTTGCCAGCGATCTTTTCCAATTTTTTGTTCGAGATGAACAAAACCAACATTACTTGAACGAGGGAAAGCTTGAGACATCGGGATCAACCCCCAACCATTCTTTTGCCAATCATAGATTATATTTGGCCCAATTTTTATAGACCCTGAGTCATAATACTCATTAGGATTATAAACACCCAAATCAATTGCTGTACTTAAAGTCACTGCTTTAAAAACGGAGCCTGGTTCAAAGGTATCTTCAACAAGATGATCTCGCCACATATCTGATAAACCTTTTAAAGTATTAGTATCAAAAGAAGGTCGTTGAGTTGCTGCTACAATTCGACCAGTTTTTGCTTCCATCATCACCGAATTTAATTCTAAAGGATGATAACTCTCATTAACTTGAGTCACAAGCGTTTCTAAATGTTTTTGAAAATCACTATTTAAAGTTAAATATATATCTTTACCATCACTCGGATTAACACGATTTTCAACAATTCGATCACCAAATCCTGCTCTTAAATTAACTTTACGTTCAATATAACCATTTTTACCACTTAATTGAGCATTAAATTCTCGTTCTATTCCTAATTTACCAACTAATTGTGCATTTGACTTTTCTTGATCATCAATCATTAAATCAGCAATTCCCACTATCTGTGAAGCAAAAATTCCCCCATTATATAAACGAGCTGGACGACGCAAAAACTCAATTCCAGTTATTTTTTCTTTTTTAATTTGTTTCTCAATCTTATCTTTTACAGCTACTGGAATATTATCACCACCAGCACCAAATCTAATTTGGTAACCATTTAGTTTTAATTGCTTAAAAATTAAATCTTTAGTAATTGGCAAATTATCACTAATTAACTTAGCAACTGCCTCTTTGTTCGTAACATACAAAGGTATACTTTTGTTACCATCAATTTCCATTCCAGCCCTTTTATCAGTAGTAGCTGTTATCGTGAACTTGCTATCATTTTGAGCAATAATATTACCATTTTGGTCAAAAATGTGACCTCGATTTGCTGGTAAAATTGTTTTAGACTGATGTATTTGTTCTTGTTTTTGGTTTAAATTTACCCCACTTGCTTGGTGAGTACTAACGATCCAAATAAAACGATATGAAAAAATAATAAAAACACTAATTACAATTAAAAGAAAAAATAAACCGAATCTTCTTCGGTTTCGATAATTAATTTCTTGATGTAATTTTTGACTTTTCTTTTGTTTCATCGATTATCATTTCAAAATATTTTTAATACGACTTTCATTAATTTGAAAACCATATTTTTCAGCTAACTTTGCCAATCGCGAATCATTGGATAAAGTTTGTACTTCAGAATTCAAATCTTGGTTTTCCTGACTAATTGATTGAATTTGTTTGTTTGTTAAATCAATTTGATAGCTCACATTAGAAGTTTTAATGCGACCTTGTAAAATAAAAAACAATCCTACAAACACAGCTACACCACAAAGAAAAATCAACAATTTTTCTAAAATACTTAAACGAACTCTACCAATACTAACACTTTTAACGGTTTCACGATTACCAGACTGCGATTTACGACGTACAGCAGAACCTGAATGAAGATGAGCCAAATTTGATACATCAGTAGTCGGAGTTAATTCCGGTGAATTAGTACCATTGTAAATAATATCTGAATTTAATCTATCTTCTCTCATGATATTTTCCTAAAAACTAATATTTCTAATTTTTTTTGCACTTCTTAATCGTGCACTATGCGCCCGCCGATTATGTTTTAGTTCTAACTCAGAAGGTCTAATGGCCTGCCGAGTAGTTAGCTCTAATTTAGGTTTAACATTTTCAGGAATAATTGGTATTCCTTTAGGATAATCTTGATATTTAGCTAATTTTCTAAACAGACGAGAAACAATTTTATCTTCTAAAGATTGAAAAGTTACTACAGAAATAATGCCCCCAATTTTTAAATTCTCTAAACTTTTTTCTAAAGCAGTTTTCAAAGCAAACACTTCATGATTAACTTCAATTCTTAAAGCTTGAAAAAATTTTTTGGCTGGATGACCTTTTTTCCTTTTAACAGCTTCTGGTAAATAACCAAAGATAATATCAACTAGTTGCATTGTTGTTTCTATTGGATGCTTTTTTCGTTCTTTAACGATTGCTTGTGCTACTTGCCAGGAGCAAGGAGCATCCCCATAATCTTTAAAAATTTTTTTTAAATGAACTGCATCATAACTATTAATAACTTTAAATGCTGTTAGTGTTTGCCTTTGATCCATTCTCATATCTAAAGGTCCAGTAAAACGATAACTAAAGCCTCTTTTAGGGTCATCAAACTGAGGTGAAGAAACCCCTAAATCAAAAACAATCCCATCAATTGTTTGTAAACCAACTTCGTTGATAATCGAATCAATATGCTCATAATTATTTTGAATTAAAAAAAGTCGCTTAGCTGAAATGGCATCTTTAAATTTCTTTTCTCCATATTTTATAGCTTCAGAATCCTGATCAATGCTAATTAAATGACCAGTAGATATATGGTTTAGTATCGATTGAGTATAACCGCCACGACCAAATGTAGCATCAATATAATTACCTTCAGGCTTTACATTTAAAGAAGTTATTGCTTCATTTAATAAAACACTGCAATGTAATAAATTAGTCAAAATCAATATCCATTAAATTTTCTGAAATATCGCTAATATTATCAGCCATTTCTGTATCCATTTCTTGATAAGATGCAGCATCCCAAATTTCAATTCGAGAATTTACACCCAAAATTACACAATCTTTTTTTAATTTTGCGAAGGAAATTAAGTTAACCGGCAAGTTCACACGACCATTACGGTCTAGCTGAACTTCACTTGCTCCAGAATAAAAAAATCGACTAAATAATCTTGAAGATTTTTTAGTTAAAGATAACGTAGACAGTTTTTTTACTAAAACATCCCAATTATTTAACGAATAACCAAATAAACAGCCATCCATACCTCGTGTAATAATAAAAGAACTACCTAGCTCATTACGAAACTTAGCTGGAATTATAATCCTGCCTTTTTCATCCAAGCTATGGTGAAATTCGCCCATAAACATAACTAATTACCCTCAAAAAAATTCTACCACAATGCACCACTTCGAACCACGTAGTGACACCTTGTAACATAATTTTAATAAGCGAACATATGTTCCTAATTAGTTTTAGATAATATTAAAAAGATTTAAAGCAAAAAATATTATGTACCAAAACAACAACATAATTGTTAAAAATTTACGTGACTGTTTGAAGAAATAATAGATATTAAATCGATGAAAATAAAAGGCATATGCTAAAGCAAAAATAATTTCAAAGCTAAAAAATAAAAGAAAAAATAAAGGTAGAATTGAATTTATATATTGTTCTTTTGTTACAAAAAAAAGAGCACCAATTAGTGGAGCCCAAAACCAATGACTTAATTTGATTTTATACTTTGGTGCAAAATTAATTAAAAAAATATTAATTGTTGCTACAAAAACGATAAACCCAATTAAAATGATTAAACTAAACAATTGAAAATTATTCATTATTTAACACTCAGCTATAATTTTGATAGAATAAATTCTAGAAGGAAAAAATATGAAAAAGAAAAAAAGTAAATTTAGTATTATCACAAGTATTTCCATTTGGTTAATGATTATTGTTACTCTTCTTGGAGTTATACTCTCAGTAGTTTTACAATTTGTAGAATTTTAACCTTCATACAAAGTAGGTCGAATTGCGTAAATTAGAATTAAACAAAAAGCAGCTAGAATAAAGGTAGTAAAGAAACTAGGAGCCTGATAAAGTAAAGCTGCAATCCAGACATTTCCATGCTTAGGAATCGTCAAATATTTACTAAAAAAAGTAGCCGAAGCTATTGTATGACAAGCAAATTTTCCTAAAGAACCAATTAATGTTCCCAAAAACAATGACAGCACTGCAAATCCGTGCTGTTTTTTATTTATCGCTAATTGAAGCGGACCATGCGCCAATCCAGCCAAACCGATTAAGGTAAACGCTACTATATACTCAAATAGGGCCTGAATTACCGATACAACATTTGGTGTTCCCATCCCTTTCAAAAATAGATCTAAAATTCCAAAAATCAATCCTGAAACCATTCCATTTAATAGCCCTCTTTTTAAAGCTAAAAACGCTATTGGGATAAAACCAAATGAAATATTCAATATTCCCATATCTGGTTTAATGTAATTTAAAGCCATCGCTAAAGCAGCAAATAATGCATCTTCAACAATTAATCTTACTGTAAATAGTTCTTTTTTTTCTTGGTTACTTTTCATCTTTTAATGCCAGCTTTCTTTTAAAGTTCTCAATAATTTTTAACATAGGAACATATAAAATAATAAAATAAATTAAATTAAATAGCAAAGTAGCCGGCAAATAAGTCGCTAAATATTGAAAAGGCACAATTCGTGTTAGTCCCAAATAATTATTAATTCCATAATATATGGTACTAAAGATTGTTACTGAAAGAAAATAAGAAGATACTATGTAAATAAAATTATGTGGCAAATATTGTACTATCCATTTTAAAAATATTGCTGTTATAGCAAATGATACTGTATAGATGCCAATAATTCCTGAGTAAAAAATATCAGCTATTATCCCAGAAACAACTGCAATCCCCAGAAAATTAACATTAATTTCAAAACTTAAAACAGTCAAGACACTTAAAGAACCAAGCCAAAAAATTTTTCCAGCAACTACTGCTGAAAAAAAATGAGCAATAAAACTGATTGAACCGTCTACTAAAATTAATAAGTAAATTAAGAATAAAGCGAAAAAGTAAATTTTAAAATTGTTTCGTTTTTTCATCTAATTACCAACCGTTCGATCAATTACAGTAACTACACTAAAATCATTAATATTAGTTGCCGATTTTACGTAAATCATTGTAGATAAACCATAATCTTTTTTTTCGATTTTGTTAACTTTTCCAATTAACAAACCTTTAGGAACAACACCACCTAATCCTGAAGTAACTACAGCATCTCCTACATGAATTTCCGTATCAGTCGAAACATTTCCAAAAATCAAAGCATTTTCTGCCTCTGAATACCCAGTAATTACGCCATTAATTACTTCTCCTTTTTTAGTAGTTATTTGAGCAGCAAAATGATTTGCTATTTTACTATTTGAAGATATTAATTCGACTTTTGAATTTAAGTGATTTACCTCCATTATACGACCGATTACACCAGAACCAGACATTACTGGCATATTTTTCTTAATCCCGTTTACCGAGCCTCGATTAATTATTAAAACATCCTGCCAATTAGCAGGCGAGCGTGAAAGAACAGCTGCAGTAATTTGAGAATAATCGGATAAAGTAGCATTTAATTGTAATTCTTTTTTTAATTCTTTATTTTCTCTAGTTAAAATTGCTATTTTAGTTTGATTTTGTTCTAATTGATCAACTTTCTTTTTAAGTCTTTGATTTTCTTGATAAGTTGATAGTAATTCTGTTTGAAAATTAAAACCATTTTTTAAAAATCTACCAGGTTCATTAACAACATAACTTGTTACGTCAATGACATCGTTAGTTAATTTTAAAAGATAAGGCGGCGTTTGCGAATAATTAATAATTCGAATTGAAAAAACAATTGAAGCAGCCGCTAAAATAAATGATACTAAAATTACAATTAATCTTTTGTTTGAAAAAAGTTTAGGCATTGATTCTTATTCTTTTTTATTTTTGCCGCAAAAAGTCATTTCCTAATTTATCAATCCTTTTAACTGCGGCTTTTTTCTTCACGTTAATTGGATCAAATAATAATAAATTAAGCTTAAATTTTCTAACCTTCAAATTAATTTAGGCTCTTAAACTTATTATAAAAAATTTGAAAAAAATGAAAATTTTTTTAAAAGTGCTAATTTTTAAAAGCTATCATAATGAAGTTATAAATGAAAGCTTTAAATTTTCTTCACTAACTTTAATTTTGCGCTTTTTTAACCATTTTGTCATGCGATTAATAAAAAATTTACGCTTAATTAAAATATCTAAAATTAAACAACAAAAAATTACAATTTATTTTAAAATATTCTCTTCTCGAAGTGATAAATATTGAGCTGCACCAATAATTAGATGATCATCAAAATGAATTCCCATAATCTTTGCCGCACGCTCCATCCGTTTAGTAAAAATTATATCAGCTTTTGAAACTTTACAAGAACCACTTGGATGATTATGTACCAAAATAAAACTGTAAGCATGATTTTTAAGGGCGTAACTTAATACTTCACGAGGAAAAGCCAAGCTTTTATTAAGTGAACCCTTAAAAAGCAGGACTCTTTGAATTAAATTTCTATTAATATCTAAGAAAAAACCCACTAAACACTCTTGATAAACATTTTCAAAGAATTTTAGTGAGGTTTCTCCAACTTTACTACTTGATGTAAATTCTCCAAATTTTAATTGGCAATTTTGAAAAGTGCGATTACCCAATTCTACTGCAGCTAACAATTTAAAAATTATAACATCGGAAAAAGATAGTTCACTTTTAAGTTGCTTAAAATCAAGAAAAATTAAATCTCTTAATCCAAAACATTCAGGGAATTTAGCTAAATCTAAACAATCAGGTGCGATAATCAGTGAGATTAGGTCTTTAGTTGGAACAATGCTTGGTCCAAATTTTTCTATTAATTCATAAATTTCAGCAATTTTAATTTCATCCAAGAATCAGTAACTCCTTATGTAAGTTTATATAAGAAATTACGCAAAGTTATTTTAAATCTTTTTAATTGTCATGATTTGCTTGTCAGTTTCAATAATTTTTTCATTAACAACTTTCGCTTTTTGTTGCTGCTTTTTTACTTCAGTATCAGGGGCCTTAGCTAAAAAGCCTGGATTATGAAGCTTTTTATTTATTTTTTGTAATTCTTTATTTAACTTGTCTCGAGATTTATTTAACTTCTTCAATTCAATATCTTTATTTACTAATCCCGACAAAGGTATAAGAACCGCTCCCCCTTTAATAATTATATTAGCTGCTAAAAAGTTAACTTCTAAATCTTGTTTAATTATTAATTTTTGAGGATTAGTAAAACGTTCAATATATTGTCGATTAGTTTGTAAAAGTTCAAATAATTTAGGGTCATGCAAATTCAAATAAAGATTAATTGGTTTACTCAAAGCAACATGATATTCACCACGAATATTTCTTACCGCTTTAATGACTTCAATCAAAGAATTCATTGCTTTAATGGCTTCTTGATCTTCAAAGCGTGAATTTGGTTGAGGATATGATTCTTCCATTATTGAAACTTTTTTCTTATTTAGTGATTGGTAAAGTTTTTCTGTAACAAATGGAAGGATTGGATGTAACAACAATAAAATATGAAAAAGTACATAACCTAAATGCCACTTCTTAGCCTTTTTAATTTCAATGTCATTACCATACAGGCTCTCTTTAGCCATTTCAATATACCAATCACAAAAATCATTCCAAATAAAGTCATATAATGTACGACCAACTTCTCCAAACTCAAATTTTTCAAATAATTCATTAACTTTTTTAGTAACTTGATTTAAGCGAGCTAAAATAAAGCGATCAGAAAGGTCTTGTGACAAATCCTCCGGTAAACTATAAATATCTTCATCACCGTCTAAATTCATTAAAACAAAACGACTTGCATTCCAAATTTTATTAATGAAATTCCATGATGCATCCATTTTCTCGGTTTGATAACGAATATCTTGGCCTGGTGTTGATCCAGTAATGAAAAACCATCTTAAAGAATCAGTACTATATTGGTCAATCACTTGCATTGGATCTAATCCATTTCCCAAAGATTTACTCATCTTTCTTCCCTGTGAATCTCGGATCAATCCATGTAATATTACATTCTTAAATGGTCTTTGCCCGGTAAACTCTAAACTTTGAAAAATCATACGAGAAATCCAAAAAAAGATAAGATCATATCCACTAACCAAAGTATCTACTGGAAAATACTTTTTATAATCTTTTGAATCTGTATCTGGCCAACCTAAAGTTGAAAAGGGCCATAACGCGGAAGAAAACCAAGTATCCAATACATCTGGATCTTGATCCCAATTTTCACTATCCTCAGGTGCCTTCATTCCAACATAAACTTTTCCGTCAGATTTACGATACCAAACTGGAATTCGATGACCCCACCATAATTGCCTTGAAATAACCCAATCATGAACATTTCCCATCCACTGCAAAAAAGTCTGTTCATACTTAGGAGGGTAGAAATTAATTCGGTCATCTGTTGATTGATTAGCAATTGCTTGCTGAGCTAATTCTTTCATTCTAACGAACCACTGAGTTGAAAGTCTAGGCTCAATTTCAACATCTGTACGTTCAGAATGTCCGACATTATGAATTAATTCCTCCTTTTTTACAAAATAGCCAGCCTTTGTTAAATCATCAGTAATTAATTTACGAGCTTGATAACGATCTAAACCCTGATATTTCCCTGCAGCTTCATTCAAAGTAGCGTCTTTATTCATAATATTTATTACTTTTAAGTGATGCCTTACACCTACTTCAAAGTCATTAGGATCATGGGCTGGAGTAATTTTTACAACTCCTGTACCATATGATTGATCAACATACTCATCTGCAATAATTGGCAATTTTCGATTAAATATCGGTAAAATTAAGTTTTTGCCAATGAGATTAAGATATCTTTCATCATTAGGATTGACAGCAACAGCTGTATCACCTGGAATAGTCTCAGGACGTGTAGTAGCAATTTGTAAAGAACCACTACCATCTTCTAAAGGATAATTAAAGTAATAAAGATAACCTTTCTCTTCTTTATAGATAACTTCAATGTCGGACAAAGCAGTTTGCGCTTTAGGATCCCAATTAATAATATATTTTTTTCGATAAATTAATCCCTTATTGTAAAGATCAATAAACACTTTTTTAACAGCATTAGAAAGTCCTTCATCAAGGGTAAAACGCTCTCGAGAATAGTCAAGTGATAATCCTAATTTAGCCCACTGTTCTTTAATTATTTTTGCAAAATCATCTTTCCATTTCCATACTTCTTCAATAAATTTTTCTCGTCCTAAATCGTAACGAGAAATGCCCTTTTCTTGCAACATTGCTTCAACTTTGGCTTGAGTTGCAATTCCAGCATGGTCCATTCCAGGTACCCATAAGGCATCAAATCCTTGCATCTTCTTTAATCTAATTAATATATCCTGCAACGTAGTATCCCATGCATGACCAAGATGTAATTTCCCAGTAACATTTGGCGGCGGAATGACTATTGAATAACGTTTTTTCAATGTTCCTTTAGGTTTAAATTCGTCATGGTCTAACCACCATTGATAACGACCATCCTCTACTATTTTGCCATCATATTTACTGGCAATTTCTGATTTTTTTTGATCCATATTTTCACCTTTTCTGAAAAATTTACAATAAGCTTAAAATTTGAGGCTTCTCTTTGGTAAGGTAATTTTGATCAGCTTTTATACTAGTAATTTCAAGTTGATTTAACGATTCTGCCATTAATTGTTCAACATCAATTAATTTTTCATATTCACGAGCCTTAATCAAATGTGGCTTAGTTTTTGGTTGAGGTGGCGCAAAAATTGTACAACAATCTTCAAAAGGCATAATTGAAAGATTAAAAGTATCAATTTTTTTTGCTACAGCGATAATTTCATTTTTGTCAAAAGAAACTAAAGGACGTAATACTGGTGTTGATGTTACATCATTAATTGCCATCATACTTTCTAAAGTCTGTGAGGCTACTTGCCCCACAGATTCTCCAGTAACAATTGCTAAACCATTTCGTTGAGCACGAATCTTATCAGCTAATCTTAACATCAAACGCCGCTGGACTGTCATCAAATAACCTTCAGGAACTTTAACTTTAATTTGCTCCTGAATTTTAGCAAAAGGAACGGCAATAAACTGAATTGAAGAGTTACCAGTATAAGGAATTAATTTTTTAGTTAACTCCTTACTTTTTGCTAAAGCTTGAGGTGATGTATAAGGTGGAGAAAAGAAATGCAGCATTTCGATACGCATACCTCTTTTTAAGGCTAAATAAGCAGCCACCGGGGAGTCAATACCTCCCGAAAGCATCACTTGAACTTTCCCAGCAGTTCCAGCCGGCATACCATGAGCTCCAGGAATCACGTTATCATAAAGATAAACGGCATCTTTTCTAATTTCAATAGTTAATTCAAAGTCTGGTTGATGTACATCTACTTTTAATCCTGGATAATTTTCTAAAATCAAATCGCCAATTAAATTATTTAAAGCAAATGTACCAATAGAAAAATTTTTATTAATTCTTTTGGTTTTCACTTTAAAGGTTTTTGAGTAAGGTACTGCCTGCTGTGCTAAAAAAAGACTTGCTTTTTTTATTTTTTCAATAGCTAAGTCTACTCTTACTGTTTTACAAATGCTTTGAATTCCAAAAATTGTTTGCAGCTTTTTTATAATTGGTTGTGGATCTTCCCCATTAAGCAAAATATGTAAATGATCACGACTAGCCTTTATAGTAACTGGAAACTTTATTAATTTTTTTTTGATATCAATTCTCAAATGCTCAATAAATTGCCGGCGATTTTTCCCCTTAGTTGAAAGTTCACCATAGCGAACCATTAATTCATTATATTCCATTAAATAAATACCTTCAGTTTATCTTTCATCTTTTCTAGTTGATTCACAAAATTTTTCATTTCGGAAATGTCATTCTGTGGTCCTAAACTAACTCTTAATTCTCCCTTAATTACTTCGTCAGGTTCTTTCATTGCCATTAAAACATGAGATGGTTGATTTCTATTTGACGAACAAGCACTAGTTGTAGAAATAAAAGTTTCTTGAGCTTCCAGGTAGTGAATCACTGTTTCCCCTTTTACCCCAATTAAAGCAAATGAAATAATTGATGGTGTATAAATTTTTGAATTTTTGGAAATAACATAAAAATCAGGATCTTTATCCAAAAAATTCAGTAAAATATTTTTCATTTCAATATATTTTTTCTGACATTGATTAATATTATCAAAACTTAATCTTAAAGCTTTAGCCATTGCAGCTATGGCAGGAATATTTTCCGTTCCTCCACGTAAACCATTTTCTTGTCCTCCACCGGCTATTAAAGGATCAAAATGTCGATTAGGATGATAGATAACGAACCCAATTCCTTTTGGCCCACGAAATTTATGACCTGAAAAACTTAAAAAGTCAATTCGATCATTTAAATAAATTGATTCTAACTGTTTTCCTACTGCTTGAACTGCATCTACATGAAAAACAATCTGGGGATACTTTTGTAAAATATCTGATAATTCATTCAAAGGTTGAATTGCACCAGTCTCATTATTAACAGCCATAATCGATACTAAAATAGTATCATTACGAATTGCGTTACTAAGAGTTTCTGGCCTGATTTGACCATTTTTATCTGGAGATAGATAAGTTACTTCAAATCCTTCTTTTTCAAGTTGCTTTGCTGCATTTAATACAGCAGCATGTTCAATTGCACTGACAATAATGTGATGACCACTTAACTTTCGATTATGAGCAACACCTTTAATTATAAGATTATCACCTTCAGATCCACCACTAGTAAAAAGTACTTCCCGATTTTTAAGATTTAATATATCTTTAATTTGTTGGCGGGATAATTCTAAAACTTCAGTTGCTTTACGTCCCAATTGATGTAAACTTGAGGGATTTCCTGGATAAGTTTGTGAAACTTTAACAAAAGTATCCAGAACTCGAGGGTCAATTGGAGTAGTTGCACTATTATCAAAATAAATCATAAATTCTTTTCATTCGGCTCCATTTCATTTAATTTTAAATTTAACTGATCATGATTATCATAATTATCTACAATTTCTTGAAAAGCTCCTGGCTTAATTAGCTCTAATTCTTTAGCTAAAATATTCATTGAAGCTTCATAATCATATTTTTTTGAATAAATTTGTTTAGCTTGGTTAATTTTAGTAGTTACTTCTGGTCGTTTAGATTGATGTTGAATTACATTTTGAATCAAAATTTCCGTTAATCGAGAATTTTTAACGATTTCATTCGTGCGATCCGCTAAAGATAGTAAATCTTCTTGTAGCATATTCGCAACCTTTTTAATATCAGTTAAATTAATCTTATCAGTTTGCAAAAGGTTATGAAATTTTTTTAGCTCATTATTTACTACTAAATAAAATTCTTGATAATCTTGAGGTACTCCTGGTAAATTCTCTTTTTCAACGTATCTAACAATAACCTTTAAAGCAGATTCATCTACTAATAGATCTTTTTTGTAAACAGATAAATCCTGATAATCTTGAGCAACTAAATTTGCAATTTTTACTTGATTTTTTTCAATTTCAGTTAATTCTTTTCGATATAATTCAAAATTTCGATTAATTACACTAAAAACTGCTTCCTTATCAAAAACCTTCTGCATGTCACGATTATAGTTTAAACGAATATCTTCAATTTGAATTTCAAACTTAGTTGCTTTTTTGAGTTCTTCATCTGGAATTATAAAAACATTTGCACAATGATATACAGTATCCCTTAATGAGCGATTTTGCCTCTCTGCATGAACAATAAATTGATAAAGTTCAGTTTTATCACGTTGAACTTGCCGCCGAGAATTATATTCACGCTGTAAAACAGTATATAATTTTTTAATTTTTTCCGAAATTTTAGCACAATTCTGTTGAATATCAGTTACAGCTGCCTGATTTAAAAGTTCAATTGTTTGATTAAGAGAATTTTGCAAATCTAAAAGTTGATCATCAAAATCATCATCAATAAAACAATACCCTAAATTTTTAAATTTGACATAAGTAGTTTTAATTTCATCAATCTGTTCAGGAAAACTTTTATTTAAACGTTCATACAAATCAGCAATCTTTTGCATATCGTGATTTAAATCTGCAGTTTCTTTCTTTACAACAGTAAATTGAACTTTAGCTTTTGCATAATCACCACTTAAATAGACCTGTTGTACTTGATCGTAATTTTCATCAATTTTTGCCAATCGGTGTTCTAAATTATCTTGAGCCGGACCATAAGCATAACCTTGTGACAGAATCTTCCTTTTTACCGTGCTCAAATCGTCATTAATTTGACTCATCAATTCTTTATCCTGATTTTGTACATTTTGAATTTGAGATAAAGCGGATTGAATTTTAGTTAATAAATCTTTAGCTTCTTTAATTCTTTTTTCTAATTCAGTAATTTTGCGACGGCCCTGCAAAAATTGAAATTTATTATTTGAATCTTCTGCTTCAAAAAAGAAAGTTTCTAAATCAACTAATTTTCGATTCTTTAAATGATTGTATTCTTGTTGCAAACGATTTAAACTAGCTAAACTTTCTCCAGTAGGATTTTCTTGCTCAAGTTTAGCAAATTCTTCATCAAGATGGTGATCCAGTAAATGGTTCTTTTCTTGATCTAACGCCTCAATTTTTAAATTAATTCTTCGTTGATAAAAAATCACTCCTAGCCAAACTAAGAGGATGACGATAAAAACGATAAAAACAATGATCCACCACATAGTATATTAAAGCCTCTCTTAATATGATAAATTATACCAAATTACTACCACGATAAAAAATTTTATTCATAAATTGACTGCCTGACACAAATCAAGTAAAATATTCCACTGTGTAGAATAGCAGCAATCATCTGATCGGACGTCAACAATTTACACATTTAAAGGAATGAGTAACTTTGCTGCTAAAGTGAAAATTAGGATAAATTGTACGAGATTGAGATGATAGTTATTTTACTCCAAGACAAATAAATTGGAGGAACAAAATGTCTCGAAATATTAAACCAGTTTGGAAACAATCAAGAAGATTAGGTTATTCTTTACTTGGTACAGGCAAAGAATTACAACGCAAACCATATGCTCCTGGTGATCATGGACGAAATAACCGTTCTAAACCATCAGAATATGCAACTCAACTTAGAGAAAAACAAAAGGTTCGTTTAATGTATGGTTTAAATGAACGTCAATTTCAAAATTTATTTGTTCGTGCTGGCAAAATTAAAAGTGAATACACTCATGGTGAAAACCTTTTAAACTTGTTAGAATCCAGACTAGATAATTTAGTCTATAAAATGGGGTTTGCTTTAACTAGAAAACAAGCTCGCCAAATGGTAAATCATGGACATGTAACAGTAGATGGTAAAAGAGTTGATATTCCATCATATATAGTAAAACCTGGTCAAGTCATTAGTTTAAAAGAAAAATCTAAAAATTTGGATATAGTAAAAACTGCACTTGACAGTACTGTTAGTCGTCCTAATTATGTAACTTTTGATGATAAAAAGTTAGAAGGTACCTTTGTTCGAGAACCAGTACGTGATGAATTAGATCCTGATATTGATGAACAGTTAATTGTTGAGTACTATAATAAGCGACTTTAATCTTTTTCTATTGTTGAATAATAGTCTTTGTGCTATATTGATAATAATCTCTAATGTTCGAACTGAGTCAAAAATTGTGTTGACCGACAACCATTGATTATTGGGAATGAATCGCATTTGTTAAGATAGGCCTGGCACAAAGGTAATTAAAGCAAATGAAAATAGTTCCCACTTAGTTTAATCGCGGGATCAACCAAATCAACTCGGTGAACGGCATCAAGAGAGATTAATAAACTGGAATTTTCCAGTTTATTTTTTTTAAGGATTAACTATTATGATGAAAATATTATTTAGTATTTACGCGATTTTAATAAGTTTATGCGGTATATTTATAACTATCAAACGTAATTTTTTACAATTATCACCGTATCAAGTACTTTTATATAATTTATCTATTGTAATTATCGTCATTATCACCATTTGTGCAGTTATTACAGAAAATGCGTGGTTAGAATTTTTTTCACTAATTCTTGGTGTGATAGTAACTTTTACTATCAATCGAATTTTAATTAAATCTATGAAAAATAAATAACTCTTTTTATAAATTAAGCTACATTTTTATTTCAAAAAAATATAATAATTTTCGAAAGGGAAACAATGGTTTATCAAAATATCCTAACAGCATTTGATGGTTCTAAACTGTCTTTTTTAGCCTTTAAAAAGGCTATGGATCTTGCAAAAAAATCAAAAGCTAATTTAGATATAATTGCAGTGATTGATAATCAGCTTTTAAAAAATGTATCAAGTTTTGATACGGATGCTTTACACCGAATAACTGATGGAGTTAAAAATCAAATAAGTTCCTTAGTTGCAAAAGCGAAAGAGAAAAATATCTTAGCAAATAAATATATAGAATTAGGAAATCCTAAAGTAATTATTAGCCAAGACCGCTTCACTAATCCTCACGATTTAATTGTTTTGGGCGCTACAGGGATGAGTAAAGTTGAAAAATTATTTGTTGGTTCTGTAACAGAATATGTTGTACAACATTCCAATTGTAATTGCTTAGTAGTAAAAAAATAACCTAAACTACAAAACAAAAAAGAATTCAAATTTTATATAGAAAAAAATTTGAATTCTTTTTTTAAAATTATTTTATTTACCTAAATCAATAACCCAACCTTCCGGTCCAGATTCAGTACCAAATTGAATTCCAGTTAAACGATTATAGAGTTTTAACGTAATTGGGCCGGGTTCGGTTTCAGAATAAAAAACATGCTTTTCCCCATGATTCGTAATAGATCCAACTGGGGAAATTACTGCAGCAGTACCCATTGCTCCTGCTTCAGCAAATAAATCAAGATCATTAATTGAAATTTGAACTTGTGCTGGTTTCAAGCCCATTTCTTTCGATAAATCTAAAACTGATAATTTAGTAATGGAAGGTAAAATTGATGGTGATTTCGGAGTTAAGAATTGTCCAAGTTTAGTAATTCCAAAAAAATTAGCAGATCCTAGTTCTTCAATATACTCATGATGTATGGGATCGAGATATACTACATCAGAATAACCAGTTTCATGAGCCTTTGACCCTGGTAATAGACTAGCAGCATAATTTCCACCTACTTTAGCTCGCCCAGTTCCACCATGCGCTGCTCGATCATACTGCGATGTAACAAAAGCCGTTGGAGTCAGTCCTCCTTTAAAATATGGTCCAACTGGAGTCGCATAAATATTCAGCATATATTCTTTACCTGGTTGTACACCAACAACCGAATCAATTGCAATCATCAAAGGTCTTAAGTAGAGTGTTGCTCCTGTACCATAAGGTGGGACAAATTCTTTATTTGCTAAAACCACTTGCTTAATTGCTTCAACAAAACGATCTACTGGAAATTCTGGCATTAATAAACGTTTAGCTGAACGATTCATCCGTTTCCCATTTTCGTTTGGTCGGAAAAGGTTAATTCCACCATCAGGACGACGGTAAGCCTTTAATCCTTCAAAAACTTGCTGTCCATAATGAATCGAAGGTGAAGCTTCAGATAAAGAAATTTGAGAATCAGTGACTAATTTACCTTCTTCCCACTTTCCGTTACGATAAAACGCACGAAACCTAAATGGTAAATCATGATATGAAAAATCAAGATTAGCCCAATCAAAATCTGTTGGTTTAGCTTTACTCATCAAATTAAATCCCCCTTTATTTTTAAACATTTTTTTGCATAAAAGTAATTTTATTACAATTAATCCTTTTGTGCAATTAAAGAATAACTAGGGAGTGATTGTATTTTTTCAAAATCAAACTTTTTAATTACTGATAGTTCCTGCTTTAAAAAATTATCGGTAACCAAATCTGAAGAAAGCTGTTTTAATATCTTTTTACCATTGATTAAAACATACATTAACTGCCATGACCCATCCAAAAGTTTAGATGTATCGATTATTTTTTTCTGCTTAATATTATAATGATTCTTAATAAGTAGATTAATCACTTCAGTTGATGAAATTATTGACCGTATATTCGTTATATTACTATTTGCCATCTGGGCAATTTCACCTTGCCATAAATAAGCTAAATATGCCCCCCATTGATGAAAATTTGTAAAGTTTAAATCCCACTCAACAAAATAAATTATTGGAATTATTTTAGAGATTTGCTGCAATATTTTAGCCAACTCATCATATTTTGCAAAATACCAAGTTGCATGTGCAATAATCACTCCATCAAAATAATTAGAAGAAAAATTAAACTCCGCAAAAGGAAAAATCTTAGCGGAGTGAAAATGAATTCTACAATTTAAGTTTAATAATTTAGTGTCAGAAACACCAAATGTAACCGGAGCACTTCCACAACCAGGAGTTACTTCAAATGATTCAATTAGACCCTTATCGCCAATTGCTAAAGCTATAATTAAAGTTAAATCACTTTGATTAGGTCCAATTAAAAGATATTTGCCTCCAGTTTTTAATTGCCATTGATTTACTAATTCTAACTGATATTCTATTTGTGACTTTCGTTGCTCAATAAATTCAACATTGGAATTCAATTTTATAATTTTTAAAACTTCATTAAGTTTTAACGGAATCAATATTAGCCAATTCCCCCTACAAATTCCATTCCAATTAAACGATTTAATTCAACAGCATATTCCATTGGTAATTCCTTAGTAAAAGGTTCTACAAACCCCATAACTATCATTTCCGTGGCTTTTTCTTCTGAAATTCCTCTGCTCATCAAATAATATAATTGTTCCTCTGAAATCTTCGATACCTTAGCTTCATGCTCCATAGTGACATTACCATTTAAAATTTCATTATATGGAATAGTATCAGAGCTAGATTCTTCATCCATAATAATGGTATCACATTCTACATGACAAAAAGATCGATCAGAATGCGGTCCAAAACGAACAGTTCCACGATAATCAACAGCTCCGCCATCCTTAGATATTGATTTTGAAATGATTGAACTTGTTGTGTCCGGAGCATTATGTATCATCCGTGCTCCATTATCTTGATCAACTCCTTTCGAAGCAATTGCTACTGAAAGCATGGTCCCTTTTGCTCCACGACCATCAAGATAAACTGCTGGATATTTCATAGTAGTTTTAGAACCTAAATTACCATCTACCCATTCCATTGTAGAATTTTCCATGGCTTGAGCACGTTTAGTTTCTAAACTATAAACATTTTTAGACCAATTTTGAATAGTAGTATAACGACAATAAGCATTTGGTTCTACGAATACTTCAACTACTGCGGCATGCAAGCTATCGCTAGAATAGTTTGGAGCAGTACAACCCTCAACGTAATTAACAGAAGCACCTTCATCTACTACAATTAGTGTTCGCTCAAATTGCCCAGAATTTTCAGCATTAATTCGAAAATATGACTGAATTGGAACTTTTACTTCTACATTTTTTGGAACATAAATAAAAGTTCCTCCTGACCAAACTGCACCATTTAATGCTGTAAATTTATTTAAATTTGGTTTAACTAATTTTCCAAAATATTTTTTAAAAATTTCAGGATATTCATGTAAAGCCGTATCAGTATCTGTAAAAATAATTCCTAATTGATCAAATTGCTTTTTCATATTATGATAAACAACTTCCGATTCATATTGAGCTGAAGAACCAGCTAAAAATTTTCTTTCAGCTTGAGGTACACCTAGCCGTTCAAATGTTTCTTTTATTGTATCTGGAACATCAGCCCAATCACGATATTTACGATCAGTTGGCTTTTGATAATATAACATATCTTTAAAGTTCAACTCACTAAGATCTGGCCCATAGTCAGGCATCTTTGATTGTTGATAAACTTTAAAAGCATGAAGCCGATAATTTAGCATCCATTGGGGCTCATTTTTTTCTCGAGAAATTGAACGTACTACTTCTTCAGTCAAACCTCGACCTGTTGAAAAAACTGGTGTAAATTTATCTGAAAAACCATAATCAAAATTTTCGTTTATATCAACTTTTGCCGCTATTTCTTCGTTATTTTTAGTATTTTTAGTTTTTGCTTCAACCATTGGTTTCCTCCACATGTTGAATTGACTTTTCTAATGCATTCCAAACTAAAGTTGCACATTTAATTCTTTGAGGGAACTTACGAACTCCCTTAAAGATTAATGCATCTTTTAATTTATCATTGTCAATAAAGTGATCATCCGTGATCATTTGAGAAAAAGCTATTCTTAGTTTCTTAGCTTGATCAAGTGATTTTCCTTTAATTAAATCAGTCATAATTGAAGCACTAGCTTGAGATATAATGCACCCTTGACCTTTAAATTTTATATCTTTAATTATATGATCACTAATTTTTAATTGTAAAATAATAACATCACCACAAGTAGGATTATGTAATTCAGTACTTACAGTTGGTCTTAAAAGATCACCAAAATTATGGGGATCTTCACCAGCTTCTAAAATAGCTTGTCGATATAAAGTTGATAAATTATCATGATCCATGTTTAAAAAACCTCAAAACTTCATGCAAAGCAATTATTAATTGCTGAATATCAGTTTCATCATTATATATATGCAAGCTTAAGCGTAAACAAGCAGGAATGTTTAAATACCGCATCAAAACTTGAGCACAATGATGCCCTGCCCGAACCTCAACTCCTTTAATATCCAATACTGTAGCTACATCATGAGGATGAATTCCTTTTATATTAAATGAAATTATGCCCTGATGAAAAGAAGCATTTTTTGAACCATAAATAATTACCTCAGGTATTGATATCAATTGTTCAAACGCCAGTTTCGTTAATTTTTTAATGTAGCATTCAATTTCATTTAATTTACATTTATTCAGATAATCAAGTGCTGCACCTAATCCAATTACTCCAGATATATTTTGAGTTCCTGCTTCTAAACGTAAGGGAAGATCTTTAAAAGATGTATTCTGATAATTTACATCAGAAATCATTTCCCCACCATATTCCAATGGTTTCATTTTTTCAAGAAGTTCTTTTTTTCCATATAAAACACCTACTCCAGTAGGAGCAAAAGCTTTATGACCTGAAAATGCATAAAAATCACAATTAATTTCTTGAACATCTACTTGAAGATGTCCAATTGCTTGAGCTCCATCAATAACAACTTTTGCTCCAAATTTATGAGCTAAAGTAGTAATTTGAGTTACAGGATTTAAGCATCCCAAAACATTAGAAACATGAGTTAACGCTACAACCTTAACCCGAGAATTAAGCTTTGCTTTAAAATCATCAATGTCCAGCTGCTGATCCTCATTTAAATTAACATAATTTAATTTGGCTCCTGTATGAATGGCTAACTGTTGCCATGGAACTAAATTACTATGATGTTCCATTACTGAAATTAAAATTTCATCATCGGAATGTAACCGATCCCAAAAATATCCAAAAACTATCCAATTTAAACTTTGAGTAGTTCCTTTTGTAAAAATAATTTCTGTACGTTCTGAAGCATTAATAAATGTTTTAACTTGATCTCTTACTGCTTCAAATTTACTGGTAGCACGTTGTGAAGTTGCATAAATTCCTCGATAAATATTAGCATTATCTTCTGTATAAAAATGAACTAATTCTTCAATTACTGAACTTGGTTTTTGAGTTGTAGCTGCACTATCTAAATAAGCTCTTTTCAATTTTTCTTTCTGAGAGTAAAAAAATGGAAAATCATGACGATATGGACTCTCAATCATCAATTGCTAAACTCCTTTCAATAACTGAACGTAACATTTCACGAGTTTTATGACTTTCAACTACCGTAATAACTGATTCTAAAAATCCTCGAATAATTAAACGCTTAGCAACATCGGCATTTAAGCCCCGACTCTCTAAATAATAAAGTTGTTCTTCATCAATTCGTCCAACAGAAGCTGCATGACCAGCCGTAACATCATTTTCATCAATTAATAAAATTGGATTAGCATCACCACGTGCATTTTCACTCAACATCAAAACCCGGTTTTCTTGTTGAGAATCCGAACCCCGTGAGCCCTTAATAATTTCACCAACTCCATTAAAAACTAATTTTGAACGATCTAAAATTACACCATGTTGCAAAATATTACCTCTAGTTCGCAAACCATAATTAGTTACACGACTATTAATCGCACAAATTTGATCCTGTTGGGCAATAGCCACTGTTTTTACTTCACCTGATGTATCATTTCCCTTCAGCAATATTTTATTACTAACCAACACATTACCTTCGGTAAATTCACCAGAAGTTAAATTAACTACTGCTCGATTCTGTGGCAAAAACCGTCGATAAAAATAGTTATGGCCAGTAGTCTTCGCCTGATCATTAACCACATAAGATAAAGTAGAGTTAGAACCCAAATAAATTTCTCCAAAAATTGTATAATCTCCATCTACTTTTTGGGCCGATAACTGATTTTCAGTAATTGATAATTTGGTATTTTTTCCCACTATTAAAATAATTTGCAAACTTTGACTATCAACTGGATATTCAAAATAAGCTTGCAAAGTTTCATCAATTGATAAGTTATCCGGGATAAAAATTAACACTCCTCCATTTAAACGTTGATAGTGTTCAAAAACTAACTGATCTTCTTGTGGAGAAATCAATTTAGCAAAATAATTTAAAAAAAGATCTTGATGTTTGAGCCAGGCGGTCGCTAAATCACAAATTATTAATCCTTTTTTTTGATATTTCTCAGGTATATTAACCTTCATAAGTTGATTTTGAGCAAAAACAAAACCAAATTCATTAGCTAAATTAGTTTTTACCGGTAATTCTTTTGAAGTTGATTTTTTTTGTGACTGCTCGCGAAAAATCTGTAATGATTTAACATCAATTTTGTCATATAAAGGCAAAGCAAGTTTCTTCGTATTTTGTTGAATTAAACGTTTCTGAAAATCATGAAGCCATTGGAAATAAGATTCTTTCTGCATTCTAGATTTCCTCTTTGATGCCATCATAACCAACTCGTTCTAGTTCAGCAGCTAAAGCTGCATCCCCAGTTTTAACGATTCTACCATTCATCATTACATGAACAAAATCTGGAATGATATAGTTAAGTAGCCTTTGATAATGAGTAATAATCAGCGCTCCAAAATGATCTGATCGCATTGAATTAACACCTTTTGCAACAATTTTTAATGCATCGATATCTAATCCAGAATCAATCTCATCAAGTATTGCAAATTTAGGATCTAGCATCATTAACTGTAAAATTTCATTTCTTTTTTTTTCTCCACCAGAATAACCTTGATTTAGATTACGTTCTTCAAATTCTTCTGAAATATGTAAGGTCTTCATCGTATGATCAAGCTTTTTTATAAAATCTGGAATAGAAATTTTATGATCAGGATCTTTAGCATTCATCGCTGTACGAATAAATTCTGTATTAGTAACTCCTGGAACTTCAGCAGGATATTGCATCCCCAAAAAAATCCCCTTGCGAGCTCTTTGATCAACAGTTAAAGGAATTAATGATTCCCCATCAATTAAAATATCACCTTTAATTATGTGGTAATGTGGATTTCCCATAATTGTTTCAGATAGTGTTGATTTACCTGTCCCATTAGGTCCCATTATTGCATGGATCTCACCAGTATTAATGGTCAAATTAACCCCTTTTAAAATAGTTTCTTTTTCATTTTCGTCATTGGTTACTTCAACGTAGAGATTTTTAATTTCTAATCTACTCATTTAATATAAGACTCACTTTCTGTTGAGCTAAATGTTTCACTATTACGTGAGAACATATAATTTTTATAATGAAATTTCATCGACATAACTAGTCCAATCCCAATCATGTTACTTAATAAATTTGACCCACCTTGTGAAATAAACGGTAAGGGGACTCCAGTCATTGGAAGTAATCCAATAGACATCCCTATATTTTCAAAAACATGAAATAAAATCATCATAATTACACCTGTTGAAATATAAGCATAAAATTCATTTTTTGTTTCAACAGTTGTACTAAGCATTTGATAAATTAAAATAAAATAGATAAAAATTAAAACACATGCACCAATAAAACCAAAATTTTCACCAATCACCGAAAAAATCATATCAGATTCTCTGACCGGTACATAAACTTGAGAAACTCCAAAACCCTTCCCAAATAATTGACCGGAACCAATCGCTCGAATACTATTTAAAACTTGATCAGCAGAACTGGATCCACTGGTTGGATTTAACCAATCAAAAATTCGATTAAATTGATAAAGTTTAAAACCTAATTTTTCTAAAAATTGTTGATTAAAAATTACTAGAGCCAAAACTCCTACAATTAAACCACCCAATGCCACAAAGGCAGGAACGAGTATTTGCCACATAATTCCTGACATTATTATAATTCCTAAGAAAATAGCAATAAAAACTAAATTGGTTCCTAAATCTGGTTGTAAAACTATTAAACCAACCATAGGTAACGTCCATCCAATTAATTTAAAAATTAAAATAAAATCATTATGTAAATTATGTTGAGGATATTTTGTATTATGTAAAGTAGTAACTCTTGCTAACATGACAATATAAGCAGGTTTTGCAACTTCTGATGGTTGAAAGGTAAATGATCCAATTCGAAACCAACTTTTGGCATCAACTTTATCAGAAATTTGCCGGTCATAAAAAATTAAAACTAAAATTAAAATAAAAACTCCTGCTGCATAAAAATATGGAGTCAATTTCCATAACTGTTCTGAATCCAATTGCATTAGTGAAAACATACAAACGGCGCCCAGTATATACCAAACACCTTGAGAAACCATTGGTCGCAATATACCTTCAACATTAGGATCATGCTTTAAAGCAACATAAAGCGATGCTAAACCAATAATCATTAAAAGAAATACACTAGAAAGGATTCCATAATCAATTTTGTTATCAAGTTTTGTTTCATTTTCCATTGTTATTTACGATTGAATTTCTTTTATCTTCACTATTTTTGAAAATTGTAAAATAATCAGGAACATGGTCAATCCCTCCTGAGTTAAAAGGATTACATCTTAATATTCGAGCAATACCCATAATTAATCCTAAAAAAGGGCCATGTTTTTTTAAAGCCACTAACATATAGTTTGAACATGTTGGATAAAAACGGCAACTAGGTGGAAAAAGTGGTGAAATAAAATTTTGGTAACATTTTACTAAAAAAGTTAAAATTTTCTCCATCTTTTCCTACCTTTTAAAGTAATCTAATAAATGTTGCCAGGTTCCCCAATTGAAGGCTTGAAAAAAATTACCGCCACTGACCATAAAGCCGATGCCGGTACCAACAAAAACCAAAATAATCAGAAGTAGTAAATAAACTATAACCCTGAGTAAAAAATTTTTTGTTTCTTTATTTTTCCACAAATTAAATCTTCATTCCTTTATCAAGATGATCCAACAAAATTCCAGTACCTAAAGCAACCGCTAATAAAGGTTCATCGCCAACAATTACAGGAATTTGTAAACTATCAGAGAACATCTGTGAAATGCCTCTTAGTAAAGCACCTCCACCAGTAAGCATAACGCCACGATCTACAATATCCGCAGATAATTCTGGAGGTGTTTTTTCTAATACTTCTTTTGCAGCAGCAATAACTGAAAGCATAGAATCATGTAAAGCTTCAGAAACTTCAACTGAACTAATTGTAATTTCTCTTGGTAATCCAGAAACCATATCTCTACCCCGAACTTCAACAGATACTTCCGGATCTGGTTTATAAACATAACCAATATCTATTTTAATTTTCTCAGCAGTTCTTTCACCTATTAACAGATTATGTTTTTGCCGTACAAAATTAGCAATCTCAGTATCCATCGCATCACCGGCTAAACGTAGAGAACGACTAGTTACTACTTCACCCATTGACAAAACAGCAATATCACTAGTTCCGCCACCAATATCAACAACCATATTTCCACTAGGCTCATAAATATCTAAACCTGCACCAACTGCTGCAACCTTAGGTTCTAATTCTAAATAAACTTTCTTACCACCTGCTTTTTCAGCAGCGTCAATTATTGCCTTTTGTTCAATTGAAGTAATATTGGTTGGGCAACAAATTAAAATAGTAGGACGAGACATAAATCCTTTAAGATTCAACTTATTCATAAAATAAGTCAACATTTGCTCTGTAATATCAAAATCCGCAATAACCCCGTCTTTTAAAGGACGAATTACTCTAATATCTCCTGGTGTCCTTCCAACCATCCGATAAGCTTCCGATCCAACTGCAACAACTCGATTTGATCGAGTTTCCACAGCTACTACAGAAGGCTCATTTAAAACAATTCCCTTATCTTTTTGATTAATCAAAACATTGGCCGTTCCTAAATCAATGCCAATTTCTTTTGCCATGCTAAACTACTCCGTATTTATTATAAATTCTGAATACCCATTGATCTTAATTATATCATTTTATATTCTTATTGATTATAGTTAATTAGGATTTCCAAATATTTTAGAAATCCTTAAAAAATTCAGCGTATCATAAAAGTTTATAAAATCAAATTTAGTATTAGTTTCATGATAACACTAAAAGTCCAGTTTAAATTTTTTCATTTAAACTGGACTTAATTTTTTAAATATTAATGATTTTTTAATGAGGCTGTACTAATTCGATTGATTGCTCGATTTAAAGCAACAGTAGCTCTTCTTAAAGCGGCTTTATCATGATCTTGCTTTGCTTTTTTTATTTGTTCTCTAGCTCTTTCTTCAGCAGTTTGAGCCCTTCCAACATCAATATCACTAGGCCTTTCCGCAGTATTAGCTACAATTGTCGCTACATTATCGTCCATTTCCAAAAAGCCACCATTAACGGCAACATATTGAATTTGTCCATTAACACGGTAGATTTTAACCGGAGCAATTTGTAATGAAACTAGAGTTGGCTCATGATCAGCTTCAAAACCAATTTCGCCGCCAATTGCTCGTACTACAACCAAAGTTGAACGATGATCATAAACAAGTCCATCAGGGGTCACAATATTAATCCGAAAAATCTTATGCTCATTCATTAGTCCACCTATTTCTCTGATTGATTAGAATTAGACTTCGATTCCTCATTTTTTGAAGAAGTAACAGCTTTACCTTCAATTGAATTTTTAGCCTTAACTTGTGTACGCATCTTTTCAGCTTTTTTTACAACATCTTCAATTGGTCCAACATTACGAAAAGCGTCTTCGGAAATATTATCATATTTACCTTCAATAATTCCTTTAAATCCTTTTATCGTTTCTTTAACCGGAACATAAGAACCTGGATTACCAGTAAATTGCTCCGCTACAAAGAAATTTTGTGAAAGGAAAAATTGAACTTTTCGCGCACGTTGAACAATTGTCTTTTCGTCATCTGAAAGTTCATCCATTCCCAAAATTGAAATAATATCTTGAAGTTCACGGTATCTTTGTAAAACGTGTTGAACTTCTGTAGCAACTTCATAATGCTCTTGGCCAACAATTAAAGGATCAAGTGCACTTGAACTAGATTCCAATGGGTCAACTGCTGGATAAATTCCCTGTTCAGTTAAACGTCGCTCAAGGTTTGTTGTTGCATCCAAATGCGCAAAAGTTGTTGCTGGAGCTGGATCAGTATAATCATCTGCTGGTACATAAACTGCTTGAATCGAGGTAATTGAACCTGATTGAGTTGATGTAATTCTTTCTTGAAGTTGACCCATTTCTGTAGCTAGCGTTGGTTGGTAACCTACAGCAGAAGGCATTCGTCCTAACAAAGCTGAAACTTCAGAACCAGCTTGAGTAAAACGAAAAATGTTATCAATAAAAAGTAATACATCCTGTTTTTCAGCATCCCGAAAGTGTTCAGCTATAGTCAAACCAGTTAAAGCGACACGCATTCTTGCTCCAGGCGGCTCATTCATCTGTCCAAACACTAATGCAGTATTTTTTAAAACATTAGAACTTTTCATTTCATAATAAAGGTCATTACCTTCTCGTGTTCTTTCACCGACACCAGTAAATACAGAAATTCCACCGTGTTCAGCCGAAATATTATGCATTAACTCCTGAATTAAAACTGTTTTACCAACTCCAGCTCCACCAAAAAGTCCAATTTTACCACCTTTAAGATATGGCGCCAACAAATCAATTACTTTAATCCCCGTTTCCAAAATTTCAGTTGAGGGCATGATATCCTCATACTTAGGAGGTTCTCGGTGAATATTATCACGAGGATAATCTGGGGCAAATTTTTTACCCCCATCAATTGTTTCACCTAATACATTAAAAACACGGCCCAAATCTTCTTTTCCAACAGGCACTTGTAAAGAAGAACCAGTATCAATAACTTTCATTCCACGAGTCAATCCATCAGTTGATTGCATTGCAATTGTACGAATAACTCGATTACCTAATTCTAGTGAAACCTCTAAAACAACGGTTTCTCTTTCACTTTTCTGAACAATAAGCGCGTTATTAATATCGGGCAAACTATCTTGAGATGGAAACTCTACATCGACAACCGGTCCGATAACCTGAACTACTTTTCCAATATTATCAGCCATTATTCTCCTTTCTACTCAAGAGCGGAAGCCCCGCCTACAATTTCATTTATTTCTGTTGTAATAGCACCTTGCCGTGCTCGGTTATATTCAATTGACATTCGATTAATTAAATCATCAGCATTATCTGTAGCACTTTTCATTGCCATTGTAGAAGCCGAGTGTTCTGCTAATTTTGCATCAAGAATTGCACCATAAATCAGACTTTCTGCATACTGGGGTAAAACTGTATCTAAAACCGTCATTGGATCTGGAAAAGTTTTTAAATCAACTAAAGGTTCAACTTTTTGACTTTCCCCAACTTCATCAAATATTTCCAATTCAGATATTGGAAGAATTTGCTCTACCCGAAAAGTACTTGTTAAAGAATTCACAAAATGATTGTAACAAATTAATAAATGATCATATAAACCTTTTTGAAAAAGATCAACAGTTTTAGAAATTATCTTTTTAACTTCTCCAAAACTAGGATTGTCTGATAAATTCATAATTTCTAAATCAATTTTAATATTTCGACGATGGAAAAAATCAATTCCAACACTACCAACACAAAAAAGCATTGGATCTTCACCTTTTTTATGAGCTTGACGTAATAAACTCAAGGCTGATTTTAAAATACTACTATTATAACTACCGACGAGACCTCGATCACCGGTTATAACTAGATAAGCAGCTTTTTGACGCTTTTTTTCCTGATAATCAGATAAACGACTTTCAATAAAGCTATTCACAATAGATTCTTCCGTTAAATCATAATAAATATTTTGAAAAGCTTCAGGATCACTTTCTTTGGAACGAGTTAAATATCTAAAAAATTCGGAAGAAGCAACTTTTTTTAAAATTTCACGTAACTTAGTATCATAAATTTCATATTGAGTATAGTGCCGCTGTACTTGATTCATTTTAGCAGCTGAAACCATTCTCATTGCTTTTGTAATTTGTTCAGTATTATTTACTGATGAAATTCGGTGTTTAATATCTGTTAATGATTGTGACATTTTTTCACCTAATTTGAAATTTGATTTGCGATATTATTAGCTATACTTGAACCACTATTATGATTTATTTTTGTAATAAAATTATGGGTAATTGCTTCAACTGCTTCCTTCAATACATTCCCTTTTGGTAAATCCTTTGTTTGAGTAATTTGATCCATAATTTCATTATATTGTTCATGCATTTCTTTAACTAAAGTATCTTCATAATCACTTATGTTGTTAATTGGTACATCATCAATATATCCTTGAGTTAAAGAATAGAGGATTACGGTTTCTTCAGCCACAGTCAATGATTGATGTAATTTTTGCTTCAAAACCTCGACTGTGCGTCGACCCCGATTTAGTTTAGCTTGAGTTGCCGCATCCAAATCCGTTCCAAATTGGGAAAAAGATTCAAGTTCACGGTAACTTGCTAAATCAATTCGCAAAGTACCTGATAATTTCTTCATTGCCTTTGTTTGAGCAGAACCACCAACACGAGAAACCGAAGCTCCCGCATCAATTGCTGGACGTGTTCCCGCATAAAATAGGTCACTTTGTAAAAAGATTTGCCCATCAGTAATAGAAATTACATTAGTGGGAATGTAAGCAGAAATATCTCCTGCTTGAGTTTCAATGATTGGTAATGCTGTCATTGAACCTCCACCTAAATCATCGCTCAATTTAGCACTACGTTCAAGAAGACGCGAATGAGTGTAAAAGATATCCCCCGGATAAGCTTCTCTTCCCGGCGGTCGACGAAGTAATAAAGATATCTCACGATAAGCAACAGCTTGTTTCGATAAGTCATCAAATACAATTAAAACATCACGACCGTTATACATAAAATACTCACCCATTGCTGAACCAGCATAAGGTGATATGTATAAAAGTGGTGCTGGTTGAGAAGGTCCTGCTTCCACAATTATTGTATAATCAAGAGCCCCGTGCTCTTTTAAAGTTTCAACCTGTGTACGTACCGTAGATTGTTTTTGACCAATTGCCACATAAATACAAATTACATTTTGATCTTTTTGATTCAAAATAGTGTCAATTGCTAAAGAAGTTTTACCTGTTTTTCGATCACCGATAATTAATTCCCGTTGTCCTCTGCCAATTGGTACTATAGCATCAATTGCTTTAATTCCAGTTTGCAAAGGCTGATCCACCGATTTTCGTTGCATAACACCTGGAGCTTGACATTCAATTGGACGAGTTTGAGTTGTCGTAATCTCACCAGCTCCATCTATCGGTCGACCCAGTGGATCGACAACTCGTCCGATTAAAGCATCTCCAACTGGTACTTCCATAATTCGGCCTGTTCTGGTAACCGTATCACCCTCAGAAATTTTATCATAGGCACCTAAAACAATAATTCCAACGTCGTCTCTTTCTAAATTTTGAATTAATCCATAAACTCCATTTTGGAATTTGACTAGTTCACCATACATTGCATTGTTTAGGCCCGAAGCTCTGACAATTCCATCACCTAAATATGTTACGGCACCAATTTCATCAACTTTAATTTCTTCTTCGTATTGACTAAGTTGTTTTTTTATAGCCTCAGCCAATGCCTCAGTAGTTGCCAAAATTATGCCTCCAATTCTTTTTTACTAATTTTCATTTGCAATAATGAATCTCTAACGCGACTTAAACGGGTACGCAGCGAATCATCAATTAAATATCGCTTACTTTTCAGAATAATGCCTCCGATAAGGCTACGATCTATTTGATAATTAATTTGAATTTTATCCAAATTAAATTTGTTTTTAAGTACCTCTACTATTTTCTCTTGTTGATCTTGAGGTGGTAAATAAGGGACTCGAGCAATAAAAACCATTTTATTTTGACGTTGATCCTGAAAATTACAAAATTCAGTTAATACGTTTTTAATAATATTAATATGCCCATTTCTAACAATAACCTGAAGAAATCTACCAACCTTTTCATTACAATCTTGAGTCAATTTTTTTAACAAATTTTGTTCAAAATTAGCAGGTAATCGTCGACTAGCTAAAGCAGTAATTAACAAATTTTGCTCTTCGATTATTTTAACTACTGATTGTAATTGCCTAATAAATTCATCAGCTTCAGTTACTGAGACAATTGACCCTAAAGCTAAAACATAAGCTTTCACATACTTTTCACGATCATAGCTCATTTATTAGCCTCAAGTTTCTTTAAAAAGTCATCAATTGATTGTTTCTGCTTTTCTTGATCAACTTGATCTTGCAAGATTTGTTCTGCCATTTTAGTCGAAATGTCAACTAAATTATCTTTAACTTGCCCCATCATTTGAGCTTTCTGCTGAGATAAATCATTTTTTGATCTTTCTTCAACTGCTGCTGCATCTTGGTGGGCTTGTTCAATAATCTTTATTCGTTGCTTTTCTGCATCTTTTTTAGCTTTAGCAATGATGGCACTAACTTCATCATGACTAGTATCAATTTCTTTTTGGCGTTGATTTACTAATTTTTCAGCAATTTTACGCTTATTTTGTGCTGAATCAAGATCATCATTAATTTTTTTTCGACGATCCTCAAGAATTTTATTAACCGGTCCATAAGCATATTTCCCGATTAAAAAAATCATTACAATCAAGGTAACTAATAGCAGTAGGGTATCGCCTAATTCAAGAGATTCCATTCCTAAACTGAGCATTTTATTAACCCCTTTCTTTTTGCCTGCCCTTAATTATTTAAATACCAAAATCAAGGCAATAACAATCGCTAAAATTGGAGTAGACTCAGTCAACCCCACACCAAGGATCATGGTACCGCGAATAGTACCACTTTGTTCTGGTTGACGCGCCATACTTTCTAAAGCTTTACTAACTACGATCGCATCACCGAAACCACCAGCGATGGCTGCAAAGGCTGCTGCAATTGCAGCGGCGATTAAATTAATTCCAGTCATTTTTATTCTATTTCCTCCACGTTTTATTAATTTACTTTTCGATCAATGTAAACCATTGATAAATTTAAAAAGACATAAGTTTGGACTGCACCAATAAATAAAGAGAATACTTGCCAGATTAACATCAGGATGAAGGCAAAAGGAGCCGTAATAAAAGTTAATCCTTTAATTCCAAAAGCTAAACTTGAAATTAAATGAACCAAAACTTCCCCTGCATAAATATTGCCATATAACCTTAAAGATAGGGTTAAAAAACTTGAAAAGTCATCAATTAAATTGATTGGTAAAAAGAAAGGAAATGGTTCAATATAACTTTTCAGATACTTTTTCAAACCGTGTTTCTTTACTCCGGCATAATGAGAATAAGCCAAAACCATCGTTGCTAAAGTCATTGTAACAATAGCCGAAGCTGTAGGTGATCTAAAATAGCTATAGCCATTATTAGATACTTGAAAAAATAATCCAATTTCATTACTAAAAATAATGAATAAGAAAACGACAAAGCCAAAGAGCTTTGCGGGCTTTCTGGCTTCTCCTGACAAATTACTGTTAACTACATTATTGGTAAAATTAATCAACCATTCTAAAGCATTTTGCTTACGCCCCGGTCGTAACTTCAAATTACGTGACCATGAGATTACCAATGCTAAAATTAAAACGGCAATTACCAAAATGGGTATATCATTGGCAAGGTTAAAGCGCAAACCAAAAATTATTATTGTTGCATCTTTATCCGTATTCCTTACCTCTCTTTCGACAATAATAAGAGTTGAAAATCAGTTACTCTTGCCAAATAGATATCATACACCATAAAAAAGATATATAAACTATATTTTTTTTTTAAAACGTTTTACTTAGTCCCAAATAATCTATCTCCAGCATCACCTAGACCTGGGAAAATATAACCAATATCATTTATTTTTTCGTCTAAAGCTGCTGCATAAATATCTACATCAGGATTTTGTTCTTGTACCGCTTTTACACCTTCTGGGGCTGCAACTAATACTACTAAACGAATTGATTTAGCCCCACGTTTTTTTAAGGCTTCGATTGCCATATTAGCAGAACCACCAGTTGCTAACATTGGATCAACAATAAATAAAATCCGTTTATCTATATCTGAAGGCATTTTTACAAAATATTCATGGGGTTTTAAAGTTTTTTCATCACGGTACATTCCGATATGACCAACTTTAGCTGCTGGAATTAAACGTAAAACCCCATCTACCATTCCTAGACCTGCTCTTAAAATTGGTATTACTGCTAATTTTTTACCCGCCAATGTTTTTTGAACAGTTTGTCCCATTGGGGTTTCAATTTTTACATCTTTCAATGGTAAATCCCGAGTAATCTCGTATACCATTAATTCAGCTATTTCATTAGCAACTTCCCGAAACACCTTAGTACCGGCATTTTTATCCCGAATAATTGTCAACTTGTGTTGAATTAATGGGTGGTTTAAAACTGTAAACTTACTCAAAATAATACCTCCTGATAAATTTTTTAATTTATTATTGAGATTCTAAATGATCCCGATAGATATTTAATACTTCTTGATGCAAATCTTCAAGCTTTATTATATCTTTTTGATAATAAAACGCCATCATTATTATTTTTCCTAATTTAGTGAATGAATTAATTGAATACTCCTGCTGAGTTAACTTAAAACTTGAGAGCTCTAAGAAAGATAATTTTTTATTTTTTAAAGGGACTTGTAATAATTCAATTCCGATTTGTTTTAAAATTTGTTGAAAATTTTCTACACGTTGAGCCGTTTCTTGAAAACCAAAAAGAGCATAACTCCCTTTTTTACCATAAATAAAACTCGAATCAATTTCTTTTAATAGATATTTAAAATTGGCTACTGCAGTTTTAGGGGTTACCCAATTAGGTTTGACTAAGTTATCTTTTCCTAAAAAATCACGCTTACTATCTTTAATCACATTACGATTTTGTGGAGAAGTAACAATTAGTCCCATCCCCCAAAAAGCAGTCAAAAAATCAGCATGAGAAATCAAACTGCATTCTTGAATAAAATTGCTATTAATACCCTCCCCTAAACTAATTATAAGTTTAGAACCATTTATACGAGTTAAATGATGCCAATAATTCAAATTAGGTTTAGGAGCTATATTTAAAAAATCATAAACAATAAATTGTGGACAATAATTCTTAACCACTGACTTAATTTCAGCAAAATCTGGATCTAAAAAGTCCACGGTTAAATATTTTCCTGAATAATGATTCAAAATCCAACGAAATTTAGAATTCAGAGTAATAGTAGCACCTGAAATAATTAAAAAGCGATCATTTGATCTCATCAAAGCATTGAATAAAACATTTAGAGCAATTTGTTCATTGGAAAATTCTTCTATAAATACAGATTCACCAAATAATTTTTGCCATTTAATTTCTTCAAAAGGAGCTAAATTTTTAGAAGAATTAAAGGCCAATTTCATGGTTCACCATTTCCTCAACTTTTTTAGAATACAAATTATTACCAGTCACTTGAGCAAAAATAACTGTAATTTCTGGATTATCATTCAATGCTTTAACAATTTTAAACAATTCTGATAATGGATTACTACTTAAATCTAAATGGTTTCCTGGTAAATCAAAATTATTTCCTAAAATAAAATAATTTTCTCTAGAATGAACTGTAATTAAATTAGCTAGTTCGGAATAATTTTGATAGATATACAAAGGTTTTGTTAATTGATAATGCCTTTGATCTGATAAAACCTTCACTTCTTTTTGTAAAAAATTTGTTAATTCAGATACCGAAATAACTCCTTGGCGTCGAATCAACGGATCATTTGACAAATCTAAAATTGTTGACTCAACTCCTACTTTCCCTTCTCCGTTTAAAAGAATGACATCAGCTAAATTATTCATTGAAGAAATAATTGTTTCTTCTTGAGTTAGTGATAATTGGCCACTTAAATTAGCTGATGTACCTGGTAAAGGTCCAATTTTGTTTAAAATTGCCAAAAAATAATCATTATCTGGCATACGTAAAGAAATTGTATGATTATGAGTAAAATAACTACTGGTTGCTCCACAATAATTTGTTTTAAAAATTACTGACAATGGACCTGGCAAAAACTTTTTTGCTATTCTTTTATAAATTAAATAATCTTTTTCATTTATAAAAGGTCGTGCCATTGTTGCGTCAGCAATATTTAAACTCAAAGGTTTATCAAAAGAACGATGTTTTATTTTAAAAACTTTTTTTAGAGATTCAACATTATTAAGCGCAGCTCCCAATCCATAAACCGTTTCCGTCGGATAAACTACAGTGGCACCAGATTTAATTAATGGTACCGCAGCAAAAAAATCTTTTTGATGAAAAATTTTAGTCATTTCGCCACCAAAGCATGCGATCATGACCTGCCAAGTCAGATTTAAAAACTAATTGCCCTTCTTTAAAAATTTCTTCCAAACTTTTTTTTTGTTTAAATCCAAATTCCATAAACAAACTTCCTTTTGTATTTAAGTAATTTTGAATGAGCTGATAAATTTTTTTATAAAAATAAAGTCCCAAATTAGGCGCAAATAAAGCCAATGGTGGCTCATAATCTATTACTCTTGAATCCATTTCATCAATTTCACTTGAAGAAACATAGGGAGGATTAGTTACAATTAAGTCATATTTCCCTTCAATTTTTTGAAATAAATTACTTAAAACAAAATTAATTGCTACTTGATTTTTCTGAGCATTCTTTTTTGCAACTTGTAATGCTGCAACTGAAACATCACTTGCAGTAACTCGCCATTGAGGGCGATGCTTTTTTAAAGTAATTCCAATAGCTCCAGAACCGGTGGCTAAATCCAAAACTCTTAAAGGATAATTATCATATAGACGTAATATCCAAGCGACTAATTCTTCTGTTTCTGGGCGAGGAATTAATACTCGCTGATCAACATAAAAATCTAAATCATAAAAGTAAGCTTGATGACTAATATATTGATAAGGTACCCCATCTAAGAATTTTCTAAGCCATACTTGAGCTGTAGGAAATTCGTCAAAAGGAAGCTGATAGTAACAAGGTAATTGCGTTAAGGGAACATGCAATAAATCAGCTACAATATAATCAGCAATAATGGCATCAGAAGCTAATAAAGCACGAGCTAAATTTAAAAAATCAATTACTAATGGCTTAGTTTTTACTGTTTTCAAGATCTTCCAACTTTTGAGCTTGATCATAAGCAACTAAAGCATCCACCACTTCAGCTAATCCTCCATCCATTACTTTATCCAACTTGTTTAAAGTCAAACCTATACGGTGATCTGTTACTCGGTTTTGAGGATAATTGTAAGTTCGAATTCTTTCAGAACGATCACCAGTTCCAACAAGATTTTTTCGAGTATTGTCATATTTTTCTTGATTTTGCGACTCATAATAATCATGTACTCTTGTAGTTAAAATTTGTAAAGCCTTAGCCCGATTTTGCTGTTGAGATCTTTGTTCTTCCATAAATACCATAATTCCTGTGGGTAAATGAAGCATTCGTACTGCACTAGAAGTTTTATTGATATGTTGACCACCAGCTCCACTTGACCGTAAAATGTCTACCCTAATATCTTTAGGATCAATCTGGTAATCTGTTTCACTATATTCTGGCATTACAATTACTGTAGCTGTGGAAGTATGCACTCTTCCTTGTGATTCAGTTACTGGTACTCGTTGGACGCGATGAGCTCCATTTTCATATTTTAATTTAGAATAAACATGATCCCCCGTAATTATTGCTTCAACTTCCTTGTATCCACCTACTTCAGTTGGCGAGGAACTTACAATTTCTAAATTCCAACCAGGTTGAGTTGCAACATATTTTTCATACATGTTGAGCAAATCTCCTGCAAATAAAGAAGCTTCATCACCACCTGCAGCACCTCGAATCTCTAAAATAATATTTTTATCGTCATTAGGATCTTCTGGCAACAAATCAACTTTCATTTCTTGTTCCAGTTTTTGATTTGATTCCGTTGCAGATTTTAATTCATCTCTAGCTAAATCAGTTAATTCTTGATCATCAGAACTGCTAATTATTTCTTTATTCTCACTAATTAGATCCTGGTTCTTAATATATTTATGATATTTTTCAACTATTGGTCGAAGTTTGGCTTCTTCTTTTGTTAATTTCATATAACGATTCGTATCCGAAATAATTTCTGGATCACTCATCATTCCTTGTAATTCACCATAATGTTCAACTAATTGACTAATTTTTTCTAAAAAGTTATCCATTTCTTAATTCCTTTAAATTAGGATGAAAATAATGATGGCGACAAACCGACAAATATGATTCATTACCTCCAATCATAAATTGTTTACCCTCATAAATGGGCTGGTTATTTGCCAATCGTAAATTCATCGTAGCTTTGTGGTCACAAAACCAACAAATTGTCTTTATTTCTTCAAGTTTATCAGCATAAAGTAAAAGATACTTTGACCCTTCAAAAAGATGATTTTGAAAATCATTTTTTAAGCCAAAGGTCATTACTGGAATATGCAGCTCATCAACAATTAAAGCACAATCAGTAACATTCTTTTTTGATAAAAATTGTGCCTCATCAATTAACACACAAGAAATTTTTGTGTCATGAGTCGCTTTTTCAACCTTTGCAAAAAGATCTGTATCTTTATATATTACCTTAGCTGTTCGACCAATACCAATACGGCTTTTAATTTGCTTCTTGCCGTAACGGTCGTCAAGACCTGAAGTAAACAGCAAAACTTTTTTACCTTCTTCTTCATAATTGTGTGCAACTTTCAAAATTTCAATACTTTTACCGCTATTCATTGCACCGTAATGAAAAAACAATTGCGCCATTTTAATCCTCCCTAAAAACTCTTTTCAATTATAGGGTAAGTATTTAAAATTGACAAAACTTAATAATCAGGTAAAATACTATTTGTTTGTAATTTATTTGCCCGATAGTCAAGGGGTTAAGACGTCGCGTTCTCATCGCGAAGACACGGGTTCGATTCCCGTTCGGGTGATATTAAAAGCAGGATTTTATCCCTGCTTTTTTTATTTTAATCATTATGCCGCCATTTCTTATCAGAAATAACGCGAGCGGCAAATAATCCTAAAGGCAACAACATGATAATTAAAATTGCTTGTGTCAACCAGGTTGCTGCGACACTAATATTATTTAAACCTAAATTATACATTCCTCGATAAATGTATAATCCTGGAACCATAATAACAATTGAGGGAACACTTAAAGAAATTCGGGGATAACCTGCTACAACATTTAACATTGAAGCAATTAAACCAGCAACCAAAGCACCAATAAAAGCTGCAGCAGCTGGCGGTATATTTGTATAATCAATTAACTCCAAACGTAAAGTATTAGAAAATGAGCCAATAATTCCACTTAAAGTTGCCATTTTTAGTGGGCTATTAAACATAATTGAAAATCCAAATACGCCAAAAAAGCTAGCTAATAGCCGCAATAATAAGTGAATAATTGGATTCAAATTTAATGGTAAAAAATTTGCTGGTTTTAAGTGAACTATCATAGCCACTAACCAACCAACCATAGTAGCAACTGTTGTAATCATTAAAGCATAAACAAAGCGTTCAATTCCCGATCGTAAATCAAGTTTTGTTAAATCCAAAATACTAGTAATAAAGGGAAAACCTGGGATTACAAATAACATTGCTCCAATATAACCAGCCTGATGTTGGGGTAAAATTTGAAAAAATAAATTTAAAACTAAAAATGATAACAGATAAACTAAACATGAGCTTGCTACACCCGCTGCTAAAGCTACAAGTAAGGTTAGTTTTTTTCTTAGTAGATTAATACGCAACCAATTGCCAAAACCAGCTCCAAGAAAGCAACACAACATTTCCACAATGCCGCCGCCCAACAAAAAAACAAAAGCACTGCATGAAATTGCTGCTGCGAATGATTGTGCTAATGTACCATAGGGACTGGGCCTTTTTTGAATACTATCAAGTTGTTTATGAATTTGACGTGGTGTCATTTTGTGACAATTAGAAGAAAATTCTTTCACAAAGCGTTCTAGAACATCTAATTTATCTGTATTAACACCAATTTTTGCTAGGGATAAAACTTCAGAATATGAGTGACTTTGGTAAAAACAAGTAAACGAAATTGAAGTTAAACCGATATCAGCAGAACATGTTATTTTTAAATTCCGAGAAATTGTGTTCATAGCTTCACGAACACGCCAAGCTCCAGTGCCACACGCTAACAACATAATTCCAACACGACCAACAATTGCTGCTTTTTCTTTCAAACTAGCCGAATTTACAGTTTGATTTTCAGCCATAATTTGATCATACCAAGGAATAGCCATATGGTGCTTTTTCGAATTATATTTCATTCTGCCATTTTTTAAAATATTTTTAGAATTACTTTTTGGTTTTATAAAGATCTCCCCCTAAAACATTTTTGGTTTCTATTTTATACCAAATTTGAGTTATAATTTTTTAAACACAAAAATAGTATGCATAAGGTAAATAATAATGGGATTTATTTGGTTAACTGAAGTTGTAAATAAAAGAGAACGAGAAATTTGTATTAATTTAGATAAAATTGTTAAAATTTATCAAGAAGAAAGCCAGAACAATATTAAATATTACCGGATATTTTTATCCTCGAACGATAATAATGGAATTTTAATTAAAGATAATCATAACCATTTGACTAATACTTTATTTAAAAATAAAGCTCAGGAATAATTTATAAAATTTATTAAAACTACTACAATATCTATCTTCGATGTTAATTCACTTTTTTATTTAATTAAAAAAATAAAAAAAATTCTTAATGTTAGTCGAAAAAATTAAATAGACTTATCAAAATAAATACTATTGCAAGTTACTTGACTTCAGAAAAAGATTATATTCTAATATGAATGACCAAAATCGCCAAATTTATTTTTTAAGCAAAGTAAAAAAGAGAAAATTGTTTTCTCACTTAAGAGTGAAATGTAACAAAAATTATTTTTTGATGTAATTAGAAGCATAAAAACTAAAAAATAAGATATTTCTGAAAAAATATCATATAATATAATTAACAAATTTAAAGAAGGAAAGTATGAACGAAGAAAAAAAACAACCGTTTTACAAAACCTGGTGGTTCTGGTTAATAATAGCAATTGTAGTTATTGGAGCAGTCTTTGGAGTAAGTAAACTAACTCAAACAAAAACAAAACCTACTGAAATAGTTCAAACTAAATCGAAGAAATCTCAAAAACCAAAACCGGTTACTAAACAAAGCCAAGCAAAAAAAGTTGCTAAAGAAGCAATTTATAATTACTTGACAAAGGAGAAAAAGCAGAAAATAAAAAAATCAGATATCGAAATTTCAGATATTAAAACTTCTAGTGTTTACGCCATCAAAAACAGTAATTCTCCTCGCAAAAATGGTTGGGAAATTCAAGGTAAAATTAATAATCACACTAAAGGTGCCTCAATAAATTTACTTAGTGCCGTAATTAATCTTCCTGACCGCAATAAAAGTCAAATAGACTATTTGGCAATAGGCTGGGATACATACATTAATCGAGTTAAACAAAATAATAAATAAAAAGCAGTAATATTACTGCTTTTTATTTTATATCAAATAATCAGCTATTTAATAACTTGATATATTTTTTCAAGTGGTTGACGCTTTTTAGGAGTTATATCTTGTGCGCGATAACCGAATCCAGCCATATATGAAACGCCAAAGTGCTTAGGATCCATTAAATTTTGTTCAATGAGATACTGTGTAACTTTTTGACGATTAAAACCTTCTATTGGACAACTATCAATATCAAGCCAAGCAGCCGTAGTTAACATATTTCCTAAAGCAATGTAAGTCTGACGACAAGCCCAATCAAATAAAGATTTTTTATCTTTTAAACCATAATCATTTTCTTGAAAATTTCGAAAAAAATCAGTTTGTTTGGAGTGAACTTGATAAGGAACTTTAAATACATTTTCAACCATATATTTAACATAATCACTATCAGCAGTAACATCGTTACGAGCTAAACAAATTATAAAACGGCTAGCTCCATTTAAACTATTAACTGCACCCCAAGCAATTTTTTTTAAATCTTCTTTAATTTTTGGATTTTGAATTAATAAAAATTTCCATGGTTCATAACCAAAAGAACTTGGAGAAAGACGTGCTGATTCCATAATTGTATTCCAATCTTCCTCAGAAATTTTTCGATTCGGATCAAATTTTTTAGTCGCATATCTTCGATTAAAAACTTCAATTATCTTCTTTCTTAAATCATCTTTATCTTTCATATATTGAACCTCCTTGTAGAAAATATTAATTATTTTTTGAAAAAATTGTGGTAATTATTGTGATAGTTATAATGAAACATTTTAGCCAATAGTTTAACAAAAATTTGATCCAACCATTTCAAAATTTTTGCCCAAAGACCAATATACAGATTTTGAATTTGTCCAAATAAAATTAAACGTGAATATTCAATCAATAAACAAACAATTAAAATTACAGCTGGAATAGTAAAAGTCTGTTGTATCATCAGACCTAAGTCTTTCACTTCTGTAAAATGTATCAAATGGCGAAAAATCAAATTAGAAACATAAGGATTATCATGAATTAAATAAACAGCAAATACTCCAGAAGCAGCAAAATTTATAAAGAAATTAGGACGAATTTTCATATTCTTAAATAATAAAAATACGACAACAGCTAAAACATAACTAAAAAAACTATAATTATACATCCCGATATTTAACGTATAAGTATAAACTTTAGGATGTTTCACTCCTATGTAAAAACCCCAAACATGAAATAAAAAATTTCCACAAATTAACAATACCAAAATAAGAAAAAGAATCCAACTTTTTAATTTGAAGAAAGATTCAAATTTTCGAATAAAAGCTCCCGTAAACCATAATAAAATCATTACCGCAATATCTGTATAACCATAAACTGGTATACCATAATACATTAAATAAGCTGGTCCACAGATGACAAAAATTAATATTGCCAACAAAATAACATATTGTTTGACCGCCATATTTTTTGCAAGCTGATTTAAATATGGCATTAAAATATACATAAAAAAATAAGCTGTTGCAAACCAATAAAAATTAGAAATTATTGGAAAAACACTTTGAAAAAAAGTTTGCGGCGTGACGCGTGTACCAGGTATCGTCAAATTAGCCAAAATGTAAATTAAGATAGAATAAAATCCTGTTGTTGTAACAATTCTTAGCAAGGTTTTTACTTTTGGAGGATGACGAAAAGTAAAATAACCTGTAATCAAAATAAAAGTTCCAACACCTACTTTACCAATCGGCAAAATTGACATTAACCAAATTTTTTGAGGAGTAACTTTAAATTGACTCCAAGTAAAACCACTATGTGCAATTAAATGGTGAATAATAATCGCATATATACTTAAAATGCGTAATACTTCGAAATTTGATTTTCGGTAACGACTATAATCAACGTGAGATCTTTTTTTTCTTGATATTTCCATAAATTATATTAAACAATAAATTTAAAAAATTGTGGAGCTTTTATTAAAAATTTAACGTCGATAATAATTCTCTTTTGGACTTGTATGTACCGTTGATTGATTAGTATAGTTCCCTTGCCATTTTTGACGTTCTTCCCGTTCCTTATCTTGTTGGAGCGTTTGATAAGCCATAATTTTACGAATTTCTTTTAATTCTCCCAATTCAGCACTATAACCAAAACGATCTTCTGGGCTTCTTGCCAAAGTTTTATTCAACCAAAAAATAATTAAATAGACAATAAAAGCTAAAATTAAAAAGTTAATTAAATCACTTAAAAATTGGCCCCAACGGACATTAATAATATTTTGACCTTCACCAACTTGTAAAACCTTTTGTGAAAAATCAACCCGATTTAAAATGATACTTAAAAAAGGATTAATTAAATTATTAACAAATGAACGAATAATGCTTGAAAAGGCTGACCCAACTACTAAGCCAATAGCCATTCCAATAACATTATCTCGTAATAAAAACCTTCTAAACCCACTTGCAATTGAATTTTTATGATCATCCATTTTTTTATCTCCCAAAATTAAATTCAACTATTTAATGTAGCAGAAATTTTTGCCTTTTTTATGATTATTATTTTGCAAATTATTTTTTTTCTAACCTAATTAACAACAATACTAAGTAAGATCATTACTTAAAATGATAGTGTTCTAAAAAATTAATAATAAGTGATAAAATTATAATACAAATAAATCCTTGCATAACTTCAACCCATACATATAAAAATAAAACCAAAAGGTTTATTGTAAAGCATATTTCAAAATCTTTTTATTTTTACTATCTATGACATTCCATAAAAGTAATAAAAAGAATTAAAAGTAAATGCAAATAAAAAATTAAATTTATAGTATTCGTAACTTAATGATCACTTTGTGCTAGATGAACAATTTCGATAATAGTTTCGCTTAATTTTGCCATTGCTTCAACAGTAACGAATTCATAGGGGCCATGAAAATTCTCACCGCCATTAAATAAATTGGGTGTGGGTAATCCTAAATATGTAATTTTAGAGCCGTCAGTTCCACCACGAAATGGTATTATCTTTGGCTTAATACCTAAATTTCTTAAAGCTCTTTGAGCAAGATCTAATGGATAAGGATCTTTTTTAATAATGTTCCCCATATTATAATATTGATCTTTCATTTTAAGATTAATTCTAGGATAATCTAGCTCTTTATTAATTTCTGTTACTACATCAAATATTTTTTGCTTGCGATTAATAAAATTATCTTGATTAAAATCTCGTATTATATAGATTAATTGTGCATGCTCAATTTTACCGTTGAATTCTAATAATAGATAAAATCCTTCATCACCCGAAACCATCTCGGCTCTTTCTTGACGTGGAATTAAGCTATCAATTTTTTCTCCAATGGAAATTGCATTAACTAAGTTACCTTTAGCTTGGCCAGGATGAACACTTTTGCCTTCAATTTCAATAATTGCTTGAGCTGCATTAAAAGTCTCATATTCCATTTCGCCTACTAAACCATTATCTAACGTATAAGCAAAATCAGCTGCGAAATCTTTAACATCAAAGTTATCAGCTCCCCTACCAATTTCTTCATCAGGCCCAAATGCTAATTTTAACGGTTGATGTTTAATTTCTGGATGCTTTAAAAGGAAAACTATGGCACTAATAAGACCCGCAATGCCAGCTTTATCATCTACACCTAAAAGAGTAGTACCATCACTAGTAATTAATGTCTGACCTAAATAATTTTTTAAATTTGGAAAAACATTTGGATCTAAGCTTAATCCATTTTTAAAATTTATAATATTACCATCATAATTTGGGTGAATTTGCGGTAAAACTTTACTTGATTCATAATTGGCTGTATCTAAGTGTGCAATAAAACCAATAGTTGGTTTGGAATTTTTAGTATTACCGGGTAATAAAGCGGTTAAAAAGCCATTTTGAGTGTTGAGCTTTATATCTTTTAAATGTAAATTTTCTAATTGCTGCTTAAGCAACTGAGCTAATTCCATTTGACCAGATGTACTAGGTATTTGATCTTTTGGAACCCATTCATTTGACCTTGTATTAATTTTGGCATAAGTAACAAAATTGTTTAATAATTCATTTTTATCAATTCTATATTTCATATTATTACCTTTTTATTTTTATTCTTATTGATTAGGCATTGCAATTTCTATCATCAAAAGTAAATGTTTAATAGCAATTATTTTTTTAATTTTACTTATACATTTATTCTACTTATTTAATTTAAATCGCATTAATTT
>CALYQJ010000007.1 GCA_945285405.1 uncultured Lactobacillaceae bacterium | reverse complement strand
TAAATATAGTTCGAATGAATGTAGAACTGTTGTATTTTTAAAATTTATTTTTTTTTAGCTTATTAACATTTAAATTCTCAAGAGTATCAATTAAATTATTAATTAGAGGTAAATAGATATAAATAATACTGATAATAAATACTTTAGTTTAGTGATTTTTCCAATATTACTTTTTTTAGGCATAGAGATATTTAATCTTTTGATCTATGAATTTATATCCTCTACTTTTAAAATTTCAAGTAGCTGGAAAATTTTAAGAGATTCACTGACATTAGGCTTTTTTTTAGCTTTTTCTAAAATACTTAATAAGAATGATTTGATATTAAATTTCAAAATTATATTAGGTACATTCATATTGTTACTAGGTATAATGTTTTTCTTAAGTGAAAATACATCACGCCAACAGTTAGAGCCATATTTCTATTTTCAAGTTTTAGTATTTTCTCCAATAGTCGAGGAATTGATTTGTAGGAAAATAATTTTAATGAGTTTTAAAAATAGCGGACACTTAATTTTAGGAATTATAATAAGTTCAGCAATTTTTATCATACTTCATTTTAATACAGATATAAAAGCAATTATTTTTTTTACGACTATATGTTTTGTGTTTTCTTTTGTTCAACTTAAGACAAACAGTATTGCAAATGTAATTACTCTACATTTTTTAGCTAATTTAATAATTATTTTAGAATCACATATAACTGTTAAATAAACCTTATTTGTATATGATTTGTGAAATATCACTATTTGTATTAACTGGTTTTGCTTCAGTAATTTTTTCGTTCAAAATTTCATAATTGATAGAGTACATTTGTTGCTGGGAAACCTTATTACGTCAACTACTAACGTTTCAGTTGTGATTATGTATAAACAGTTAATTTTGTTTCCGTCACTTTTTTATGTATATAAGTGGCTTTCAAGAACTTTCTTAGAAGTCTGATTGTCTCTTAATTGTATTGTCTCTTTATCGATTTTTTGTTTGTTTGCACTATATTTTTTCAGACGATCAGCTTTCAACGCTTTTAATTAGCCATTGAGCTGATTGTTTTTTGTTTTTAAATCTGTGATTGTTGATTTGCTTCTACTTAATTTTTGCTCAGAATTGTGTTGATTTGTTATAGCGAAAACTATTGTAAACGCTGTCTATTATCATCAATAAAAAAATGGAGATAATTTGGTATGTTTTCTTTTTAATTTCCATAAACACATTACTTGTATTTACCATGAATAAGACTTCCTTTTACTCTCGCAAAATTGTGTTGCTCAGTCCAAATTTTTTCTCTAACAATTCCTCTATCCTGATCATTTATCATTTCACCCATGCCGATGTACAACACCGATGTGATGTGGTGCTGCAGGATTACCAAAGAAAACTAGATCGCCAGCTTTGGCTTCTTGTTCTGAAATTTGTTCTACATCGAAGTCCGTCATGGTAAAAGTTGTAGGTCGTCCACTAAAATTAATGCCAATTGGCTTAAAATAAAAGAAGCAAAAACCGTCGTTTTTGCTTCTTTTTTTGATAACTAGATGATGAATTAAAATAAATTACGATCTTAATATGTGAATTATTTTATAAACTAGCAAATTTTTCTAAAGTCCGAATTAATTGAGCGGTAAAGCCTGATTCATTATCATACCAAGCTACTACTTTAACCATTTGCGAACCATTCGGTGCTGTAACTACTTGCGTTTGTGTAGGATCAAAAACAGAACCATATTCTGTACCAATAATATCTGAAGAAACAATTTCATCAGCATTATAACCAAATGAAGGGTTATTATCTGTAACTTTTTTAACTGCTTCATTAAGCTCATCAGCTGTTACTTTTTTACTTAAAACCGCATGAAGTTCGGTTAATGACCCAGTAATAACTGGAACTCTTAAAGCATAACCATTTAACTTACCCTGCAACTCCGGAATTACTAAACCCATTGCTTTAGCTGCCCCAGTTGGCAAAGGTACGGTATTTTCGGCAGCAGCCCTAGCCAAACGCATCGTTTTTTTAGGTGCATCCTGCAATGATTGCGTATTAGTATATGCATGTACTGTTGTCATTGTTCCAACTTCAATCCCAAACGCATCATTTACCGCTTTAGCTAATGGTGCCAAGCAATTAGTAGTACAAGAAGCATCAGAAATAATCTGATCATCTTTAGTAATAATATCATCATTTACACCATAAACGATGGTTTTCATATCACCAGCAGGTGCAGTAATAATTACTTTTTTAACCCCAGCTGTAAGATGAGCTTGCGCTTTTTCCTTAGAAGTGTAAAATCCGGAACTCTCTAATACAATTTCAACTCCATCGTTTTGCACCCAAGGAATCTTACTAGCATCAGCTTCAGCATAAACTGGAATTTTTTTACCATCAACGATAATTGCTTGATCAGCAGCCTCAACTTTATGTTCAAAGTTGCCATGAGCCGTGTCATATTTTAGCAACTGCGCTAACATCTTTGGTGATGTTAAATCATTAATCGCTACTACTTCCAAATTATCCGATACTTTAAGAATTCTTCTTAAAGCCAAACGCCCAATTCTACCAAAACCATTAATTCCAATTTTTTTAGTCATTTGATGCCTCCTAATATTTCAATTAAATACCAATCTAATCATAGCATTATTTTGTATTATTAATACAAAAACATTGACTTTCTTATTGAATTATTAATTTGTATGACATAAAAATGCAATTATTATTAACTAGAATTAAACGTTTCACCAATCTAGAAGTAATAAACCCGATATCTTTAGTTATTTGTCTTTCCTTTTTTAAGAATGATTAATGTTTAATCTCATTTTTTACTAATTAGTACAAATTACAATCTGTTACCGTTAGACGAATTATTTTATAATATTAAAGATGAATCTCTATACTTTCGCAATAGGTAAAAAATATGAATCAAGAAATCAAAAAAATAATCAATGAATTAAGAGAGTTTCGTAATGACCGTGGTTGGGAAAAATACCACACTTTAATTGGATTATCTCGCGCTCTAGGAATAGAAGCATCAGAAGTTGAAAAAGTTTTTTTATGGAAAAATAAAGATAGCGACCTTGATGTTTCTGATATTGATGATTTAAAAATGGAGATAGCTGATGTACTTATTTATGCATTTTACATGTGTGATCAATTAAAGGTGGATCCTTTAGAAATAATCCAAAAAAAAATAGAAAAAAATCGTTCAAGACACTGGAAGTTTGATCAGGATAAATAGCTTTGACAAAATTAGATAGACCAATTATTTATAATGTCCCTTTTAGTAAACATGGTATTCAAGAACTACAAAACATAAAAAATAAAACAGGGCAAAAACTAATTTTACAATATCCTACTGTTTATTTAATTTATAATTCTAGAGATATAAAAGAAGTTAGTGCTTATGTTGGAGAAACTTCAGATATTCAAAGAAGAACCATTGAGCATTTGGATGAAGATCCACTAACCCGTAAAGATTGGTTAGATTTATCACAACAGCCAAATACCCATATGATCGTTATTGGACACAATCATTTTAATAAATCTCTAACTTTAGATATTGAAAATAAAATGATGCTTTATCTCTCCGGAATTCAAGAAATTCAACATTTAAACAATCGCAGAACTAACCCACAAAACAAATATTATACTGAATCAGATCGTGATTTTATTTTCTCAATGGCTTGGAGGAAGTTACATCAAATAAATCCTCAAATTTTTCCGATAGAAAAAGCTGTTGAAGATTCTGCTTTATTCAAAGCATCCCCCTTCCATAAATTAACTGAAGAGCAACTTAAAGCAAAAACTGAAATTTTTCAAAAAATTATTACAACTTTAGGTAATAATCAAAAAAATAATTTAATTTTTGTATGCGGTGAGGCTGGAGCAGGTAAAACAGTCCTTTTAAGTAGTATTTTTTATGATTTAATAACTACCATCGATAAAACAGGAAATCTTCTAAATAATTATAACAATAGTTTAGATGCTTATTTATTAGTTAATCATGATCAACAACTAAAGGTATATCAAGAAATTATGTATAAATTAGGCATAATTAATGAAAAATCAAATAGAGTAACAAAGCCAACTAAATTTATTAATCAACATAAAAATAAACAACCTGTTGACTTAATTTTAATTGATGAAGCACATCTATTATGGACTCAAGGAAAACAAGCTTATCGTGGCCAAAACCAATTAGATGATTTAAAAAAAATGGCTAAAGTTATTATCGCAGTTTTTGACCATGATCAAATTTTAACTACAGCAAGTTATTGGGAAAACTCAAAAATTAAAAAAATTTTGATGGATGCTAAAAACAACAATAACCTAATTAGACTCCATAACCAACTAAGAATACAAGCTGATCAAGAGACTATGCAATGGATTCATGATCTAGTTATTAACCATCAGATTAAACCATTACCTTCAAATGACAGTAAGGGCTATCAAATTAAAATTTTTGATAATCCACAAAAAATGTATCAAGAAATAAAACAAAAAGACCTTAATCAAAGTCAAGGTTTATCAAGAATTTTAGCAACTTTTGATTGGCCTTATATAAATAATAAAAAGCCAGAAAATGATCAATATTGGCAAGTAAAAATTAACAATTGGTCCCTGCCATGGAATTTACAATTAAAACCAACTTCTCGAAAACAAAAAATAGCAAACAAACATTTAGCTTGGGCTGAACAACCCCAAACTATTAATGAAGTTGGATCTACATTTACAATTCAAGGATTTGATCTCAACTATGCTGCAGTAATTATTGGCCCCTCAGTTAAATATCGAAATCATCAGATTATTTTTGACGAAAGCGCTAGCTTTAACAAACATGCAACGCAAAAAAGAACATTCGAAGACAAATCGAAAAATAATGTTGCAAAAGAGTTATTACAAAATGAATTAAACGTTTTGCTAACAAGAGGAGTGCATGGTTTATTTATTTATGCTGTTGACTCCCAGTTAAGAAAGAAATTATTGTCATTACAAAGTTAATATCTTACCCTTAAGCGCTAAACTCCTCCTTATGAAACGAAAATACAAATTATTATAACTATCAGAAAATTCTTTTTAAAATATTTTCCATATTTTTTAAGCAAAGAATAAATTTAAAATTACTGGATAACGGCTAAATTCGGTTTTATGGCAACAGTGAAATTAATGCTTCTTATCTTATGTTCATCAACAATTTCGCTGTTAATTGTATATCCATTTATGTATTTTATTAAAACTAATGCACAATTTTCGGCATTTAGTACAATTATTGGAACCATAATTGGCTTTTTAACAGGTGTTTATATTTCAATTGGTTCCGTCTCAGAACCAATTAAAAATATTATAACTTGGTTCCCATTGACACCATTGGATTCACTTGTTAAGCAACTTATTATGAAAGATTCGTTAAACTTAGTGTTTAAGCATGCACCAAGCAAAATTAGAATAAATTATGAAACAGATTATAGAGTATTGCTAAATTTTCCAAATGGTACTCATTTTACCAATATGACTATTTTGAAATACGAAATCATTTTAATTATTTTATTAATTATTTTAGGTGTTATTATCACAAAACTGGTAAAAATAAATGGTAGAAAATAATAATCTACAACCAGCTGTGGCAACTTATAATAACGATAAGATGATTTGTTCAGTAGTAATGAGCTTTACCAAATTTTAAGTACTTAGCTTCTTACTTACAAAGCCAAAACATCATTAGATGTTTTGGCTTTTTAGATACGCAATTCGTGAGGTTGCACCAATACTTAACGTGAACTTATTTTAAACTATCTTTGACTTTTCTTTTTTTAGCAAGACTATCTTCAAATTCATTCTTAGCTACTCCTATTTTTTTCGTATTTAATAATACTGAAATAAAAGCTTCTAATGTATCAGCGGTTAAAATAATTTGTTTTTTTGCTTCATCATATTCAAAGGGTACTTGGTTAAAATTTTCGGCCATTTCATTAGCTCGTTTAACATCATGCCATTCATAAGCATCGGCTTCTCCGGCATAATTAACTAATTTATTAACCCATTTGCGATTAATTTTTAATTTATTATAAATATTAAGATTTTCTCCATTAGGAACTTTAACCGTATAGATTGAAGCAACCTTATATTCAGGTTCTCCATCAGCTGAACCTAAAAATTTGGCTAAAATTTCTTTAGCAATTAATAATTTCGAATCATTTAATCCAAACATGTCTTCGTAATCTTGAACATTAAAAATATATTGCACAACTTGGTTCTGATCAGAGATCGTTTCGGCATAACTTACAGTGTAAGGCAAAACTTTGCCTTGATTATTTTTATTGTCAATTATTTTAGAATGACCATTAACCACGCGAACTAAAGAAAAGCGACCCACTTTAGCAGTCCTCAATGCTTTTATATAAAAACGATAAGTCATTTCATGATCGGTAACAATTAGAATATAAAAACGAATACCATCAAAATGCCTTAAAGCATTCATATTTTCATTTAATTTAGAAGTTATTAGTTTAATTCTAGCAGTTTCATTATTCGGTTTGTTAAAATCAATTTCTCGATAAAATGGTGCTTCGGTATTGTTGCCATTAGTTTTTAAATTTCCTAAACATTCGGCTGCTTCCTTAAATCTTTTAATTAAAGAATTTGAATGTTCTGAATTGTTATTAGCAAATTGAATTTGGGCAGAGAATTCTTCTAATCCCTTATCAACATAAGCTTGTCGGAAATTCTTTACTTTTCCAACAATTTGACCTCTTTGCGGTTGTTGCCAACCTACAGCGTAAAAACTATATTCCATCTTGATCCTTATTCAAGCTATCTAAAATTTCCTCATCATAAATTTCTCTATCAGTAATCACAAAAGTTCGCGATAATCCTTTGGCTGTACCAATATAATTTAAAGCTTTAATACCCGATAGCATTTGTATTTTCTTTGAAAAATAAAAAATATTGTAATTATCGGCCGTAACCATCAATTGGATCCCAAAAATTGGCAAAATTATATTAGGAAACACATCATTACTCATCATTAAAAGTAAAAAAAATAAAATAATAATGCCTAAAGCAATTAAAAAATCATCATTCTTCAAACGATCAAACAAAAGTGACGGTGTCACTATTGATATTGCAAAAGCAATAAACCCTGAATTTATTTTCGCCCCTTTTTGGGCTTCAATTATTTGATAATTATGTCGTAATAATTTTTCGTTATTTAAATTAAAACTGATTACAATTCCCTTAACACGATAATCTTCATCTTCTTGTTGCCTTTTTAAATAATTTTTAAGATAAATTCCGGAGAGGATGATTAAAATAGTCATTACTAAAATCATTAATTCACCGGCATTAAAAATAAAAATTTTAAAATCTTTAAATAATTTTTGACTAGCTCTAATATCAAGCAATAACAATGCTGGTGCAAATGCTGTGAAAAAATAAGCTAATCTAAAAAATATAGGAGTCCCAAATAGCATCTTTTCCTCAATTACTATTATTTCGTAAATTACAATAATATAATTTTAATTAATATAATAATAAATTACCATATTTTGAATAAAAAATCATTAGAAATAGTTATTTTAATATAAATATTTTCTTAATATTAAAAATCCTCATTAACCGCAATCTAGTTAATGAGGATTTTTAAAACAGTAATTAAGTCTAACATTGACATTACCTAAGTGTCGAAATAGCATTAAAAGTGTCGGAGTAATAAACAACATCTAAGAAGGTAAAGCGATGCCAAATTTAAAAAATAAGTTAATTAAATTATTAAGTTCTGATCATTGGTCAAATAACACGGCCAGTAATCTAGCACGCCAGTTAAAAGTCAGTCGTAACCTGATTTCTCAATATCTAAATGATTATTTTAAAGCTGGCATCCTAGGCAAAATTAGTTCACGCCCCGTAATTTTTTTCAAACTAAACTGCCCTTGTGATATCCCAATGACTTTTACTAATCAAAAGCAAGCTAGAAAATGGAATCAACAACACTTAATTAGTCCCTTGGACAAAGTCATCGGCAGTAAAGAAAGCTTACGTGATATTATTAAGCAAATTAAAGCCGCGATTCAATATCCCCCCACTGGTTTACCAATTTTACTTTCAGGTGCTACTGGCACAGGCAAAAGTTATTTAGCCCATGTTGCTTATGAACATCTTTTAGCCCAAGGAATGATCTCTCCCAATGCTCGTTTTATGGCTTTGAATTGTAGTGAATATGCTAATAATCCTGAATTATTCTTAGCTAACTTTTTTGGTGCAGTTCGTGGCGCTTATACTGGCGCTGAAAAAACCACCAAAGGAATGGTCCAAATTGCGGACGGCGGGGTTTTATTTTTAGACGAAATCCATTCTCTTAGTAATGAATGCCAAGAAAAACTTTTTCAATTTATGGATACGGATAAATTCCATCAACTCGGGGATAATGAGCATTGGCATCAAGCCCATTGTTGGTTTATTTTTGCTACTTCCAAAGATTATCAAAAAGAACTTTTAAGTACGCTTTTACGTCGCATTCCCGTAAAAATTACATTACCTACTTTAGAACAACGCACAAACATTGAGCGCAAGAAACTTATTCAATTTTTCTTCTTAAATGAGGAAAAACGACTCCAGCGTCAAATTACAATTTCCATGCCGTTACTAAAATATTTAATGAATTACCCATTTTCTGGCAATATTGGTAATTTAAAAAATTCCATTCAATTAATCTGTGCCAATGCTTTAGCTACCAACATTAACGCTTTAACCTTAAATTTAACAATAAGTGATTTACCTCGTAATATAAAATTGTCAACTTATGCACCAAAGCTCCCTAACCAAGATATTGCTACAATTAGTATTAAACAGTTAATTCCCCCCGAAAATAACTATGCCATTAATCAAATTTTCAAAATATTTTTGGATGAAAGAAATAAATGTACTGACCTCACGATCACTTTTAAAAACTTTGATCAAACTTTAAGAAAGATTTTTAAAAATCTTCAGCCAGTCATGCCCAATTTTAATCAAACTTTTGTTGAATCTAAAATTCATCAATTCTTCCAACGCTTAGAAAATGATTATGGGATTAAGATTAATTCATTCTACTATAATGTCATCTTAAATTTATTTGGCAAAAAAGAATATCAAAAAGGCAACCAGCCCTTCAATCAAACAAATTACCAAAAACTAAAATCAGAAATTATTGCTCAAAATCCCGATGAAAATCAATTACTAGCCCCCTTCTTTGAAGGATCAGAAATCTATTGGAATGATCTTGAGAAATTACTTTTTTTGATTTTATTTAAATTAATGATTGGAAAGGATATCCCTCAGAGAATTCCCGCATTGATTATTGCTCACGGTAACCAAAGTGCTACTACCATTGCTCAAACGACCAATCAGTTTAATGGCAAATATCTTTTTGACGCGGTTAACTTGCCCTTAAAAGCCAAAGATTTAAAGATGCAACAAGTCATTAATCATTTCCTAAAAGTCAATCAAAACTGCCACAACTTAATTGTGCTCATCGATTTAGGAAATCCCCAGAAATTATGTGCCCAACTTGAATTCAATCCGGAGCAAAATTTAGCAATTATTAACCATGCTTCTAATGCTTTAGCAATCGATGTCGGTAATCAACTTAATTTGCATGTACCTCTTTTTCAAATCTTAGCTAACATTACCAAAAATCAAAAAATTAGTAGCTTTTATCAAAAACAAATGGCCCAGCCCAAAATGATCGTTTGTTCATGTGCTTCGGGTTTAGGAACTGCTGAAAAATTAAAAAAAATTCTGGCAGCCAGTTTTCCTCCTGATTCTCAAATTGTTATTGCCACCTGTGATTATTATTCGATTGCCCAAGAACATTACCTAGATGAATTAAGTCAAAATTATCAAGTGCTTTTTGTTGTAGGAACCCTTGATCCTAAAATTAAAAGCACACCCTTTTATTCTATTGAAGATCTAATTTTGGGAATTAATTTAGATCGCATGAAAGATCAGCTAGCTCAAATCTTTAATTCCCAACAATTAGCACAAATTAATGATCAACTACTCAAAAATTTCAGTCTAACCAATTTGATGGATCAATTAACAATTTTAAATCCTTCTAAACTACTGGAACAAGTATCCGATGCAATTTACATTTTACAAAATACTTTAAATCTTGAATTAAAAAATAATACTTGTTTTGGTTTATATATTCATATTTGCTGTTTAATTGAACGTTTAGTAACCCAACCTGATCTTCAAGACGAAGTAAGTTTAAATAAAACTACAAATCCCGATTTTGAAAAATTTAAGACAGCATTTTCCACTGCTTTTACTGTCGTCGAAAAGTATTATAGTGTCGAAATACCAGAAATTGAAATTAATTATGTCTATGACTACATCAATAAAGCCTGATTTAAGGGGCTTTATTTTTTAGGCATCTTTTTTGCTTATAAGAAAGTGCAAGCACTAAGGAGGAAAAAATGAGTATTGCAATGGCTCGAATTGATAATCGTTTGCTTCACGGCATTATTGTGACCCAATGGGCGCCAATTTCCCACGCCCATCGCGTCATGGTGATTGATGATCAAGTTGCAAACGATGATATTGCCAAAGCAAGTATGTGGCTAGCTCGGCCGACAGGAATGGCAATTTCAATTATTTCTCAAGCTACCGCCTTAAGCCATTTTATCCAGGGGCAATACGATCGCGAAGCCGTATTTTTAATCGCGAAAGAACCAGAAATTTTTTTAAATTTAAGTAACCAAGGGGTGAAAATTCCCAAAATCACTATCGGTTCAACTAATTTCAAAGATCATGCCACAAAACTAGCACCCCGAGTTTTCGCCACTAACCAAAACTTGACTACTTATCACCAATTATTAGCTTTAGGAATCAAAATTGAAATTCAATTTGTTCCCGCCGATAAACCTATCGATTTAAAAGATAAGCTTCGCTAAACTTTCTTTTTAGTGCTTAATTGAAAGGAGAAACTATGAAAAATAAAGAATTAAGCGCTATCCCGCAAAATTCTTTTTACAATTTAAACCAAAAGCACGGTATGTTTTCTACAACTAATCAAACCAGTTATTTTGCGAAAAAAATTAACACCACCATTGATACCTTCTCCTATGATATCAGTAATCAAAGAGCTTTAGCTAACCTTGATGTATATGGTGAAATCAAACAATTAACTTTTTTTCAAGGCAATTTTTTAGTTGAACAAAAACCGGGAGTATGGGTTCATAAAAAATTTACAACTACCCCCAATCTCCATTTTGCAATTACCATTAATCAACAAAAGATTAGTTTAAACAATAAGAATCATGAACTAAAAACTGACCTGATTTTGGATGCTTTACCGCGTTTTGTGCATCAATTTACAAATTGCCAAATTACCTTAATCCCGTTTTGTCCGATTATTCAAGATAACCGTTATGGCATGGTGGTTTATCAAGTTACGGTAAAAAATACTAGTTCAAAACCACTAACTATTAACCAATTTGAATTTCCCCGTTATCAAAAGAAATATTCAGATCAATTTAATGTTATTGTCGATCAAAATACTGATTTCCAAAATCCCGTTTTACCGCAGCAACAAATTGATTTTGCAATTGCCTTAATTGATCCTAATTCTTATCTTGAAATGACAATTTTTGAGCACGCAAATTCCCAAAACTGGTTAAAAGAAACTTTAAGTTACTACCAAAAAATCTTTGGTCAGTTAGAATTGCCTGATCATCAACTAACTCATCTTTTACACCGGGCAATTTATCAAAGTCTAGGGGCTTTTGGTGCGGATTCTCACGGAAATAGTGTTGGTAGCCATTGGGGAACTTACCCCGCAACTGCTCAAATTTGGCACAAAGATATGTTTTATTCGACTCTAACTTCAATCTTTTTTGATCCTAAACTCTGCCAACAACAAATCCTTTGGTTTACCAAATACGGAGTCCGTTTTAAAAGTCAAAAATTTAAGGGCGGGATTGAACACTCTTTAAGTAATTCTGTCGCATCGATTGTTCTTTCCGGATTGTACTATGAATGGACTAATGATTTAACTTTCTTTCAAAAACACCCTCTGGTCCTCCAAAAAGCAAGACAGATTATTGATCATGAAGTAAATCAAGTTAGACCTGGCGAGCCAATGCTTTTTCATTCTACTTGGATTAGTGATGCCTATTCTTTAGGAAAATATCATACGGGTAGTAATATTTGTTTTTGGAAAGCCTGTCAAGCTTTAGCCAATATTTATAAGGGCTTCTCACAAAAACAATTAAGTCAATATTATGGCGATTTGGCCAAGACGATTAAAGAAGCAATTTTACAAAATCTCACTTTCAAAGGTCCCTTTGGAGAACAATTTTTAGAAGGGCTCGGAGATCAACAAAAAGATTATTATGCTGTCTCTCATTATCAAAAACCAATCTTAGATCAAGGTCTAATTTTCTTATCCGATGTCATTAAAGCTGGGCAAATTGATTTAAAAATGCATGATGGTGAAGAATCCGATACTACTTTAATCCCTTTTTATGGTTTTTTATCACGAGAAGATGCCTATTATCAAAATTCCATGAAATTTGCCGCTAGTTCTGCTAATCCTACTTTTGGCAGCGATATTAAAGGCATTCGATGGGGGCAAAAATCTGGTGCCACCTTCCCTGGGTTTATCACCGTCTTAATGGGAAATTTTACCAATCCCAAAGCACTTCAAGATCAATTAAAGGAACTTTTACATTTAGCAGATCTTGATGGTTCATGGTGGTGGTGGCCTTATCGTTTAAACGGCAAAGTTGGTGACGTTTACCGGGATGTTGGTTGTGGTAAATGTGGTTGGGCCTCAGGGACTTTTGTAAGTCTCTTCATCACGCAATATCTGGGAATTCAAATAAATAATAATTTACTGACGATTAAACCTTTAAAAGAGGTTAATTACAATTGGCAACAAGTGCATTTAGGTAATCTATTTTTTAATCTTCAGGTAACTCCCCAACAAATTAAAGTGAAAAATTTAGCAACAAATGCTTTTAGCATTCAACTAGCTTCTGGACAACAACAAAAGTTAACACCTCAACAAGAAATTATATTTAAAAGAAAAAAGGAGTAATTATCGATGGCAATTATCTTAGCTCGTGTTGATCAAAGACTGATCCATGGCGTAATCGTTAATGCATGGTATCAGTATTTACAAGTTAAAAGATTTATGGTTATTGACGATGCAATTAGTCAAGATGAAAACATCAAAAATAGTATGCGTATGGTTAAACCAGCTGGTACCGGAATGTCAATTATCGATACCCAAAAAGCGATCACTAATTTTAAAAAAGGGCAATATGATCAACAAAGAGTGCTCGTACTAGTCAAAGAACCTTCAACGATCCTCAAATTGTTAGAGGCTGGAATAAAAATTCCTAAAGTCAATTTAGGCATTATCTTTAATGAAGATGGGCGCCAACCGTTGACTAAATTCATTGCCTTAAACGATCAAGAAAAAGCCGATTTAGCCAAAATTGCTCAATATCATCTTCCAATCAAAATGCAATTTGTACCCAATGATCCGGAAAAAGATTATGATGCAGAAAGGGGTTCCCAAGAATGACCATCATTCAAGATATTTTAATTATCATCCTCGCTGGTTACATGACGATGGATGAAGACGGTATTGTTTTATTAACCTATTTTCCGGTAATCGTTGGTTTTGTAACCGGACTAATTATGGGTGACATGCACACTGCCATGGTTGTAGCTGGTACTTTTCAATTAATGATGTTAGGTGTTGCAGCTTTAGGAGGAGCTTCAGTTCCCAACTATGGGTTAGCAACCATTGTCGGAGCTTTTGTTGCAATTAGAACTGGATCCGGGATCAAGACTGCGATTGCTGTCGGCATTCCGGTCGGTCTTTTGGCAATTCAACTAGAAGTCTTACGTCGTATTATTGCTAACTTTGTCGCTCATAAAATGGAAAAACTAAATGAAGCGGGTAAATGGCGCCAAATGTTAAATTGGGGTTATGCGGGACCAGTTCTTTGCTTTTTAGAAACTGCTTTACCCACCGCTTTAATTGTTTTTGCGGGACCAACTGCTGTCACCATGGTCCTAAAAGTAGTTCCCAAATGGATTACCGATGGCTTAACTGTCGCTGGTGGCTTATTACCGGTCGTCGGAATTGCAATGTTACTCCATTACATGCCATTAAAGAAATTTCTACCATTTTTAATTGCGGGCTTTGTTTTAGCCGCATTTCTTAAATTACCAATTATTGGAATTGCCTTACTTGGTTTAGGTGCTGCTTATTGGTACTTTGAAAACGAAGTTGCCAAAAGCAATCCCCAAACTACTGCTGTAACCCCAAATTCTGCGGAGGATGACTATGACGAATAAAGAAAATACCCCAAAATATCACGTTACAAAAAAAGATTTAACCCGCACTTCTCTAAGATTTAATTGGATTTGCGTCAATCTTTTTAACTACGAATCACAATTAGGACCATCTTTAGTTTGGTCAATGGCACCTTTATTACGAAAAATTTATCCTAAAGATGAAGATTATAAAGCTTCTTTAAGAAATCATTTTAACTATTTTAATACGACTCCTTATTTAACTAACTTAGTTCTTGGAACTACTATCGCCATGGAAGAACGTGATGGTATTAAATCATTGGAAGCAGTACAATCCTTTAAAACTAGTATTATGGGTCCTCTAGCCGGGATTGGCGATACTATCTTTTGGGTGCTTTGGCCCACTATCATGGGTTCAATTGCCGGATACATGGCTTTACAGGGCAATCCTTTTGGAGCGATTATCTGGTTTGGCGTCAATATTTTATTTAACATCATGAAAGTTTGGTTTTTCCATGTAGGTTATAATTCAGGCACTCATTTACTGGATACGTTAGGTAATAAAATTAATATTTTTACTGAAGCTGCATCAATTATGGGCATTACGGTAATCGGAGCTTTAGTCGCAACTGTCGTTAAAGTTTCAGTACCTTTTGTTTTCAAATTTGGCAAAGTTTCAATGAATATTCAAACTGATGTTTTAAATAAAATTATGCCAGCTTTACTACCAGCTTTATTTACCTATTTTATCTATAAATTATTGGATAATAAAAAATGGACGCCAACAAAGATTATCTTTTTAGTAATTGGCATCGCTTTATTAGGTACTTTTTGTGGCATTTTTAAAGCCTAAAAATATTGGAGTTAAATTCGGTGATTAAAAGAACGATTATTTTTGCCTCACACCATACAATGGCAGAAGGCCTGGTAGATACAGTAAAGTTTTTGACCCATACTAATATAACCATCAAAGCGTTTTGCGCTTACTTGGACAACAAAAAAATTGATCAGGCCGTTAAAGACTTGATGGCTCAATTTACCGCTTCAGAAGAAGTTTTTATTCTGGCTGACTTACCTTCGGGAAGTGTTAGCCAAGTTTTCTACCAATATACAAAGTTAGCACATGTTCATCTAATTTCAGGAATTAATTTACCATTAGCAATGGATTTATGCTTAGAGCCAACAGATCATTACTATAATGATCAAGAAATTGAGCAAATTGTACAAGCAGCTCGCAATTCTCTAGTCTATTTAAATGATCAAAAAGCAGTTATGGACGATGAAGATGAGTAAAAGTTAATTTAAGTTTTCCCAAAAATACCCCTTAAAGTTAAGGGGTATTTTTATGACTAAAATATATGAACTAACATCATTAAACTTATTAAAAAAAACGGTACAATTACCGATTTTAAATTAATTTTTTATAAAATCTTTTTTGTTTCTTATTACTAACATACCCAATTTTTTCATAAAAGCGGTGGGCTCCTAAGCGCTCTTCACCAGAATTTAATCTTATTTGAGAAATACCTTGCGCTTTAGCCAATGCTTCAATCTTTATCATCAACTGGCTCCCGATCCCCATTTTTTGAGCCGCACGATCTACAGCTAAAGCTAAAATATTAAACATTACATCTTCATAAGTTTCTAAATAAAGTTCGGCATGAACGTAGCCTAAAACTTGCTTGGTGGCGTCATCTTCAAAAACTAATAAAAAATGATGTTTAGAATCTGCTAGAATTTTTTTAAAATTATCTGTTGTTTTATCTAAGGGATAATCATAATGCAATTGTTCGTGATTAATTTTATGAATTGCTGAAATATCGCTTAATTGACCTTGTCTAATCATTAAAACCTTTCCTCGTTTTTAGTTTTAATTATACTGCTTTCAAACTTTAATTTTGCTAAAAGCCAACGCCAATTTTTTCAAAACTAATTATTCTCCTTTAAAGGTTCCGGCTTCTACTTCACGAATAAAATCCGCCAAATGTTTATAGTAAACTTCCGGATTATCCACCATATGATGGTGTCCCGCATTAGGAGTAGTTACTAAACGTGAATTAGGAATTTCTTGTTGCATAATCCGCGCCGTTTCTAAAGGCATTGTATCTTCTTCGCCAAAAGTTAATAACGTTGGCATCTTAATTTCCTTTAAATATTTTCGAAAATGCCATTCTTTCAATTTACCAGTTACTACAAATTCATTATCACCTTGAAAAGCGTGATAAACTGGCAGCCCCCCAATACGCTTAATATGGTATAACTTGCAAGGTTGTCGGCGATCAAGAAAATTAATATTTAAGATTTGGACATCTTCTTGATAGCGCTTGTTAGCATAATCATTTTTAGTTTCACATTCTTTCATAAAGTCAATTTCCGTTTGCGGAAAAATTTGTTGCCGCCGGCGATTAATTGAAGCAATATAATCATCGATTTCATCCACCATCGAAGAGATAATGGTTCCCTTTAAATGTTGTCCATATTTCACAGCATATTCTTGGGCTAATAAACCACCCCAACTTTGTCCAATTAAATAACAGTTATCCAATCCCAATTTTTCTCGTACTTCGTCAACTTCATCCAAAAAGTATTCATAAGTTAAATATTTCGCGGCTATTTTAGGATCATCATAATTTGGTTGATCAGAATAAAGTGACCCTAACTGATCATACATTGTTACCTGAACATTTAACCCTTGTTTAGCTAATTGATCAGCAGCATCTTCCCAATATTCATGATTCCCCCCTGGTCCCCCATGCAAAGCTAATAAATGAATATCTCCTTGACCTTGAGTACTCGTCCAAAGATGATAGCCATTAGCTAAAGTAATAATTTTGCTTCCAGTTTGCATAACTTTTTTCCTTCTTTTAATAATTATTATTTGATTGAATGAATAAATAATTCTTTTAAATCTAAAAAATTCATTTTTAAGAAAATTTATAACCGATAAGATCAAATATCTTTCATTTTACCATGACCAATCTTTATCCAAAAATACCTTACTCATTTGGGCATTAATCATAACTAGTTTATAATGCACTTATAGCTAATTCTGGTTATGTTTAAAAGTATAATTATGCACTTAGGGAGAAATAATATGGATGAAACAAAAATTAACAACTTGGCTCAAAGAGTCTGCAAAATTTTTCATTTACCAAGTTTAGGATTTGGCGTTTATCATCATGGGGAAAGTTTCAGTCAAGTTTATGGTGCTGCCAAACCAAATAGTCTTTACCCCCTAGCTTCAATTTCCAAAACGTTTTTGGCTACCGCAATATGTCAACTAGCAGATGCCGGTAAAATTAATTTAGACGACCCTTTAAAAAAATATTGGCCTGACTTTAAATTAGTTGATTCATATGCCCAAGATCATTTAACTTGGCGGGATGCTCTTAGTCATCAAAGCGGCTTACCTGCTCATGATTTAATGCGCTTTACCAATTTAAATCAACATGATCTAACATTAAAAGAAAAAGTTGAACGTGTCGGTTATTTAGCGCCTAGTCATGAATTACGCTATAAAATGCAATATAGTAATTTAATTTTTGCTACCGCAACTTATGTTATGGAACAAGCAATTGCCCAAGATTATGGTACTTATGAACACGAAAATTTACTCAACCCCCTTCAATTAAACAATACCTTTATTAACCACCATGAAGCACCAAAAGCGCGGATTGTAAAACCCTATATTAGAGATCAAAATCTAACTCAAGAAGTTCCTTTTATTGCCCCAGGTAAAGTCGGCGGCGCTAGTAGCATGTTAGCCACAATTGCTGATTTATTAAATTGGGCTAAATTCCAATTAGCATCACAAAAATCACCTCAAGGACCAAATGACGCCCAACGCTATTTACCTCAATCAATTATGGCTCCTAATCGCGCATATGGTGGCGCTAACTTTGCTGCTTATGGTTTAGGAATGATGATGGAAGACTATCGTGGTCATAAATATTTCTATCACAGTGGTTCTTACATCGGTTATTGTTCTTTCTTAGGTTTTGTTCCGGACCTTGATTTAGCTTTCGTTGTTACAACCAATTTAGATTCAACTGATGCCATCTTTGCCTTAGCTTATCAAACAATCGATGAAGCTTTAGGAATTAAAGATCTTGATTGGCCAGATTTTGTTAGTAAAACCATGAACACCAAAATTAAAAATCGTGAAGCAAAGCTTAATGAAACTATTGGTTCTGATTCTCAACCAGTTAAAGCCCAAAGCCAATTGTTGGGAAATTATCAAAATCCCGGCTATGGGTTAATTACTTTATTGGAAAAAGATAACAATTTAATGGTAACTATTGGTAAATGGGATTACCCCGTAATTAAAAATGCGCAGGGAAAAATGTTTGTTGAAGAAAGACTTTACGCCCATGAACTTTTACCAATGGAAATTAAAAATGACACCGTGCTTTTGTTAACAGAACCAGCTCTCCATCAATTGACTGAATTCAAAAAAATATCTTAATTTAAAAAAACTAGTGTTTTTAACACTAGTTTTTTTGGATTCCTCAAATTTCATCAGCTAAAGCAGCACCATTAGTAGCAATTATCTTCTTAAACCAATTGAAGGACTTTTTTGGCGTCCGTTTTAAGCTTCCCTGACCTAAATCATCCATATCAACGTAAACTAAACCATAACGTTTTTTCATTTCTCCCGTAGAAAGTGAAACTAAATCAATTGGCCCCCACATGGTATAACCCAAACAAGGTACATGATCCAAATTAATCGCATCCGCCATCGCTGATAAATGATCTCTTAAATAAGAAATACGATAATCATCAGTAACATAATCATTTTCGTCAGGTTGATCAATTGCTCCTAAACCATTTTCCACAACAAAAAGGGGTTTTTGAATTCGATCATAAATTTCATTCATACAGTATCGTAAACCCAAAGGATCTAGTGGCCAGCCCCAAGGGGTCTCTTTTAAGTAAGGATTAGAACTGCCACCAACATTAAACCACGGATCACCAGCTTTAACCGTACTAGAGCGATAATAGCTAAAACTAATAAAATCTAATTGTCCTTCGCGTAAAATTTCAGCGTCACCTACAGCCATTTTAGGAGCTTGTATCTGATGGCGTTGCCAAATGGTAGCCGCATATGAAGGATAATAACCGCGTCCCATAATATCAATAAAATACCAATTTTCTTGACGTTCCTGTAATCGCCAAAACATATCTGCTGGTTTACAAGTAATCGGATAAATTTCACTCATCGCATACATGGCTCCAAATTGGCTGTGAGGCATTATTTGATGCCCTAATTTAACGGCTTTAGCTGAAGCTACAAACATATGATGCGCCGCTTGATAACGATCTTGTCCTTGAGCACGATGCACGCCAGTAGGACCGAAACCGCGTACTGCATTAATCTCGTTAAAAGTTAACCAATATTTACAACGATCACCATAACGTTCAAAAAGCGTCTTGGCATATTTTAAATAATAATCAATTAATCGCCGATTGTTCCAACCATCATATTTCAAAGCTAGTTGCATTGGCATTTCGTCATGACAAATCGTAATTAATGGCTGCATCTGATATTTAGCCATTTCATCAATCACATCATCATAAAATTCTAAACCTGCTAAATTAGGTTTATCTTCTTCACCTGTTGGAAAAATTCGACTCCAACAAATAGAAAAACGAAAAACATTAAAGCCCATATCTGCCATCAATTTAATATCTTCTTGGTAATGATGGTAAAAATCAACAGCCTGATGACTGGGATAATATTGATCTGACAAAAAGATAGGTTTAGCTTTTAGGGGAACATCTTCTGCGGTAATAAATGAACTTTTAGGTTCAATGATTTGCCCATCTGGCATTTGCATCGTATGATGTCGAGGATTTTTCACCGATCCATTAGTTTCATAATCATGAGTTAAAATACCGCGACCACCCTCGTTAAATCCACCTTCATATTGAAAATCTGATGTTGCACCACCCCAAAGGAATCCTTCAGGTAATTTTTTTTGATCCATTTTTTGCTCCTTTAAAGATTTAATTTTGTCCCCATTTTGACATCGCCATGATCTAATAATTTAATTTGCTGGTCTTTATCATCCATAATTACTAAAACTGTGGTTAAATCATAACCTGCTTGCTTTAATTTTTGACGATCTACTTTAACAATCGGTTGTCCCGCTTTAACTTCTTGATCCTGTTTTGCTAAAAGCTCAAACCCTTCACCTTGAGCTTTTACTGTATCAATCCCAATATGAACTAGTATTTCTACTTCCGAGGCAGTAATTAAACCAAACGCATGACCTGTTGGATAAAGCGATGCTAAAAGGCCATTTGCTGGTGCACAAACTAAATCACTATGGAGTTCAAATGCAACACCATCACCTAAAGTTTTATCCGCAAAAACGGGATCCTTTGTCGTTGTAATTGGTGATAATTGAGCATCTGCTATCGCGACAATATCTTGATCGCTAGCTTTAATCGTTGATTTTGGTTTAGAACCAGCTGGTTGAGTACCTTCTTGATAAACAAAATAAGTAACGGCTGCCGCAACTACAATCGCGATAATAATCGCTACTACAATTGCCCCCACAGTTTTACCAAAGATTGGTAAAGCCAAAATATTAGAGTAACCCATAATATAAGCTTTAGCTCCTAAAAGACTAGCAACCATTCCCCCAGCAAAGCCGCCAGCCATTACGCCATACATTGGTTTTTTTAATTTTAAATTAACGCCATAAATAGCCGGTTCAGTTACTCCAGCAACAATACAACCTACAGCCAATGACCAACATTCACTTTTAAATTCTTTATCTTTAGTTCTCAAAGCTACGCCAATATTAGCTCCACCTTCGGCCATATTGTGCATTAAAAAGGCTGAACGCAAAATTGGATCGTAACCCGGTTTATCTAATAATTGCAACATAAACGGACTTAAAGCCGTATGCATACCGGTCATAACTAGCCATGGCAATGCTGCTGCTAGTAAACCTACTGCTAAAGGACCAACATAAGTATTTAAAAACATGAAAATATTAGCAATAATTTGCCCTAACATGTTGCCTAAAGGTCCCAAGATTAAATATCCTAAAGAGCCCGCAATAAAAATTGTCCCCATTCCGACAAAAATCGATTTAAATATCCCAGGAACAATTTTATTTAAAAATTTTTCACTATAGTAAGCAACAATTGCAATCAATAAAGCTGGTAAAAGACTTGTTCCATAATTTAATGGTCGAACAATTATTCCCATTAGAGTAATAGGCTTACCACTAACTACTAGATCAATGAAATTATGATGAAGTAAAGCTGCAGTGGCAACCATCGCATAAACCGGTGTTGCTCCTAATTTATTAGCAGCGCCATAAGCTACAAGGACCGGCATAAAGTAAAAGGGAGCATCAGCAATAGCGGAAATTAACTGATAACTTGTCGTTTTATTAAAAGCCGGATCAATAAAAGTAACAATTAATAAAATCACTACCTTTAACATCCCGCCAGCAACTAATCCTGGAACAATTGGCGTTACTGCTGCAGAGACAAAACCCACAATTTTATTGCCAACATTTTTCCAAGTTAACGGTTCTTTAGCTGTATTATCTAAATTTTCAGAAACCGCAGCTCCCGTTTTAACCGCAAAATTTTTAGTAATACTTTCATATACGGGCAAAAGATTTTTTCCTAAGATGATCATGTACTGACCACCGGCATAAATTACCCCAACGACTCCCTTCAAATCTTCCAAAGCCGTTTTATTAACCAAATTACTATCTTTTAAATTAAAGCGTAATCGTGTCATACAATGCGTTAAAAGAATAACATTATCAACGCCACCCACATTTTGAATAATAGATGCTGCTAATTTTTGGTAATCCATCACTTCCTCCTTTAACCAATTTTTTAATAATTTTATCAGAAAAAAATACTATTTTTATTAAAATAATTCTATCTATTATTGCAAACGATTACAATAATATTATTCTCTTTTAGAAAAATAATTAAATGATTTAATTTTTTTACTTAGAAAATCTTAATTTTAACGATTAAGATGATAAAATTGAAAGATATTAATTTGCCTCATTTTAACCTTCCCAATTGCTCGGGACATTTTGTCTCAGTTTTTATAATGCGAGTTGAGTTGACTTTTTTTAGTATTTCCCAGGAAAACTTTGGCTTCAAAAAATGATTGTTAACTTCTCCCAAAATTTATTTTTAAAATAAAAAAACAGCCAAGAATTAAACTTGACTGTTTTTTTGATCTCATATTCTACAATGATTTAGTTTTGCTTTTTTCTTTTAATTTTAGTAATTGGGCGATGCTTCAGTTTCGGAAATATAATTTTATCAGCCCAACCGATTAAAGGTCCTTGAAAAAATAAAGCAAAAAAAGTTCCCGGACCAATCGATAAAATTTTCCCTTTACTTAAATAACAATAAATCAAAACGGCAATTGGAATAATATAACTTAAATATTGACCTAAAGCTGCACTACCATGGCAATATTTAAATCTAATTAAATAACTAAGTTCATCATTAGGATGTAACATCACCGAAAGACGTTGATAAATTGAAATAGCTATAGCAGTACCACCAATACCTAGCAAGTTAAGTCCTAAACGCCAACCAAATGGCAGTTGCATTACGCCCTTTAAAAGTGAACTCCAAAACTGAATAAAATAACTAAAAGCAAAGGCAAACAAAAGATTAGCAAAGACCATTTCATAACGAATTTCCCGTCGGATGATCAAATTAAGTATCTGAACTAATACCGCATAACCAAATAAAATTGTTCCTAAACGAAATGGTAACTGTAATCTTAAATTGACTGCTGAAGCAGTCCAAATTGCACTACCAAGATCTGAAGTAATCGTTAAAGCATTAGCAAAAGAATTTAAAATTATAGAAAAAAGTAGATAAAGGACGGTTTCATGTTCTTTTAAGGATCTTTGCTGCCCATTTTCTTCAATCATGCTTTTTTATATCTCCTAGAATCTCTATTGTAAAAGCAATATATTTATTCATTAATTTTATCTTAACACTGTATATTTATCTAATCAATGAGCCTGGTTTATCATTATATAATATCTTTTTATTTTTTTATACTATATTTAAATATAAGTATTTATTTTTAAATAATTTTGCATTTATTTTATGACCAAAATATGAGAAAATATTTTCCGAATTCTTATTTTATGATCTAATCAAAAAAGCCAATAATTAGGGATAAAATTTATGAGTAAAAAAATACCGAGACGATTTTATTTAAAAGAAAGGGGATCATCTCGAACTAAACGTCCAACTTTTTATAAGGGAAGAAGATTAATTCTTGAAGAGCAAAATCTAGAGTTGGTAAAAGAAGGGGTTAGTTCTTTAGCTCCTTTAGCTTCAAATTTAAATGAAAAAAATCTAGAAAAAACTGTTAAAAAACCCCAAGCTATTAATGACGGAACTTTAACTGCAACTCCTGTTACTTTTGATGATATTAAAGCAACAAATGCTAAAGTAGCTCCTAGTAAAATAACCCCTATTCATTTCAAGTACTTGAAGAACCATTACATTTTTAAACATTACGGCCGAGTTTTTCGGGAAATTTGTGGCTGGGCTATTCTGATTTCGGTTATTTTTGGTTATCCGCAGAGTACTTTTTATTTCATTTTGATTTGGTTGACTTTATGGATTTTAACTTTTGGTAATTTCATCGACCGTTACTAAATTTTATTTTGGAGAGATAATGCATGTTTAAGTTTATAATTTTGATTTTTATTTTTGTAACTAGTTATTTTCTTTATCATACTCATCAAAAATTTAAACTAAAACAAAATATTACTATTCCAGCATTAATAAGTGGACTGTTATTAATCGGGGGCTTTACTTTAGGTTTAATCAAAAAGAAAAATACTCCGATTAACTACACCTCTAGTCAATTAAATTTAATTAAGAGTAGTTATCAAAAAGAAAGCAAAAATAATCAACGCTTAAAACAAAAGCTTAAACAGTTAATCAACCAAGAAAAATTAGCAGTTGCTGCTAAAGAAAAAGCTGAAATTAAATACAATGAACAAAAAAGTCAATATGAAGCTAAAAAAGAACAAGACCGCTTAGCTCCCCAACAACAAAAGCAAAATACTGAAAATAATAACCAAAATGCTCAAGACCCTCAAAGTATAACCGTTTGGATTGCTCTGACTAACAGTACAAATTACCATTACAACTCTAATTGTCGTGGTTTAAATCATGTTAACAGTAAAATGGAAGTACCGGAAAAGCAAGCTCTCGCTCAAGGTTATAAATTATGCAAACTTGAGGGAGGAGAATAATTTGCTATTTAAAAAAAATAACATTCTAGCATTAATTGCCTTTAGTTCCCTAGCAATGACCAGCTGTAGCGATCCTAATTCCGCTAAACAAAAGGAAATAAATCAAGAATATCTTAAGACTAAAGCTAATTACGATAAGGCTGCTGAAGAAAATGAGGATCTTCAAATAGAAATTCGCGTCAAAGAAAAAAACATTAAAGAAGCTAACGATGAAAAAGCTAAGTTTGAAAAAAATATGCAAAAATATAAACCGTAATCTTACTGGTTTATTTTTTTTGCAAAGGATTGATCATATCTTGTAACTCAAAACGATGATTCTCAAATTTAAACTTTAAAATTGAACAATTTTTAAAGCCTTGAAAATTAAATTTACGATTCATTTGATCCCAATCAATCCATTTTCGTAAAAACATAAAAATTGCTCCCGCGTGGCTCACAACTAAAACTTTCTGATGGTGAGGGCGTTCCATAATTTCCGTTAATGTCTGAACCATCCTTTTTTGAACTTGACGATCAGACTCACCGCCAAATTGAACAAAAAATTCACCATAACTATGTTTCTTCGGATCACGATGAGGATTCAAAGCTTCACTTTCACCTTCAAAAACCCCAAAATTCCATTCTTTAAGTCCCTTCACTCGTTCATAAGACAGGGAGCTAACTAATTCTAAAGTATCACAAGCACGTTCTTGCGTAGAAGCATAAGCATGATCAAAAGTTATACCACTTTGGCTTAAACTTTCGCCGACTTGTTGTGCCTCTTTAATTCCTTTTTCCGTCAAAGGTGAATCACTAAAACCTTGAATTCGATGTAATTGATTAAACAAAGTTTCTGCATGGCGCATTAAATATAATTCTTGACTCATCAACTATTCTCCTTTTAATTTATGACTTACTATTTAATTTTTGCTGTAACTTTTGAATTTGAGCTGAAGTCTGGGCGATACCAACAAAATTAAGACCAAATCTTTTAGCTACGCGATTGATCGTACCATAAGCAGCATTAATTGCCACACTTTGATTTTCATCTGCTCCTTGAATAATAAAATAGAGGTCACGACCTTTTAAATCATCATTAACTTCTAAATGATCAATAAACGTTTTGAGATATCCGGACATATTAGACCAATAAACTGGCGTACCAATTACAATTACCTGAGCTTTTTTTAATTGCTACCATACTTTTGCAAAATCTCCGTCTCCTTGACCAATTTGCGGAATATGATAATCCACTAAATTAACTTGTTGGTAGGCAAGGGAGCCAAATAATTGTTTTGCTAAATTTGCCGTATTGCCATCCCGATTTTGACTAGCATTTAAAAAGACCCTTCGGTCATTTTTTTGCCGATGTTGTGGTGCTTGAAAATCCTTTTTTATTGCTGAAGACGATGAAACTACGGGAGAATTTTTTGATTGTGAAAATGATTTAACACCCCAAGCTCCAATGCCACCGCCAATTAATAAACCTAAAATTAATGATAAAATTAACCACCATTTTTTCAAAATAATCCTCCTTTTTAAAAATCCCAATTCTTAACGTTTTAATCCTACTAAAATTATTTTTTATAAAATAATCATAAACATTCGAGACGACTTTAAGGCAAGCCCCAAAATAAAAAAAATTCCTTTTTACTTTAGGAATTTAATTAATTTTTATTTTATTCTGATTTTAAAAAGAAAAATTATTTCTACTTAATAAGTGTCCTTCATCGTTCGCTAAATAGATCCAAATCGATACTATGATAAGCCCTAACTTTTTATTTTTCGTTTCCCGCTATAATATCAGCAATTAATTCTTGACGTTCTTCATCACATGAATTTAAATCACCGGTTTTTAAAACTTCATCATAATAATGTAACTTATAATTAATCATTTTAAGGGTCTTTTCGAGCTCTTCAATTTCTTTATTTACTTTTTGTTTTTGCTTAACGAATAATTCACGTCGCTCCTTAGCAGTATCTAAACCTTGATCCACCAATTTAAAGTAATTTTTTATATCTTTTAGCGGCAGATTTGTTTTTTTCAAACATTCAATCGTTTTTATGGTAACCAAATCTTTAGGTAAAAATTCTCGAACGCCATTGTCATCTCTTTTTACAAAAGATAATAAACCAATTTTTTCATAATAGCGTAAAGTATAAGAACTAATTCCTAACATTTCACTAACTTCTTTAATATGATATGTTTTCATTTTTCCACCTTCAAAGCTCACTTTTGTTATTTTTCATCAATAATAGTTTGCAATAATAAATTTAAAAGATATGACAAACTTAAAGCGGACCAATATTTTTGATGATGCGATAGCGTTTCCGTAATAAAAAATAATGGAATTTCACTATACTTAACCAATTCACTACTTTGCTGATAAGTAATCGAAATTATTTTAACTTTTTTGAGTCTCAAAGTTTCTAATGTTGCTCGATAATCATCAATTTTACCAGAAATTGAAACCAATAAAACTAACGAATTTTCTGCCATGTATGGTACTGAATCAGCAAGATCCTCTTTGGTCCTTAAGGCATAAAACTTTTTGTCGTAAAGAATTAAATCATTAACAAAATTAAATAAAAGCTGAGACTGCTTCCAGCCAGTAGCATAAGCATAGCGCTCATTAGCATCTAAAATCAAATGCGCTGCCGCAAATACATTTCGATAATTAAGTTGATGCGTTAGTTTAATTTCATCAATTGTTGCATCTAAGTAATCACTTATTTGAATTTGATTTTGCTCTTTTTGTTCCAAATAATCGGAAATTCGTAAATTAAACTCCGAAAAACCTTTAAATCCTAATTTTCTAACTAAACGCGACAAACTTGCAGGAGAGGTGTACACCTTTTCTGCAAGTTTTTTTAAATTACTTCTTGGAATCTGTTGAATTTTTTGATCCAACAAATAAACAATTTCAAAATCATTTTCCGTCAATGAACTTCGATGCTGACTTACTGCTTTAATAAAAAAATTTTCCACTATTATCTTATCCTCCTGCGAAATTATTTTCAGAAATTGAAAATCTAAATCAAAATCTGAGTCAACTTGTAAAAAGCTAACAATCCCTTTCGTTATTAATTTACTTTGTGCTTAAATGAACATGTTACCGGTTTCATAAGGATCGATAAATTTTAAACTTTGGAGGTAATTTAATTGAGTAATGTAATAACAATTGCTGGAGGAGGTAGTGGATATACTCCCGGTATTCTTTTAACTATATTAAATTTTCGTGAGGAATTTCCTGTCAGTGAAATACGTCTTTATGATATTGACCATGAACGAAATGCTGACATGGGAATTATTATGACATATTTATTAAATAAAAATCATGAAAATGTAAAATTAATTGTTACTGAAAATCCCCAAGAAGCTTTCACTGGTTGTGATTTTGTCTTCTCCCAAATTCGGGTTGGTGGCATGAAGATGCGCGAAAAAGATGAAAAAATTCCGATGAAATATGGTTTAGTAGGACAAGAAACCTGTGGCGTTGGCGGTTTTGCTTATGGTATGCGTTCAATGAAAGGTTTTCTTGAGATGGTTGGCTTTATTGAAAAATATGCTCCTAATTGTTGGATTCTTAACTACACTAATCCCGAAACGATTATTGCGGAATCAGTAAGGCGCCAATTCCCTAAGATTAAGATTATTAATGCCTGTGATATGACAATTGGGATCGAAGAATTAATTGAAAAGTCATTTGGCTATGATCGCCGTAATTTTATTTGTCAATATTATGGATTAAATCATTTCGGTTGGTACCGAGAAATTTATGATGTTTCTCGTCAAAAAGATATCCTTCCTGAAATCATCACTAAAATTAAAAAACAAGGTTTTGATGTAAGTGGTATGGAACCATCCTGGGCCCATACTTATCGCGTTATGGCTGATATGGTACGAGAATTTTTCCCAAAATATCTCCCCAATAATTACTTACAGTATTACCTTTTCCAAGACCGAGCTTTAGAAGAAGAAAATCCTAATTATACGCGAGCTAATGAAGTAATGGACGGTCGTTTGCGAAAAATTAAAGACACCGTTAACAAAATTAAAGAAAACCGTGATCTCGACACAATTGACTATGCTAGTGAATCTCACGGGCTTTATATTGTGGAAATGGCCATTTCTATTTTACATAACAAAAATGACCGCTTTATGATCATTGTCCCTAATCATGGGGCAATCCCTAATTTACGTTCAGATGCAGTTGTGGAAATTCCTTGCTACGTTAACGCTAGGGGAGTGGAGCCCATTTCATTATGTTACAATATTCCCGATTTACATAAAGGATTAATGGAAGCACAAGTTGCTTCAGAAAAACTTCTCGTTGATGCTTTCTTTGAAAACTCTTACCAAAAAGCACTAGAAGCTTTTGCTTTAAATCAGACTGTACCAAATGCCACCGTAGCTAAAAAAGTTTTAAACGATTTTATCGAAGCTAACGGCAATTATTGGGTTGAATTAAAGTAAGGAGTTAAAAAATGAATTTACTAATTATTAACGCTGACGATTATGGTTACTGTGCGGGAATTAATCGCGGAATTATTGACGGTTATCAAAAAGGAGTAATTACTTCCACAACCTTAATGCCTGTAATGCCCGGTTTTGATCAAGCTATCGAATTTGCAAAAGAAAATCCTAAATTAGGGGTAGGAATTCACTTAACCTTAACTTGTAATCGCCCGCTTTTATCTAATGTACCTAGTTTAGTTAACGAACAAGGCTATTTTCACAAAATAACCTACTATGAAAAAGATTTTTCAATTAACCCTGATGACTTATATCGGGAATGGCAAGCTCAAATTGAAAAAGTAATTGCAAGCGGAATTAAACCCGATCATCTCGATAGTCATCATCACGTTCATGTTATCAAATCAATTACACCAATATTTGAAAAATTAGCAAAAGAATATCACTTACCGGTTAGAGGTAATTACGAAAAATCACCTGCAATTAAAAGTACTAAGCGGTTCTATGGTAATTTCGATAGTTTAAGTCGCACCAAAGATATTTGGAAACCTTTTGAGTTATCTAATTTAATTGAAGATGTTAAAACCTATGGTTCTGTTGAAGTTATGTGTCATCCTGGCTATTTAGATACGGATATTCTTGAAGGTTCTAGTTTAACAACTAATCGTACTTATACCTTAAGAGAATTACAAAATTCGCATTATCCCCAATTTTTCCAAAACGCACAAATTCAGTTAGGTACTTTTTCTGACCTTTAATTATTAGTTTTTTAGAATAGTAGTGATTAAAGAACCTAAGAACTTTATTTTTAAGCAAACTAATTTTAATTATTACTATTCTTTTTGTTTTCATTTATTTAAAACTAGAAAGAGAGGAAAAATTTGAAGGAAAAACTTCAAAATTCAATGCAAACTTTTGCTCGTTCCATTATCCAGCCAGTAATGTTTATGGCCGTTACGGGAATTATTATTGCTTTTGCCGCTATTTTAAAATTAACTTCAATGCCACAAATTATTCAAAATATCGGTAATTTATTTTTTACCGTACTTTCTGATGGGATCATTGGCCAACTATCCGTTATTTTTTGTGTTGGTATTGCCGCGGCAATGGCGAAAAAATATAAAACTGATGCCGCAATCTTAGGAATCAGCATTTATTTAATTTTCCTATACGCTAATAATTTTTGGTTAAAGTTTACGAATCGTTTAGCTAAACCCCGAAGTCAAGGCTTATTTGGCACTGGTCAAGCTAATGTATTAGGTATCCAAGTTACCGACATGGGAGTATTTTTGGGCATAATCCTGGGCTGTCTTGCTGGTTATTTTGTTAACAAATTTGGTCGCGTCAAATTTCATAAATATTTGGCTTCTTATGAAGGAACTAAATTTGCTTACCTTTTATTAATTTTTACCACAATTATTTTTGCAATTTTAATCACTTATATTTGGCCCCCAATTAACCACTTGGTTTCAAGTTCCGTTAAATTAATGGGATCTTCTGGAGTTTTCGGTCTCTTTGCATATGGCTTTTTAAATCGGATGCTTCTCCCAATTGGGATGCATCATTTACTTTGGATGCCAATTTATTATTCCCCATTGGGAGGTTCTGCAGTTATTGCTGGGAAAACTTATAGTGGTGCTGTTAATATCTTTCTAGCTGAATTAGGAAATATTAATAAAATTCACTCAATGCATTGGTCAATTGAATTCTTAGCTAATTTTGGTTATATCTTTTTACCGATTGGAATTGCTCTCGCCTTCATTAAAACTGCAAAACCGCAAAATAAAGCTCGCGTTAAAGGTTTAGTAATCCCTACGGTTATTACGGCGATGTTAGCCGGAATTACCGAACCTATTGAATTTATGTTTCTCTTTGTTTCACCAATTCTTTGGTTGGCACATGGGGTAATTTATGGTTTAGGTTTAGTTATTCCTCATCTTCTTGGCCTTAAAATTGAAGTTGAAAACTTAATTAATACGCTGATGTATTCTTTTGTAGTCCCCATGCACTTAGGTCATCAATGGCTAATTATTCCGATTGGTATTTTAATGGTATTAATTGAATATTTTACTTTTAAATTTTTAATTTTAAAATTCAACATTAAAACCATTGGTCGCGAAACTGAAACCAATGAAAGTAATAACATTAAAGAAAACGACCTTCCAACTACATCAACTTCCGATCCTACCAATTTCTCTAATTTAGTAAAAGGTTTAGGCGGACCGAACAATATTATGACCCTCGAAAATTGTTACAGTCGTCTTAGAATTACCGTAAATGATCAATCTAAAATTAATCTAGATTTAATTAAAAAATTTCCATCTTCTGGCGTAATTAATAAAAAGAATAATGTTCAAATTGTTATTGGCCCTGGCGTTGAAAGCACTAAAGAAGAACTAGCAGATTTTTTAAAAAATCTAAATTCCAAAACAAAATAAGCGGAGGTTATTAAGATGTGGGGAATGAAGAAAAAGCAAAAATTATTTGCCGTAAGTAATGGAACCATTATTCCCATTACCCAGGTAAAAGATGAAGTCTTTGCCCAAAAAATGTTGGGTGAAGGCTATGGCATAATACCCAGTGATAATGCTGTATTTGCTCCAATTTCTGGAATAATTACTTCGATTTTTCCAACTAAACACGCAATTAGTATCATCAGTAAATTTGGTCTCGAAGTAATCGTCCACTTGGGCATAGATACTGTCGAATTAAATGGCAAACCTTTCAACATTAAAGTTAAAGTTGGTGCTGAAGTTAATAAGACAACTCAATTAGCCGCAATGAATCGTCAAATGATTATCCAAAAGCAAAAAGATCCCACAATTGTCATTGCCTTTACTAATATGAAAATCTTAACTAAAGTTCCGGAGATTACAAAAGCTTCCGTTAAACACGGTCAATTCATTGGCAACTTGTTTTATCGCTAAAAATCTCAATGAGTAAATTTAAAAAAACTCCTTTGATTAAAAATCAAAGGAGTTTTTATTAACGAGGCACTGGAGCCACATTTACTTTAACTTTTTGTTTTTTTACGGCTTTTAAAGTTGAATCAGTAATTTGATCATCCGTAATCAATGTATCGATTTCATTAACCTTAGCAAAAATTCGGAAACTGTCTTGCCCAATTTTTTCTGAATCACAAAGCATAATTTTCGTTCGCGCTATTTCTAAAACCGCTTGCTTTAAAGTTGCCGTACTAACATTAGGAGTCGAGAACCCTTTGGCCACCGTCATAGAAGTTGTCGCAAGAATGGCTTTATCTACCAAATATTGCTTTATTTGTTGCACAACTTCTTCACCATAAGCATAATGAAAACCATTGCGTACCCCACCGCCTAAAAGTTGAATTTGGTAATTGGTACTATCACTCAATAATAATGCTTCTTGTAAATCATAAGTTAAAATTCGTAAATTTTTCTTCTTGGAATTAATTAAAGCTTCCGTAAAAGCCAAACAAGAAGTTCCAGTATCAATCATCAAAGAATCACCATCTGTAATTAAAGCGACTGCTTGATCCGCAATCGCTCTTTTTGCTGGGGTAATATCACGAGTTATTGGAATATCTTCAAAATTACGTTGCAAAATCTTAATTGCACCACCATGAGTTCGTGTAAGTAGCCGTTCCTTTTCCATCTGCCGTAAATCAGTCCGAATAGTACTACCTGAAACGGAAAATTTGCTTACTAATTCACTAACTTTTACTCGACCATTTTGATCCAACAAATTTAAAATTTTATCTTGCCTTTCCTTAGCATATAAGATATTATTCTCCAATTCTTTCACCACTCATTTAATTGTCTTTTTATAATACCTTAACACATTTTGAGCAAGAAATCGGTAACATAAAGTTATTTAAACTCGATTACATTTTTCAGTCCTTGACCATCTCGAGCATTTTGATAAGCATGCGAAAAATCAGCGATTGCATATCGCGCTGTAATTAATTTTGACAAGGGTAAACGACCACTAGCAGCAAAAGCTAAAGTTTGGCGATAAGTACTAAGACTAGCTCGCGTACAACCATATAAGCGTAATTGTTTATAATGCAATAAATTAGTATTTAGTTTGACTGGTTCCCGATTTTGAGGCAACCCGCCAAAGAATAGTAACCGCCCGTTTATTGCCATGTAATCAAAACTTGCTTCTTGCGCGGGAGCTGCGGGAGCCGCAATAATACATAAATCGACTCCTTTTTGATCTGTATTTTCAGCAACAGCAGCTTTTAAATCAGCATTAGAAACAGTAATTAAATCAGGCAAAATTTCTTGAGCCGCTTGAAGTCGGGATTCATTTAAATCATTCATCATTACGCTTTGAGCGCCCTGAGCCATAGCTAACATGGCATGCATAATTCCAATTGGTCCCGCACCAATAATTAAAACTTTATCTCCCGGATATACTCGAGCAATCTTTTGACCATTGAAGACGCAACTTAAAGGTTCGACAATTGCAGCAGTTGCAAAATCTAATTCTTTCGGCAATGGCGCTAAATTACCCTGTCGCACCGCTTTGGCCGGAATTTTTAAATATTGCGCAAAGCCTCCAGGTAAATTAATACCAAAGGCTTGATAATTTGGGCAAAGGTGCGTATTACCACTAACACACTGATCACAAATTCCACATCCCATATTAGGAGCAATTGCTACTCTTTGACCTACTTCATATCCTAAAACCGCAGCTCCAATCTTAACGATAATTCCCGAAACTTCGTGACCGAGGGTTAACGGATGCGTCTCGTTGACCCCAGGATATCCATTTTGAATCATACGGACATCGCTACCACAAATCGCCGCTGCTTTAACTTGAACTAAAATCTCGTTATCTTTAATTTGCGGTTGCGGAATTTCAACATTTTTTATTATATTTTTACCAAATAATTGAACTGCTTGCATCATTAATTATCCTCTCCAATCTTGACTACACGGTGCTGCAAAAGCGATTCTAATCCCGCATCTACTAATTTAACCGCCATTTTACCATCTTCACCAGTAACCAAAGGCTGCGTATCATTGAGAATAGCATCAACGAAAGCTTGATCTTCAGCAACATAAGCATTACGAAATAGATAACGCCAGCTATTCATTGCCGTTCGCTGTGAATGATGAGTTCGATTAACCGTCACCACATTGTATTTAGTTTGCGTACCAATTTGCATAATGCCATCTGTACCTAAAATTTCCACCCGGGCATCATAACCATATTGCACATATTGGGCACCATCGATCAACCCCAACTTACCATCGGCAAATTTTAAATTCATTGCCACAGTGTCATAAAAACTGGGATATTTGGCTTTCACTTGCGGTGAGCGAAAATTACCGCCCAGCGCATAAACTTCAGCAATCTCACTATTAGCAAACCAGCGTAAAGTATCCAAATCATGACTATTCACTTCACCAATTGGACCATTACTTTTACTAATATCAAACATCCAAGGTTGGGGTTTACTCGGTCCGTGAGTTAATGATTTAATCATCACTACTGAACCAATCGCTCCTTCATCAATTTGCCTTTTCGCTTCTTGAAAACTTTCATCAAAGCGACGCATAAATCCGACTTGTAATTTGACGTGATTAGCTTTAGCCGCGGCAATCATTTCATCACATTCAGCTACGGTCATTGCTAAAGGTTTTTCACAAAAAATATCTTTTTTTGCCGCTGCCGCCGCGAGTACAATTTCTCGATGTAAAACCGTGGGAGTTACGATAATTACGGCATCAATTTCATCATCAGCTAAAGCTTCATGATAATCAATAAAGGTTTTAGATACTTGTAACTCTTGTTGAACTTTCAATAAATTTTCTGGATTAACATCACAAATGGCTGCAAGACAGGCATGATTGATTTTACTAATCAGATTTCGCGCATGAATCATTCCCGCTCTTCCGGTACCAATTAAACAAATATTTATCTTTGTATGCTGAGTCATTTACGCATTAACTTCCTTTCCTTTAAAACGCAGCTTTTTTAAGAAAGTAATTAGAAAACCACTAATTACTGTGCCAACAACTAAGGCAATTACATATAACAAAACGTGAGATACTGCTCCCGGAATTAAGAAGACAAAGAAGCCACCATGGGGCACTGCAATACCACATTTGAACCACATTGATAAACCACCAGTAATTGCTGAACCTACCGTCATTGCTGCTAAAACCCGAATGGGATCAGTTGCTGCAAAAGGAATTGCCCCTTCTGAAATAAACGATAACCCCAATACCCAAGCTGACTTTCCAGCTTCACGTTCATCTTTTGAGTAGAGATTTTTACCTAAGACGGTCGATGATAAAGCCAAAGCTAGTGGCGGAACCATGCCAGAAACCATTACTGCTGCCATAATCGGACTAGTTTGACCGGCAGAAAGATTAGTTAAGGAAGCAACACCAAAGAAATAAGCTGCCTTGCCGATTGGTCCCGCAAGATCAATTGCCATCATTGCGCCCAGAATTAAACCTAAAAGTACAGAATTAACACCAGTTAAACTATTTAACCAAGCAGTAATTCCTTTATTTAAAGCAGTAATCGGAGTCCCAATAATAAACTTCATTACTAAACCCACAAACAAAGTTGAGATTAAAGGAATAATTAAAATTGGCATTAAACCAGAAAAAGAACTTGGTAATTTGATCCACTTTTTCATGGCTAAAACCGTATATCCTGCTAGAAATCCTCCTAATAAAGCTCCTAAAAATCCTGCATTCATTGAAGAAGAAAGCATCCCCGCAACCATGCCGGGAACCAGTCCCGGTCGATCGGCAATTGAAAAAGCGGTGTAGCCAGCCAGTACCGGCCACATTAATCCCATTGCGGTACTGCCCAATTTAGAAATTGCTTGGGCTAAAGTCCCATGAGCATTAATTCCTCCTACGGCAAAAGCCAAAGCGGTACAAATGCCTCCAGCAACAACAAAGGGAATCATATAAGAAACTCCAGTCATTAAATGACCATAGATTCCTTTAGCTTTACTTCCAACGTTGTTTGTCGCATGGGTTTTGGTTGATTTAATTGAAACATCGTTAGAACTATCTTTATTTCCTTGATAAACTGGTGCCGTTTTTACCCGTTCAAAAAGTTCTTTTGGATGATCGACTGCTTCAGTAACATCAACATCAAGCAACTTTTTACCGGAAAAACGGTCTTTATTAACCGAAGTACTTGCCGCAATAATTACTCCATCAGCGGCAGCAATTTCTGCACTAGTTAAAGCATTTTCCACACCAATTGATCCTTGAGTTTCTACTTTAATTTCTACCCCTAACTTTTTTGCAGTCGTTTCTAGATTTTCGGCAGCCATATAAGTATGAGCAATACCCGTGGAACAAGAAGTAATCGCAACAATTTTCATTTTCTTTTCTCCTTGGATTAACTCTCAAAAACCTGATAAAGTTCTTCTGGCGATTGAGCTTTTAAAATGGCTTGTCGATTTTCCTCATGCATTAATTTGCGAGCAATTTGACTAAGAATTTGTAAGTGCTCATTACTAGAATTTTCAGGTACTGCTATTAAAAACATTAAATAAACGGGTTTGTTATCCATTGAATTATAAGTAATCCCTTTATTGCTTCTACCAAAAGCTAAAGAAGACTTTAAAACTGCTGCCGTTTTACCATGAGGGATAGCAACTCCATTACCAATGCCAGTTGTATATTCTTCTTCACGTTTAAATACGGCATTTAAATAAGTATCTAAATCATTAATTTGCTTTGCATCTTTAATTTTTTGTGCGAGTTCTTTAATTGCTGCTGCCTTGTCTGTTGCTTGTAAATCAAAAGTAATTAAATCTGGCGGCATCAATTTTCTTAATGCAAAATCTGCTGCCATTTCAATTCCCCTTAAGTGTTTGTTTTAATTCGTTAATAATTGCAACGCCGTGACTAGTACCAATTCGTTGGGCACCAGCATCGATCATCGCTTTTGCATCAGCTAACGTTTTGATCCCGCCAGCAGCTTTAACTTTGACCTTGGAACCAACTTCTTGTTTCATTAACTTCACATCTGCCACTGTTGCTCCGGCACTCCCGAATCCGGTAGATGTTTTCACAAAATCAGGTTTTATTTCCTTGGCAATGTGGCAAGCATTAATTTTATCTTCATTATTTAAATAACAAGTTTCAAAAATTACTTTGATTAAAACTTGGGCATTATGACATAGTTGCACCATTTGCCGCATTTCATCTTCAATATAATCAAGCTGATGATCTTTTAATTTACCAATATTTAAAACGTAATCAATTTCATCAGCTCCTGCTTCAATTGCATTTTTAGCTTCAAAAACTTTAGTGGCGATTGTGGTTTGACCCAGCGGAAAACTAATTGCCGCACCAACGTGAATATCCGTATTTTTTAATATTTGATGACAAAAGGCTACTGGCACCGAATTAATTGCCACCATCTTAAAATGATTAGCCTTTGCTTCATCACATAATTTCTGTAAATCTTTTTCTTGGGCATAAGCTTTTAAAAATGTATGGTCAATCATTTGCGCTAATTGATCAACTTCAATTAATTTACTATTCATTATTACCTCCTTTTGTTTCCGCTTACATACTAGGTCATTGTTTTTGCTTTGTCAATAAATAAAAGCAAATAATTAATAATTTGCTTTTATTTACTTTCAATTATGTTAAACAATTTAAGCACCAAAAAAACTCCCTTGAATTTAATAATTCAAGGGAGTTTAATCTCTAAGTTTACTTACTAATTAAAAATTAAATTGGAAATATATTTTTAGGAGGATTAAGCTTTAACTCCAGTCCAACGGACATAAGCTTGCATTATTTCAGTACCTGAAACAAATTCATCAGGTTGAAACTCTTTAATTACATCGCCTAAGGGTTGGGCGTTTTCAAATTGCATTTTTAATTCAACATCTTGATATTGACTAGCTAAATCAGCTTTTGAGATCGGATAAGTAATCGTTTTTTGTTCAAGAGCTTGAACAAAATAATGCATATCATTAGGACCAAAATTCATCTTACTTTTCCTCCTTTTTAAAATCATAAAGTGATTTATCAAAACCCATTTCCTTGCCATGAGCGGCATTAGGATTAGTTCCACCACGGTGGTTACCTAAGTAATTTAAGTCACCCATTAAAGCTTGTTTTTGAATAGCGTCAGCTAATCCTGGATAAACATCACATTTCAAAGTATATGGTGCTTGTAATGGTGCTTGAGCATAAATATCACCATCAGGATTTACAGCCATACTGTTACCAAACCAGCAATAAGCATCGTCTAAACCACATTCATTAGTTGATAAGACATAACATTTATTGAAGTAAGCGCCGGCTTTATTTGTAGTCTCATAAACGCGTTCATAAGGTGTCATGTAAGCAGAAATTCGAATAATTACATTAGCTTTCTTGTAAGCTGCTTCTTTCCAAGTATCGATGTAATCACCATCAGAACAAATAATTGTTGCAATTCTTGAACCTTTAGGACCATCAAATACTTTAATTTCACTACCTGGATATGTTGGTTCAATTGGGTTCCATGGATTAGTCTTTGTATAAACATTTACGATTTCGCCTTTATCGTTAATCGTAATTGCTGCATTTTGAACGGGTTCACCATTTTTAAGATCAATGTAAGCCCCAAAGACTAACCAAACACGCAATTCCTTACAAACTGCTTTTAATTGAGCAATATTATCATCATCCAAAGTTACAGGATAATTATGAGCAGTAGGGCTAAAACCATGCAAAGCAGTTTCTGGAGTAACCATTAAGTCAACTCCTGGTAAACCAATTACTGTTCGACGCATCCATTTAGAAATTTCAGCAACATTAGTTGGTATATCATCCAATTTTGTTACTGCTTTTTTAACAGGCATTTGGAATAATGCCACACTTAAGCATTTAGTTTTAATTTCGCCCGGAATTGGGAAACAAGAACCATAATTCATTTAAATTAACCTCCTAATTTTTTGAATCATAAATTTTAAAACAAGCAATACAGATACCAACACAGATGGCAACGATTAAGAAACAATAACCAACCAAATTAACATTGATATCAACCAGCGCTCCAGATAAAGGAGCAGCTAAGAAAGTACCGGCATTTAAACCAATATTCATAATACTAATTGCTTGTGGTGAATAACGACTATCTTTTTCAGTCAAAGGTGCCAAAGTATAAATTACACTAGGTAAACTGCCATCGAAGAAGGGGAATAAAACGATCATAACCCAAATCATGGCATATGATTTAGTGAAGTTAAATGAAATTAAACCAATAATTCCATAAATAACAGCTGCCACCAAACCAAATAATTTCTTGTTGGGAATTCGATCCAATACGAAACCAATAATTACCATATACACGATTTCAAATAAATAAACGTAACCAATTAAAGGAGTTACATGGTTTAATGGAATGTTGGCATTTCTAGCCCAACTATTGCCAATCCAAGAAACAAAAGTAAATGAACATAGCGTAAACAAGAAAGCAGCTAACGCCATAATCCAAGTTGAAAGTGATTTTACTCCTTGGACAATATCTTGACGGTCAGAAGCTACATTTTGGGGTTCAACTTTATGCGGTTCAGAAACAAACAAGCTATATAAAACAATGGAAATTGCACAGGCAATAATTCCTAACCACCAAAGTCCGCGCCAAGTAAAATGTTTTACTAGTGGTGAAGCCGAGAAGAATAAAATTGCTTGAGAAATGGTCATCCAGCTCGTCCAGATAGTCATTGGCAACCCTCGTTCTTCAGGTTTAAACCACATTGTAATTACCATTGGTCCTAATACTGAAATAATGCCAACGCCCATTCCTTCAATAAAGCGACTAAACATAAGGATGACAACATTATTGGTTAATACTCCCATCAGAGAACCAATAATCGCGATAATTAAAGAAGCTAAGCCTGCTTTTTTAACTCCAATTCTTTTAATAATTGATGATGCTGGCAAAGCAACAAAAACACCAATTAAAGAAAAGATTGAGCTTAACCATCCTGCTGTTTGCGCATTAATTTTAAAGTTTGCCATTAGTATTGTAATAATTGGTGAAATTTTGTTTTGAACTAAAGCTAATGAAATTCCACCAACTACTGTTGACAAGCAAACGAGCCAACGATTTCTATTTTTTACCAAAAACAGATCCCCCTTGTGTAAAATTAATCTTAAATCGATAGTTTTTACATTTAGATTCCAATTTTGCGAAATATGAAAGAAAAGGGTAATTTTTTCAAAACTAAACTAAAGTTAAAAACCAACTTTGGTGCGCACTTTCAGTTAAAAATAATTAGGTTTTCTGTTGGCATCAAAACAAAACTAGTATTCATCTTTTTTGGCACTAATTAAGCAGCCAATTTTTACTATATCCGCAAAACGTCCTTTATCTTAATCACCTTGATATAGCCTGTCAACAATATTTAAAAAGCTATTTACGTGGCTTTAATCTATTCAATAGTAATTTTAATCTTTTCTTTTTTTAAACCGATTTATTTAAGCTTCATGATAAATTTAAATTTCTACATATTTAGAAAATCATCAATAATCGTTCCCCAATTTTGCCTTAATTATTTAGACGATTATTTAAAAATTTAAAAAAAGGTTTATTTGCAATTTTTTAACAATATTTGTGATTATCTATTTATCTAGTTTATATAAAAAGATACTAAGTTATTCAAATTTCGAAGAAAGATATTGAAATCCTAATTTCTAAAGCTTAAAGCATTTTCTAAAAAATATTTCCCATGAAATAATCATTTTTTTAAAATAAAATTTAATAGTTTTTAAAAAGCAAAAGATAATTTATGAAAAATAATTTCATTTTGGGGCAAATATTGCTTTGATCACGATTTTATTGCAAGACTTTTACCTTTTTTATTTTTTTTTACTGATACAATATTATTGATTTTTTGAAATCGCTTTATTCGATCAAAAAGGTTGCAAAATTCTGAGGCTAAAATTAATAATCGCCTAATTATTCTAATTAGTTATAACTAAATTTCAATTTTTTTTTAACCTTTTTTTTAAAATTAAAAAGGTAAAATTCCACAAATTTTAATGCTTTTTTATTGCAAAAATGCCTAGAATAAAATTTCAACTAATAAAGTTGTTGTTGTTACATTATGTTTTGCGAGCGTAATTGTTAACTGACTACCGTTATAGATTCCCTTTAATGCAAATCTTGTCGAAAAAGTTTTAAGAAGATGACTTTTTTCAAATTGATAAGCTGTTGGTGATAAGACCTGCCCATTAACCAATATTTTTCGGGGTTGAGAGATATTTTTAACTTTTAAAATTGATTGTTTATGAGGATTAAAACCAGCAAAATCACCAGTTGTTGGGGCAATTTGAATCACAATTTCTTTTTCATCTTGCCATTGTTTAATTACAGTTGTAGTAAATTTAGCTTCTTCTAAATAATTATCAGAAACTCCATCATCATCATAAATAGTAGTCTGCGCTAAATCCTTTTTCGGATAAAAAGTCAAAATTTGTTTAGTAGCATCAATTTCTGAAGGATTATTGTTAGGGTTATTTTCCGGAATAATTGCCCCTTGTTTAATAAATAACGGCGTTTTCCATAATGGCGTTTTAAATTTATTTAAAACTTGATCTCCGGCATAAGGAATTCCAGAAAAGAAATCAATCCAAGTCACTTGCGAATCTGGTAAATAAATTCCATTACGAATATCGTTTCCTTTTTGATCCATTTTGGTGTTTTGATAAATCGGTGCCACTAAAATATCATTGCCCAAAAGAAATTCATGGTTCAAATCCGCCGTAAGATTACTTTGATCCGCGAAATGATAAGCCGCCGGTTGTAATAAAGGAATTCCGAATTGGCGATTACGGTACGCAGCCGTATAGAAATAGGGGAGTAATTGACTTTTTAATTTTAAATAAAAACGGTTAATTGCAGCATAAATACCGCCGAAAGTAAAGGGCGTTTTATTTTCGCTACCCCAACCATCCATAAATAATTGTAAAGGCGTAAATGACTTCCATTGTAAATCTCGCGTTTGAATAATCGGATCACCACCGTCATAAATTCCATCAATATCCGCACCAACATTTGCTAAACCAGAAAGGGCACTACTTAAATAAGTTGGAATCTGAAAAGCAATATTTTGCCATGTTCCTCCTTTTTGATCGCCGGTCCAAACGGCACCATATTTTTGCGTCCCCGCCCAACCATCGACGGTTAAGGCAAAAGGACGTTCATTATTACCATTTTTCTTCATAACGCAAGCCGCATCTGTAATTGCGCCAATTCCAGCCTGATAACCACTTCCTACCCAAGCAACATCAGTTTTAATTACGGCAACTTGTGCTTCTTTTACCTCTTGGGCAAAATCACGTTCAGAAGCTTTGGGATGCGCTCGATCTTTCGGATATAAATTTTCTTGGGTCCATAAACCGGTTTTAATCCCGTGATCTTGAGCAAAATTCGCAAATTCCTTTAAATTAGCAATGTTCTTAGCTAAACTTGAAGTTTGACCATAACCCGCGCCATAACCATCATTGGGTAAAAACCAACCTAAAGGAAAATCGTTTTTCCGGTAGCGCTCAATAATTTGTCGCGCCGAAAATTGATAGTTTTGTAATTCACCATTAAGTGACTCTGGTTTCGTAATCAAATTACCTTGAGCATCTTTAACAAAGGTTACGCGACCTTTAGTTTTTACCGCGGGCACAAAAGTTTGACCATTAATTTTAATGGTTTTTTTCACTTTATCATTAAAACTTTTCGGCTTAACGGGTTGATATTCGCGATAATATTTCCCGTCTTCAAATAACCGGGCTCCTGAAGAAGCAGGGGTTACTTCGACCCAAGTATCACGATTGTATGCATTTAAATGGGCTGGATAAAAAGCAAACTTAGGTAAAATGAAAGGTTTACCCGTTAATTGATAATATCCTTGAAGAATTTCAGGAAGATTTTGACCAAATAAATAATAGTTATCCGCTTTTTGATCTTGATAACTAAAAGAAATTAGTTGGGGATCTTCTAAATCATAAAAGCCTTTCGTATAAGTATTATTTAATATGCCAAAGCCGGCAGTCGACCAAACAAAGGGGGCAGGTGATGAAATCCCCCCATCTAGCCAATCGTTCATGTTTTCAATTTTTAATATTTTACCCGTATGATTATAACGACCATTTTGCATTCCTCCGCCATAATACTCGGCGTTTGCTGTTAAAACCTGAAGTTTTGTTTGTATTTGGTTTTGTTTTAAAAAAGGAGCTTTTTGAATCATTGTTGGTTTAGTTAAATCGTCTGAATAGACGGCAATTGTGCCCGTTTCTGATTTAACTTTTAAAGTTAACTTTGGCGTTTGAATTAAATAACCAAAACGGGTTTTTATAACTTTAAATTTAATTTTAGGAATTTTATTAATAAAGGGGACAACTTTACTTTGATCAATTTTCCCAGTAGCCACTGTGGGATCACCACCTGTATTTACTGCTTCATTTACCATAATGTTGGGTAAATCATTAAAATCTTGAGTTTTGCCCCAAACCACATGAAGAATATTAGGCGCAACAAAACTAATCTGTTCTTGTCGCTTATTTTTCAAATTCAAGGTAATAATTTCTGCTTGGTTACCATTTAAACTTTGATCCATCAATTACCCATGGTAATATTCGTTAAAAATTATTAACGATTATTGCCATTAATCTCCTTTCGTCTCCTCATCGCCAAAGCTTACAAAAAAAGCCACTAACATTAATTCCTAAATTAATCCTAATGACACTCAAAAATAAATAATAATCACTAAATTGGTAATAAACGGTTAAAAATTGCCCGATGATTGGAGATCATACTTAACAAAATTATTATTCACTTGTATTAGGAGGACAAGGTTTTAATAAAATGCGTTAATAATGATCACCGGTTTAAAGAAAACGTTAATCATTAACAACTCTCTAAACAAACAATTTAATTTACTAACAAAAGTTAGTATAAAATACATGTTTAATCTCGGGCAAAATTAATTATATTTCAGTACCATATGGTACGTCTTTAAGATATCATGATAACGCTTTCTAGTAAAGTGAAATCAACTTTTTTTATCTAATTAATTTTTCATTATATTTTTGAAATCCTTTAACCACAAGGGTTAAGACCTGATTTTAAAACTTAAATTTTTTTAATAATAGTTTTAAATTAATTTATTATTTATCTTTCTGAATGAAAATTTTTACTCATTAAGTGAAAATACTTGATAAAAATATTTTTTTGATTACATAATCGATAGCTTTTAGTTGCTATTAATATTTTAACTATAACCTTCTACCTTATCAACATTACCTCACTAATTAACAAAAATAAAAGAAAATGATTATTAAATTTAACCATTTACTTAAAATTCCAAAACCTCTTAAAACTATTCCGGAAATTAAAGCCCAAAATTAATAACTATTAGCTCAAAAAAAGAGAGGCAATATAATTCACCATATAATCAACCATATAATTATATTAATTTTTAAAAAATGAAAGATAGTAAGGACTTTTTACGCTTTAAAATTGAAATCTACTATTTTATTTCTCAAACAATAAAAAAACCACCTTACTTAAGATAGCCTTAATCAATTATCATTTTGTTGTTTTAAAAAGAAATGAAAACGATTATTAAGTTTAACTATTTACTTAAGATTTCTAAACCACCTGAAACTATTCCGGAAATTAAAGCCCAAAATTAATAACTATTAGCTCAAAAAAAGAAAGGCAATATAATTCACCATATAATTATATTAATTTTTAAAAAATGAAAGGTAGTAAGGACTTTTTACGCTTTAAAATTGAAATCTACTATTTTATTTCTCAAACAATAAAAAAACCACCTTACTTAAGATGGCCTTAATCAATTATCATTTTGTTGTTTTAAAAGAAGTGAAAATAATTATTAAATTTAACTATTTACTTAAAATTCCTAAACCACCTAAAACTATTCCGGCAATTAAAACCAAAACAATTAAACGGGTTGAATTCATTTTTTCTTTACCTAACAACCAGTAACAAATGGCAACTAGAGCTACTGGAACTAAAGATGGCATAAATTGATCTAAAATTGATTGCGCTTTTAGACTAACTTTGCCTAATTTAAAGACAAAAGGAACTTTAACACTAATTACGGTCGGAATTAAAGCGCCAACTACTGTTACTCCTAATAATACTGCAGCATCAGTAATTCGGTTAAGTTTATCACCAGTAGCGTAAACTAACTTCTCTCCTTGAGTATATCCCATTGGTAATAAAGAAAATCGTAAAAACAAAATTATAAAGTTAACTGCTAACCATAAAAAAGCACCAATTGGATTGCCTTTAAGTCCCATATAAGCGCCAATTGAACCAAAAATAGTAGGCAAAATTACGCCAACAATTGTATCACCAATTCCTGCTAAAGGTCCCATTAAACCGGCTTTTAACCCAGCAACGGTATCTTTAGCTTTGATGCCTTCTTTTTCCTCAATTGCCATATCCATTCCCACAATAAAGCCACCAACATAAGCATTGGTATTGAAAAATTGGTTATGAACTTTCATCATTTCAACTTGATCGTCTTTTTTAGGATACAACTTGGTAATTGTCGGCAACATTGTATACAAATAACCCGTCGACATCATCCGTTCGTAATTCCAACAAATTTGACTGGACCAAAGCCAGCGCCAATTAGCCCGAAATAGATCTTTTTTCGTAATTTGCTTAGTTTTCGTATTCGCCGAGTTCATTTTCTGTCTCCTTTGGTTTGTTTTCTTGATTATTCCCTTGATTGTGCGAAGAGTTACCACTCTGATGATAGAAGATAATTGCCATTGCTAATCCCATTAAAGCAACACCTAACATTGGTACTTTTAAGTAAGTTGCGGCCAAAAAGCCAATAATTAAATAGGCAATAAAACGCTTGGTTGGTAAAAAGCGTAATAAAATTGCAATTCCCACTACTGGTAGAATACCGCCGGCAGTTGAGAGACCATTAGAAAGCCATTGAGGCATTACTTCAACAATTTTTTGAACAAATTGATTCCCGACAATTAACATAATAAAGACTGGAATTGCTCGAGATAATCCCCAAGGGAAAACACCATAAACAACGTTACGTGCGACCTTAGGTACATCATCAGCTTCAATATATTTATCGACGCGATGTAAGAAATAAGTATTAATAAATCGGGCCAAAACATCAAGTTGGACCATCAATAAACCAACTGGTACCGCCAAACCAATCGCAAAATTAGTGCCTTTACCAGTAATTACCGCGTAAGCCGTACCAACAATCGCGCCAGTCATAAAATCAGGCATACTTGAACCGCCATAAGTACCTACGCCTAAAACCATTAACTGTAACGTTGCTCCCACGACTAATCCTTTACTCATGTCGCCCATAATAATTCCAGCAACCAAACCAATTAAAAGCGGATAATTGCATAAAATGCCAACCGTAATTTGATCAATAATCATCCAAAAAGCTAGCGCTGTTAATAGTAAAATTTGCCACCATGCAATCGCCATTTTATTTACCTCCCTTAGCTAACAAAGCCATCACATCTTCTTTTTGATCATTAGGTACCATTTGGTGATAAAGTTTAATCTTTTCTTGAGCTAAATCTTTTAAAGCTGCTTCTTGCTGTGGGGATACCGCAACACTTTTAGCAATCTGCCGGGCACCTGCTGACATCGATAAATTACCTAAATTAATCGCCTGTAATTTAACTCCTTCTTTGGTTAAATTCAATAAAGTTCGCGGATCACGAACAATAATAAAAACGCGCTGTCCTTGATATTGGTTAGCTTTAATCCTTTGTGCAGCACCTTTGGTGGTTAAAATACTAAGATGAATATCTTGCGGTACAGCAGATTTTAGAACACTTTTTTGGACTTTACTTTTAACAATTTCGTCATCAATTACCATGACCCGACTAGCATTTACTTCTCTTAACCACATTGTTGCTACTTGCCCGTGAATTAAACGAGAATCAATTCTGACACTAATAATCGGATCATCATTTTTATTAGTTGAACTCGTGGGCTTCGCTTTTAAACTAGCTTTTACTGGTTGAGACGGAGTAGTCTTTACTCCTAATTCTTTAATCATTTCGCGATTTTGCGTAATTGCTTCATCAACTGGCGTCCCAGTAACCAAAGTGAGTAATAAACTTAAAGACAAACCAGAAAATACCCGAACTCCGGGATTTTTTTCTTGAAATAACAAAGCAGCATTAGCAGGAGTGCCGCTGGAGATATCTGTCAAAATAATTAAATCTTTTGCTGGGGTTGATTTTTCGTCTTTAATTGCTTGATACTTGGTCACAACGTCATTAATTCCCATTGGATCATGAAAAGCAACTGCTTTAACGTCGGAAATTTTTCCGGCAATCATTTCACAACTACTAAGAGTCGCTTTTGCATAATCACCATGACTTGCAATAATGATCATTAATTTACCTCCACTTAATGTGTTAACTATCCAAATCAGGATTATTTTAACACATAAGGAAAGCGATAACAATTCCTTTACAATCCCAATTAAGTCGTTAAAATAAAAGAATATAGTCAAATGAGTCATTTTTATTTAATGATTATTTTATAATTAATTAACACATTAAGTATTTGAAAGTGAGGAAATATCGATGGTCGAAATTAGCAAGCGAATTCAAAAATACGAAAAACTAGGATTGGGGTTATTTATTCATTGGGGTCTTTACTCACAATTAGCGCAAGGGGAGTGGAGTGAATATATTCATCAAATTCCGCAACAAAAATATGAAAAGCTAATTGAAACCTTTCAACCTAATCATTTTGATCCCCAAAAAATTGTTCAAGCAGCGAAAAATTTAGGTGCTAAGTATATTGTTTTAACCACTAAACACCATGAAGGCTTTTTCCTATACAATACGCACGGCTTAAGTAAGTTTGACGTTACTCATAGCCCTTTAAAAAAAGATTTGATCAAAGAATTCGTCGATGCTTGCCATCAAGCTGATATTTTACCTTTTCTTTACATGGCAACCTACGATTGGCACAATCCTCAATATCAAACCGATTTTGAAAGTTATTTAGAATATTTAAAAGCATCAGTCAAACTTCTTTGTACCAACTACGGTAAAATAGGCGGATTTTGGTTTGATGGTAATTGGGACAAAAAAACGGCTAACTGGCATTTACCGGAACTTTACGGGATGATTCGGCATTATCAGCCGCAAGCAATTATTATAAATAATACGGGGCTCAAAAACCGGGGTAAAATAAGTGACCCTGAAATTGATGTCGTAACTTACGAACGTAAAACTCCTAATAACGTATATCATGGTGAACCTAATGGCAAATATGTTGCCGGTGAAGTTTCTTTAACTCTCAATCAACATTGGGGTTACGCCAAAAATGATTTAAACTACAAATCCCCGAAAGAAATTATTGAAAATATTGCCCACGCTCGCCAAATTGGCGCTAATATTTTAATTAATATTGGATTAACCGGTAGCGGCAAAATTCCTCGGATTCAACAAGACTATCTAAAATTAATTGGTAAGTGGACCAAAATGGCCAGCACCGCTTTACATGAAGGGCGGCCAACCACTAAAATAAAATCTAATCCCCAAACCAAAGATTTTGCTTTAGTTACTCCTAAAAAGATTTACTTATTTATCCATGATCTCCAAGTAGTGGGTAACAGTAACGTCGTTTTGGGAGGCGAGGGGAATAATTTCCGTTCCTTTGAAGGAATTGACCAACCAATTAGCCAAATTACATGGCTAGACAATGGTGAAAAATTAAATTTCGTGCAGGATTGCTCACAATCTTTATTAACGCTAAACGCTAGCGGTTTTACTTATGGCAGCCAATGGGTTGTGCGAATTGCGCAAGTCGATTTAAAATGAACTTTATTTAAGAGGTTTTAAAAATGACCCAACCAAAATATCAAGAAATTACCAACCAATTAATCGCCGAAATTACTAACGGTAAATTTAAAAAGGGCCAACATTTTTATAGTGAAGCTGAAATTTGTCAAAATTTTGGCGTTAGTACTACCACTGCCGTCAAAGTTTTAAATCTCCTACAAGAAAAAAATTATGTCATCCGTTTTCAAGGATTAGGAACCTTTGTCGCCAAAGAAGAACATCAACAAGTTGTTAAATTAACCGACTTAAATTTAAATAAACATCAACCAGAAGATGTTCGTGTTTTAAGTGTTGCTTTAAAACATGATTTCCAAATTTTAAAGAAATTATTTTTAGATCCTGAAGAAAAATATTTAGAAATTGTTCGATTACGTTTGGTGGGCAAAAAGCCTGTTCAATATACTACAAGTTTTATTAATCGCCATTATCTCCAATTTCAAAACGACACTCCGCCGAAATATTATCAATCAATTTATCAAAGAATTATGGAAAAATCCCAATTAGATCCTTACAAATTGCCATTTCACCAAGTTACCCAAGCAATTGAAATTTCGGATGCCAAAATCTTACAATACTTTTCTTCAACAAGTTCCAAAAGGTTCTTTATTTCCCAAATCCGAACGACTTATCTACCCACTACCAAATTAACGGGGCTCGAATACACCATTAGTTATAAAGATCCCCACTACTGGGGGATCCAAGTTGATGCCATTAATAATTTTAATCATCGTTAAAATCAAAAAGCCGCGCCTAAAAGCGCGGTTTTTTTTAACTAATTTAATTTAATCTTTGACAAATTTCGATAATTTCGCGATTAGGACCATAAAAATTAAAATATTTGATTCCGTGATCCCAAAAAGGTAAGAATTGAATCTGAGAATCAATCATTTCAATACCAGGTAAGGCTTTAATTTCATTAAAAACCGCGGCAATATCATCAGTCGCTAACGCCAAATGGTTAATTGCACCCACTTGGTGGGGAACTTGGGCTTCCCAAACTTCTAACAGTAAATCTCCTAGTTGAAAGAATCCGACATGACTGCCGGCATTATCTTCTTCTTGAACTAATTTAAATCCCAAATTTTCATAGAATTTTTGCGTTTTTAAAAAATCATCTGTCGGAATCCCTACATGTTGTAAACCACTCAAATGTTCCATTTTTTGCCTCAAAAAACCACCTTTAAAATTTCAATAGTAAACTTTTAACTACCGCCAGTTTAACGCGATTTAATTTTTGGAACAATCTAAAATTTTTGTATTTTATTTCTGACGGCGAAATGCCCGCGTAATTACCTGCCAAAAAGTTAAAGATTTACGAATCTGTGTCGCCGGAATATGTTGGCGAATTTGCCGTAAAACTTGTTTAGGATCATGTGCTGCAAAAGTATAAGTCCCATTTTTCTTAGTTTGAATCGCAAAACGGGGAATCCATTTACCACCAAAATTGACCGAAACTAAAACATAATTAATTTCTGTCCAAGGAATTTGATAATAATCGCGTACGTTTTTTTCGTTATAATATTCAAAACCGCGATCGCCAATCATGATCTGACCGTAAGTAGGAATTCCTTGTAAAGAACTGCCTTTAGCAACTAACTCCGCTTGGGTATTAATTGATTCAACCAAAAGTGACTTCCTTTACATCAAATGAATAACATGGAAAAATACACCGGCGACGAAGAGTCCTAAAATAATGATAATGGGACTTACTTTTTTCTTCAAAAGCCACATACAAAATAGCGTTAATAATAAACCCATCAAACCAGGAATTAACATATCTAAATTTTGCTGCAGCGTCGTTACTTTAATTTTATCTAAGGAAAGCCCTTGAGCCTGAAGCTCTAAGGCTTTTTTAATCCCTTGAGCTCCGGAAGGTAAATTATGCCAATCAATGTAAGCTCCCTTTGATTGCGGAACGCGCGAAACAATTGGCGTAAACTTAACGGAAACCCAGCGGTTAACCAAAGCTCCTAAAATAAACATTCCCAAAATGGTGGCACCTTTAGTGACTTCTTGTAAAATCCCTCCTGACATATCATCAGAAATCTTAGTACCAGCTTTATAGCCAAATTCTTGGGTATACCACATAAATGCCATCCGAATAACATTCCAAGCAACAAAATAAATAATTGGACCCATAATGTTACCAGTTAAAGCTAAAGAAGCAGCTAAAGCACCAATAATTGGTTTTACAGTAAACCAAAATACCGGATCGCCAATTCCCGCTAAGGGACCCATCATTCCGACTTTAACCCCTTGAATTGCCGCGTCATCAACGGGTAATCCGTTAGCGCGTTCTTCTTCTAGGGCCATCGTGACCCCAATTACTGGTGAAGCCAAATAAGGATGCGTATTAAAGAATTCCAAATGACGCTTTAAAGCCGCAGCCCGGTCTTCTTTAGTGTGGTATAAACGTTTTAAAACCGGAATTAAAGAATAGGTAAAACCACCATTTTGCATTCTTTCATAATTCCAAGAACCTTGTAAAAAAGTAGATCGCCACCAAACTTTGATCCGATCAGCCTTCGTTAAATGAATTTTATCTGCCATTTTCTTACTCCCTTTGCTCAATAATTATCGATAATATCGCCAACCGGATCACCAACATTTTGATTATTGCCTGAACCGGAGTTATTACCGCCAGATTTAGATAAAGCCAAATAAATCAAAGCTAAGGAGATCCCAATGGCTCCTAAGCCAATTAAAGTAATTTGTTGCACGGTTGCTAAAACAAAACCAATTGCAAAAAATGGCCAAACTTCGCGCGTTGCCATCATATTAATTACCATGGCATAACCAACGGCCACAACCATGCCGCCGCCTATACCTAAACCATCAGTTAACCATTGCGGCATCTTACTTAATAAAGCCTGCACAGGACCAGCACCAATTGCTAAAATTAAGCCTGCCGGCAAAGCAATTCTTAATCCTTGTAAACAAACGGCAATCCATTGCCAAAAATCAATTTTTTTGAAATCACCCTCAAGGGCAGCTTTATCCATCAAATGAACAATAACTGTGGCAACTGTCCGCACTAAAGTCGTTAATAATAAGCCAGCTACGGCTAAGGGAATTGCAATGGCAATCGCTGCATTAATGCCATTGCGCCCTTGACCGCCCAAAACTAAAATAATGGCTGAAGCTACTGAAGCTAAGGCTGCATCTGGGGCTACTGCTGCGCCAATATTCGCCCAACCTAAAGCGATCATTTCTAATTGTCCCCCTAAAATGACACAAGGAATTAAATTTCCCGTAACCAAGCCAATTAAAGTGCAAGCAATGATTGGTTGATGAAAATGAAATTCGTCTAAAATTCCTTCCATTCCAGCTAAGAAAGCGACGATTAAAACTAAAATAATTTGAATTACGTTTAGTTGCATTTTTTATAACTCCTCTTTTAATTTAAATTAAGCTTTTGCATTTTGCAGAATTCTTTCAGCTTTATCCAAAATCGCATCCAAATTTTCCGGACTATCGTTGGGAACTTTGCGAACATCAAATTTTACACCTGCTGCTTCCATTGCTTTAAAACTCGCAATATCTTTTTCATCAAAAGCTAAAACTTTATTCGGCTGGGCTTTGCCAGCGGAATGAGCCATCGAACCAACATTAATTTCCGTTAAGGGAACTCCTCCCGCAATTGCTTTTTGCGCATCTTCGGGATTTTCAAATAATAAAAGAGCTCGGGTATCCCCAAAATGTTGGTCATCTTGAGCTAATTTAATCATTTGCGCAATTGGCACCACATGAGCTTTTACGCCTACTGGTGCGGCATCTTTAATTAAGCCCTTACGTAGTTTGTCTTTGGCTACTAAATCCGAAACGACAATAATCCGATTAGCTCCCGTTGTTTTAGTCCAACTGGTAGCCACTTGCCCATGTAACAGTCGCGAATCAATGCGCGCTAATACGTATTTCATTTTGCCTTTTTTACCCACATTAGCTGGTGTTGTTGGCGCAGCTTTTGGCGTTGGCGTAGAGGGAGCGGTTTGATCTAGTTTTTCTGGTTTAATTTTTACTCCTTGACGTCCGGCTTGAACTAATTTAGCGGCTATCTCCTGAGCTGAATTCATCGATAAACGTAAACCATAAGCTTCAATTAGCATTGGTAAATTTAAGCCGGTAACAATTGCCCATTCATCTTGATGTTTTTCATAAATGGCATTGGCTTGATTGAAAGGCGATCCACCCCATAAATCAACCAAAAAAAGCACCGGTGCATTGGGATCCAATTTGGCAATCGCGGCCATTAAATGTTGATGCAAATCATTAGGACCTTCTTCGGGCATAAAAGTTACAACTTCAACTTGATTTTGTTGCCCAAAAATCATTTCACCAGATTGCTTGATACCAGCAGCAAACTGACCATGACTTGCGAGAATTATTCCAACCATTTTATCTCCTAAACTTATTTTTTATTTCATTAAATAGCTGTTAATTAAATAATTAAAATATTACTGACAAAAATAGTATAATCCAAATATTTTCGATTTTAAATAATTAATTATTTAATCAAGAAATTAATCATTTTAACTAATTTTTTACAATATCAAATTGGGCATCAAAAAATCCCCCTTAGTTCGCTAAAACTAGGGGGGATTTAAATTATCGGGATGGCAGGACTTGAACCTGTGACCCCCACGTCCCTAACGTGGTGCTCTACCAAGCTGAGCTACATCCCGAATTAAATTCCATGGTCCATGCTACCATATTTCAGTAATTTAAACCATGAAAAAGCTAATCTAAAATGGTTTTTAATTTTCCACAAAGAATTATTCTTTACTTTTTCTCATTTTTTTTAAAACATTAAAAAACGAGGAACAAAATTCCTCGTAGTTTAAATATCGGGATGGCAGGATTTGAACCTGTGACCCCCACGTCCCGAACGTGGTGCTCTACCAAACTGAGCTACATCCCGGCAATAAAACATCAATCATAAGTAATGATTGGTGTTACCAATTGCAGAAAACTTTTTTCAAAATTTTCATTTTCTAAAGTTAATGCCCCACGATTAGTGGTAAAGCGCATCGTAGTTTGACCATCACCATATGCTCTTAAAGCATCCAACATAAAATTGGTATTGAAATTAATTGTGAGATCACTACCTTCAACTGCGGCAACTGGTAATTCTTCTTTGTAAGAATCTTCTTGATCTGACTCACCACTTAGTATAACCTTTTTATTTTTTCCATCAATCCTAAAAGTTATCATATTGGAAGAATTACCGCTACTAATAATTGCAGCTCTTTCTAAAGCTTGGAACCATTCATGGGTATCAGCTTTCACTACAGTATTAAATTCTTTAGGAAAAACGGCGTCAGTATCGGGATAATTATCATTAATTAACCGGGTGTAAAACCGATAATCGGAAAATGAGAAGAGAACTAATTCATCATTAACGGCCATCTTCACTTCTTTTTCTTCTTCGAGTAATCCCAATAAAACATTTAAGTTAGATCCGGGAATGATTACCGAAAAACTACTATTAACTTCCGGAGCATCAATTATGCGTTGGCTTAAGCGATGGGAATCGGTGGCAATAAAGTAAATTTTTCCTTTTTCAAAACGTAAATTAACCCCGGTCATTACCATTTGAATTTCTAATTTTGAAACTGCGAACAACACGTTACGCAAAACTTCACTGAAAACTTCCGTCGCCATGGTATATTCATTTTCAAAATTACCTTCTTGCACTTGGGGATAATCATTTTGTTCAGCGATTTGGACTTTAAATTCAGTATCATCGTCAAAAATTCTCAACATCTTTTGATTAACAAGCTCAATATTTATGGTCTCATTAGCCATTCGGCGAATAATATCAGTTACTAACTTCGCATTTACTACTACAGCGCCAGTTGTGACTATTTCTAAGTCATCACCAACGGGAATTTCAGTTTCAATTCTTAAAGATTGATTAGATCCGGTTAGTTGGATGCGGTCATTAAATACTTCCAGGTAAAGACCTTTTAAAATATCTTGGGGAGTTTTAACGGCAATTCCTTTATTTGCGCGATTAATGTGTTTTAGAAATAGATTTCTTTTTATTTTGAATTTCATTTTTTCCTCTTTTATATTAAATAAGGTTTATTGCTTTTGCTTAGAAGTAATAGTAGGTCCTGTGAATTCCGTTAAAAAAGTTATTCACAATTGATTTATCAACATTTTACCTGTGGATAAAAGGGGGATAACTTGTGGAAAAGCTCTTAGTTATCCACAGGTTAATCTTTAATTTTATTTTTTAATTGATTAATTTCATCACGCAATCGTTGTGAACCTTCCATCTCTTCTTGAATTCGATTAATGGCATGCATTACGGTTGTATGATCTTTACCCCCGAACTCTTGTCCGATTCGCGGTAGGGAATCGTTAGTTAACTCCCGACAAAGGTACATGGCAATTTGTCTTGGCAAGACAATCGTCTTACTCCGTCGTTTGCCAATGAGGTCGGCTGGCGTTATTTCATAAAAATCTGCAACCTTATGTTGAATCTTACTTGCGGTAATGTCAGTTCGTCGGTTAACTTTCAAACCATCAAGAGCTTCCATAGCTAATTCAGTAGTGATATCACGGCGCTTAATGGCGCTATAAGCTTGCACCCGGACTAAGGTCCCTTCAAGTTCACGAACGTTAGAGCTAACTTGCTTAGCAATGTAGGCAATGGTCTCATCAGATATCTCTAAATTCTCGGCTCGCGCTTTACTTTGCAAAATTGCAATTCGTGTTTCTAAATCTGGCGGCGCAACATCGACGGATAATCCCCACTTAAAGCGGGAAACTAAACGATCGGAAAGCTTCGCAATTTCATTAGGCAGCCGATCTGAAGTTAGAACAATTTGCTTTTGATCATTGTAAAGCGTATTGAAGGTGTGGAAAAACTCCTCTTGGGTACCTTCTTTTTCGGCAAGGAACTGAATATCATCGACCAGGAGGACGTCTACGTTGCGGTAGGTTTGCCGAAATTCCTCTTGATGATTACTCCGAATTGAGTTGATGAAATCATTAGTAAAAGTTTCACTAGTTACATATTTAATAATTTTGTTTGGCTCATTATCTAAAACATAGTGACCAATTGCTTCCATTAGATGGGTTTTCCCTAATCCACCACCGCCATAAATGAGGAGGGGATTATAAGTGGCGCCCGGATTCTCGGCTACGACTAGACTCGCCGCATGGGCCATCTCATTTCCTTTACCAGTAACAAAAGTGTCAAAAGTGTATTTACCATTTAAATGAGTTTCTTGGTTTGCTTGCCGTGGTTTTACTTTTGGTGTTGCCGCTTCTTCAGTGAAAGCTTGACTGTGAGCATACTCATCAGTGGTTTTAACCACAATGTGAATTTGCTTGTTCAGTAATTTACTAGCCATTAATTGGACTTCGTCTACTAAGTTATTCTCCCAATAACCTTTGTGTAGCATTGAAGGAACCTCTAAATATAGCTGGTTCTCTTTATATTCCACTGGGTGCGTTGTTCTAATCCACGTATCGAAGCTGGCTTTGGTCATCGAGCTGTTAAACTCGTCACTTACCGCCGACCAAACATCAGTGATTTTAGACATATATCTACCCCTAATTGTTAATTAGAATTCTTCAGTCGTTTAAAAGCGTCTTTAACGACTACTAGAATCATTTTAATTGCCTCATATTTAAAGTCAAAAGAACATTCGTGCTTTAGTTATCCACAATTGCCTGTGGATATTCAAGAAGAAACCACAGAATAAACCAAAAAGTTTTCCACAAGTTAGAAAAATCTGTGAATATTACAAATATGTTTCAATTATTAACAACCAAATTGTGGATAACTAAAAGCCTTGATTAATAGGATTTATGAGAATTTTTAAAAATTATCCTCAATGTTGATAACTGGTTATCCTCAATTGGGGATTTGTGGATAACTGTGGAAAACTTCGGGGGATAACCCGAAAACCCCGATAGAATTAGCTTTAATTATCCACAAGTTATGCACAGGGTTGAAAAAAATGGGGATAATCAAGTATTTTATGAGTTTGATTTGGCAGGTAGTGGAAAACCAGTTAGAAAATTTATAAAGTAATGTTAGAAGTTTATAATTGACTGATTATAAAAGGAGTTTGTAAAATTTAAAAATTTAATTTATCCTTTAGTAAAGACAAAGCAAATTTTAAAGTCGGGGAAAACAATAAGCAATCAATGGAAGAAAGTAAAACCAGAGATTGTACTTTTTTTATCTTATTTTGAATAAAGTACTACCAGAAAAAAAACGATTTTAGCAATAAATAAACCAAAAAATATTAATGTGATGGGGAGATGAGCTGATGAATTTCGATGAGCGAATCATTAAGCATACTGCTAATTTTACGGATACAGAAGATGAAATTGTCGCCTATATAAGTCAACATAAATTAGAAATTGAAAATACTAAAATTACTTTTTTGGCCAAAAAGTTTTACACCGTTCCTAATACAATTACTCGTTTATGTCATAAATTAGGGTATTCCGGTTATTCGGAATTGAAACTTTCTTTGAAAAATGAAAGAATTCAACAACGAATTGAAAAATTTTATGATCGGGAACTAAGAAAAAATGTTGAATTGGCTCATGAATTACCTTTAATGAAAATTATTAATAAGTTAAATCAAGCGAAAAAAATTAATTTTTATTCAATGGGACAAACGGCTTATATTACGCGCTTAATTGTCGGAAATTTTTACGCGGTCGATTATAAAAGTTATTTTTATGATTATCCGAATGATTTAAAACATATCATTTTACATGAAAATGATGATCTGTTTTTCCTCATCAGTTTATCTGGTGAAAAAAAACAGATGATTGACTTAGCTCAAGAAGTGAAAAAGCGTCACAACCAATTAGTTACCTTAACTCACCTTTGTGATAACTCTTTGGCTCACTTAGCAGATATTAGTTTGTTTTGTTATTCGCCTAATCGGCGGATTGATGAATACAACGTTACTGATAAGATGCCAATTTTGTTAATTATGAATGAACTTTTCAAAGCTTATGCTAAACAATTAAATAAAGAAATTAAAATAAATTAATCAACAGTGTAAGGTTACACGTACACCCCTTTAAGTTAATTAAAGGGGTGTATTTTTGTGATAAAATCCGTTCCCAAAATGTAAGCGTTTATAATTTGGGTGGATAGAAGAAAAGGAGGCTTAAATGGACGATAACGAACAAGTAATTATGCAACTTATTTCATTAGGGGGAGACGCGCGTTCAAAAAGTATTGAAGCAATTCGTGCCGCTCGTCGAAATGATTTTGGTAAAAGTGTGAAGTTAATGGAAAAAGCGCATGAAAATTTAACAACTGCTCATAATTTGCAGACCAAGTTGTTACAAGATGAAGTTAACGGTCAAAGTCAAACACCAACGTTGTTAATGGTTCATGCGCAGGATCATTTAATGAATGCAATGACAGTTAATGATTTAGCTAAAGAAATAATTGCGAGTTTAAAAGAAAGGATGAATTAATGAAGGCTTATAAAATTATGTTAGCTTGTGCGGGAGGATTTTCGACAAGTATGCTGGTTACCCAAATGCGAAAAGCAGCTAAGAAGAAGGGAATTGAAGTTTCAATTGATGCCGTAGCGGAATCAGCTTTAAACAATTATAACGATTTAGATATTATTCTCTTAGGCCCCCAAGTTGGGCATATTAAGCCGGAACTAGAAAAAGAATTTAACATTCCCATTGAAGTAATTGATCAATTAGATTACGGCATGATGAATGGGGAAAAAGTTTTAAATGATGCTTTAGCAGTTTTGGAAAAATCAACTGATGCCACCAAAGGAGCTTCTAAGAATGAAAAAGGAGAATAAAGTTAAGCTCACTAAATTACAGGGACGAATTCAAAATAGCATGGGAAAGTTCCAACGTAATAAATACGTTTCAGCAATTGCTGGGGGCATGATGTCCATTTTGCCAGTTTTGATGGTTGGTTCTTTCTCCTCAATCTTTTATAGCTTAAATCTAGGACCTTATCAGCACTTTATTACGCAAACGGGAATTAAAAATATTTTTAACGTCATCACGGCCGTAACTACAGATGTTTTAGCTTTATATGTGGTCGTTGCTTTGGCTAATAGTTTAGCGGCGGAGTTAAAGACGGATAAATTTAATTCAATCATTTCTTCTTTAGTTGCCTTTTTGATGGTGACGCCAATGTTGGTCAAAAAAGGAGCTTTTATTGGTTTAAATATGAAATACATCGGTTCGGCGGGAATGATTGTCGCGATGATTGTTGGTTTGACCGCAACCCGTTTGTTTGCTTGGCTTTCCGGCAACAAGCATTTAACCATTAAGATGCCCGATAGTGTTCCCGAATTTGTGTCACGAACTTTTGCTTCAATGATGCCAATTATTCTTATTGCGATCATTTATGCAATTGTTAATTTCCTCTTCTCTTTAACTCCTTGGCACAATATCAGCGATATGATTATCACTTTAATTCAAGTACCGCTCCAAGGTTTAGGAACGAGTCTTTGGGCAGCTTTAGTTTTGGTTTTCTTTGCCGAATTTTGTTGGTTCTTCGGGATTCACGGAACTATGGCAACAACCGCAGTTTTATATACGTTATTTTATCCTTTTGACGTTGCTAATTTACAAGCTTTTAAAGCCGGTGTAGCTTTACCTTATATTGTAACGATGACTTTAATTACTAATCAAAAAGGACCGCGCGCTCTCGCATATGCAATTCTATGTTTACGATGTAAAAGCGAACAGTTGCGTTCTTTGGGTAAAGTCGGTTTTATTCCTGCCTTTTTCGGTATTAGTGAACCTTTTAAATTTGGGATTCCGATGGTGTTAAATCCGTTAGCTTTTATTCCTTTAACTATGGGAGGTACCGTGTGTGTAGCGGCAACTTATTTTGCCACGTTAATTGGGCTGATCCCGCGACCTAACGGAATTCCCGTCCAAACTGCGGGAACTCCCGAATTCTTCCGCGCCTTTTTGCTGGGCGGTTGGCGCATGGTCATTTGGCATGTAGTGCAACTTTTAATCTTATTAGCAATTTGGTATCCCTTCATGAAAATGATTGATAAACAAAAGTGTGAAGAAGAGCTAGCACGTAGTCAACAAGCAAATTAGGAGTATTAAATGATTTCAAATATTGTGGTTAAAAAAACAGCAGCAAAGACTTACGAAATTAGTTGGCACAGTAGTTCTTTAACAAATTCGGAAACGGTTGCGATTTATTTATTGGATCATCCAGATCAAAATACCGGTAAATTATTACTTCAAACTCAACATTCTCCCGTTAATGTAACCGTTAATGAATATTTACGTCCTTACTTTTTGGTCAAAACGTCAAGCCAAGTTTGTAAAGCCGCAACGCGGGTTATCCCTTTAACTGGTTCTAATAATTTTCGGGATTTGGGAGGTTATCAGACTAAAGATCATCGTTTTATTAAATGGGGTAAAATCTTTCGTTCTGATCATTTACATCGGCTCAGCGCTAGCGACAAAAAAGTATTAGAAGAAATTGGAATTAAAACCGTGATTGACTATCGGCGCGAGGATGAATATGAAAAGCAGCCCAATCAAACTTGGAAAACTCTTCAAAAAACTTTTCATTTGGTCCCGGAGGCGCAAAGGGCGGTCTTGGCCGCGAAAGCAGGGGGAACTAAAGAAAAAGTACGCCAATTAGTGCAACACGAAGTCGATCAAAACGTTACTTTTGATAATTCGGGTAAAACCATGATCGAACAAGCAAAAGACTTTGTGCGCTTACCACAAAATCAAAAAATTTATCGCAAGATGTTGGAAGTAGTCTTAAATGAAGCAAATATCCCGACGGATCAACACTGTCGTGGCGGTAAAGATCGTACGGGATATGGGATTGCTTTAATTTTAACTTTATTAGGTGTTGATCAAAAAACCATTATTGCCGATTACATGTTGACTAAAACTTTACGTCTGGCGCGTAATAAGCACCGGATGGCGCAATATGCTCATGAAACTAATGATCAAAATGTTTTAGCTTATTTATATTCAATGTTGGATACAAGACCTGAATATTTACAAGCTTCGTTTGATGAAATGGTAGTTTTAGCAGGTAGTGTTCCGCAATACTTTAAAAATATTTTAAAGATTACCGCAAGTGATCAAGCTTTACTTAAACATCTTTATTTAGAATCCTAAAAATTAGTAATTTTACTAATTTTAGAAAACTTAAAAATCTCTTAAGGTTTGGATTACCTTAAGAGATTTTTTGATGAAAGCAAAAAGTCGATACGACGCTTGTATCGACTTTCAATTAGGGGAGAAATTATGAAAAATTCATGTAGTAGTTAGTTATAAATCAACTAAAATTGCTACTTAAAAATATGTAGCTGTTATCTAATGAAGAAATTTCTTTTACCAACGGGTCAAAGACCAAAACTTGAAGTCATAGTTGATAAAAGCTTCCTACAACTAATCGTTGCTACACTTTAGTATTCTATACTATATCTGCAAATAACACAACTTTTTCTAACCAGAAATCTTGTAACCGACACCCCATACGGTTTCAATAATTTTCTTATTTCCTGTTTGTGCTTCGATCTTGTCGCGCAAGTGCGAAACGTGAACCATAACCGTTTTTGGTGAAAGAACGGTGTCTTCTTTCCAAACTCTTTTGAAAATTTCTTCCGCCGAAAAAACCCGGTTGAGATGAGTGGCTAATAAATATAAAATATCAAATTCCATTGCGGTTAACATAATGGATTTTCCCTCAGGGGTTTTGACAGTATGAGAATTATAATCAATAATTAAAGAATCGATATTGACTTTATCCGGATGTTCGTCAGCAATTTGATTATGCGAACGACGAATTAGTGATTTTACCCGCGCCATTACCTCTAGCGGATTAAAAGGTTTAGCAACATAATCATCAGCACCAATAATTAATCCTTTTATTTTATCGATATCCGCTGAACGGGCAGATACGACCAAAATTGGAATACTGCTGTCCTTTCTAATCCGGCGAATTACTTCCGTGCCGTCAATTTCCGGTAACATCATATCTAAAATCATCAAGCTAGCTTCAGGATGAGCATGAACTTGATTAATGGCGTCTTGACCGTCAGCACTGGTAATGGTTTCGTATCCTTCACGTTTAGCGTAAATATCTAATAATTCTAGAATTTCTGGATCATCGTCAACGATGATAATTTTTTGTTTTTCGCTCATAGGATAAATATACAAAATCTAAATCTAAAATAAAAGCTTTTACGATATAATTAAACTAATTGTAATTTTTGGGTGAATGTAATGACCGATTTTTATTTTATTCGCCATGGTCAAACTACTGCAAACCAACAAGGAATTAAGCAGGGACAGATCGATGGTCAAAATACATATTTAAATGCTTTAGGCAAACAACAAGCGCGCGAACTGCGTGAACGTTTTGATTTTACAATTGCAGACCGTTTTATCGTTAGTCCGTTGATTCGGGCGCGGCAAACTGCGGATATTTTAAATGTGGAATTACAACGTCCCGTCTTAGTTGATGACCGGTTAAAGGAAATTTCCTACGGTGAATGGGATGGGAAAAATAATGCCGAATTAATGCGCCAATTTCCCCAAGCTTTTAATCAAGACATCAAAGACGTGCAACCTAACTATGTAAAATTTGCCCCGCACGGGGAAAAATTTACAGCGGTAGTGAAACGCGTTGGCGAATTTCTAAAAGAAACTTCCGAGAAATTTCCCAAAGAAAAGATTATGGTAATTACGCACGGCTTTACGATTAAAGCCGCGGTCTTAAATGTTTTAAATTTTGCTGATCCGATGGTCATTTTGGAACCAGATAATTTAAAACGGACTTTAATTAAAATAAACCATCGTCATGCTTATCTTTATTACTATAACCGATGAAAAAATCAAATAATTATTATCATTCAGCGACTTCTTTAATTTTTATCTTTTTGCTGCTCGTTATCTGTTATTTTTGGCGGCGCAAATTTCTTTATTTAATTTTAGCTTTTATTTTATTAATTGGGATTATTTGGCGTTTGCTGGTTTCACCTAAGAAGCCCAAAAAATAAGTGTAAAATTGCGCTTTTTCCTAAAAATGTTAAGATAATCGCGGAGGCTTTGACCTCTAAATAGACATAATGAATTGTTTATTATTTTGAATAATAATCAATAACCTCAAAAAACTAGTGTTTGATTGACACTAGTTTTTTCGTCTATTTCTTAAATCGACCGAGTGTTGAAAAATAACTGCAAAAAGGGTAAAATGTTTTATTATTGCGATTCTTAATAGGAGGTATAAAAAAAGATGACAACTAAGAGAACTTTTCAACCTAAGAAAAAACATCGCGCTCGCGTTCATGGATTTATGAAAAGAATGCATACTAAAAATGGTCGCCGGGTTTTAGCTCGCCGGCGGGCTAAGGGTCGTAAATCTTTGGCAGCATAACAAAGCCACTAATTTAACAGTGGTTTTTTTCATCAGAAATGGACAACTATTCTCGCAATGGCATTAAAAAAATCATATCGCATAAAAAAAGAAAATGAATTTCAGCTTGTATATGCATCAAAGAATAGTGTCGCAAATCGTTATTTTGTTATTTATCAAATCCCCAAATTAGGTCAAGCTCATTACCGAGTTGGAGTTTCTGTGGGAAAGAAAATCTCCAAAAGAGCGGTTGATCGTAATCGGATCAAGCGTTATATCACGCAAGTTATTTATCAACATCAGGATCAATTGATTCAAGAAGTTGACTTAATTGTAATTGCGCGCAAAAAGACAATTGAACTTGATCAAGCGGGAGTAGAAAAGAATCTATTACATTGTTTGCGGCTGGCTCATTTACTTAGTTAGCAAGAGGAGAAATATTATAATGTTATCTGCGGTTAACTACTTTTGGAAACGCCAGAAAAAACTGCTTAGTGTTATTTTTTTATTAGGGATTGTGGTCTTTTTAACCGCCTGCTCTAATAAACCGATTGACAGTTCTAGTACTGGTTTTTGGGACCGCTATATTGTCTATAACTTTTCTTTACTGATCATTTGGTTATCCAAAGTCTGCGGGGGCAATTATGGGGTAGGGATTATTGTCTTTACCTTTTTAATTAATGTTGTGATTGCTCCGTTAAGGATTTGGCAATCCAAGATGATGAATAAGCAAATGGAATTACAGCCCGAAATTGATGCTTTAAAGAAGAAATATCCTGGAACGGATATGGAATCTCGGGAAGCTTTGCAAGAAGAAACGCAAAAGATATATTCGGCACATCATGTTAATCCAATGGCGGGTTGTTTACCCTTGTTGGTACAGTTGCCGTTTATGTTTGCTTTAGCGCAGGCGATTTATCGGACACCATCCTTACATCAAGGGACTTTCCTTTGGATGAGATTATCGCGACCAGATCAGTTCTTGGTGATGCCGATTTTGGCAGCGATTTTTACTTTAATTTCAACTTGGCTTTCTTCATATGCCCAAACCTCGGTTCCAACTTCAAATAAAGTAATGATGTTCGTGATGCCAATAATTATTTTCTTCTCGGCAATGGGCTTAGCGAGCGCAATTTCAATTTACTGGGTAGCAAGTAACTTGTTTATGGTAATTCAGACCTTATTATTCCAAAATCCGTTTAAGATTCGTGCCGCACGGCGGGAAAAAGAATTAAAAAAGAAACGCTTAGCCCGGGAATTAGCTAAAGCGCAACGGGGTCAAGGAAAATATAAGAAATCTCGAAAGAAGAAATAAAGGCGGTTTATTATAGGGGGAGGTTCATTTTTGGAACCCAAAGTTTATCACGGAAAGAATATTGATGAAGCAGTAAAGTTAGCTTGTCAAGACCTTAATGTTGCGCGTGAAAAATTGCATGTCGAAGTTATTGATTTAGGCAAAAGAGGCTTTTTCGGGATCGGACGAAAGCCAGCAACAGTTGAGGTTACATTTTTAAAAGACGTTATTGCTAATTTAGATATATCCGAAAATAATGATTCTAACTCGACCCCAACTCCAAGTGTTGCTAAGGTTCCCGTATCAAAAGAGGCAACAAAAGTTAATGCTTTAAGTCCCAAAGACCAAGCAGCAGCTTTAAAAATTCAAAAGATGTTAGAGGAACTCTTTAGCCAAAGCAAAATAGTTGCTCAAGTTAGTTATCAAGTTAAAGATGATCAAATTATTTTTACGATTGATAGTGCTGAATACAAAGGGCTAATTATTGGTAAAAAAGGGAAAACAATTAATTCATTGCAGGCTATTGCCCAAAATGTTTTTTCACACAAAGCTGAAAATCGTTACTATATCATTTTAGATATTGATAATTATCGGGAATTACGGAGCCAACAAATTCAAGAGTGGTTAAACCAAGCGGTAACGGTAGTCCGTAGTAATGGTCGCAGTTATCGCTTTTCACCCATGATTGCAGTGGAACGTAAAACCATGATTAATCAAATTAGCCAGTTTAAGGATATTGCTTTTCGCATTCGCGGCAAGTATCCGCGAAAGTATGTTGAAATTTATCAAAAATTGGCATAAATGGTTGACAATAAATGATTAATTAGTAAGATTACTAATAAGTAGTCAAAGTGCTTAACTCCATTTTAAACCTGGAGTCAGAGCGCTTTTTTTATTGAGGTAAAATAATGAATTTTATGAATGATACCATTGCAGCAATTTCTACCCCAAATGGCTTGGGGGCGATTTCGATTGTGCGATTGTCAGGGGATACGGCAATTTCCACCGTAGCTGCTCACTTTAAAGGACCAAATTTACAGCAAGTAGCCAGTAATACGATTAATTATGGTCACATTTGCGATCAAGAAGGTAATGTTATCGATGAAGTGATGGTCTCGGTAATGAAAGCCCCCAAAACTTATACGAAAGAGGATATTGTCGAAATTAATTGTCACGGCGGTCCTTTTGTGACTCAGAAAGTTTTGACCGCAATGTTAGGGGATCAAGTACGCTTAGCCGAACCCGGAGAATTTACGAAACGGGCTTTTTTAAATGGTCGAATTGATTTAACCGAAGCCGAAGCGGTCATGGATTTAATTAATTCCAAAACGAACTTGCAGGAAAAAGCCGCGGTCCAAATGGTTGACGGTGCCTTAGCGCAAATGATCAAGGAATTAAGAGAAGCGATGGTTAAAGTAATGGCCAATGCCGAAGTAAATATTGATTATCCCGAATATGATGAAGAAGAAGTTACGCGTCAACAAATGCAAAAGACCACGCAAGCAGTTTTGGATAAATTAAAGACGGTAATTGATTATAGCGAACACGGTCAAGTTTTGAAGTCGGGAATTAAAACTGCCATTATTGGCGCGCCTAATGTTGGTAAATCAAGTTTATTAAACTTGTTGTATCGAGGTGATCGCGCGATTGTCACGGCGATTCCCGGAACTACGAGAGATACTTTAGAAGAAGAAATTACCTTAGGACAATTAGTCTTAGATTTAATTGATACTGCGGGGATTCACCAAACTGATGATGTTATCGAAAAACTCGGAATCAAAAAAAGCCAAGAAATGATGCAACAAGCCGATTTGGTGTTATTAGTCCTTGATGGTTCGAGGGATCTTTCAAAGGAAGAAGCGCAGCTACTTCAAGCAACTAATAATCAAAAGCGCTTAGTGATAATTAATAAAGCCGATTTACCGCAAAAGATTGATCAAAGTCTTTTACCACCCGATGTTATTCGAATTTCGGCATTAAAAGGTGATGGTTTTACGGATTTGAAACAAAGAATTGAAACCATGTTTCTAGCCGGAATCGAAAATTCTAATGGCGCAGTTTTGTTGGCTAATGCCCGCCAATTAGGTCTGTTAAATCAAGCTCAAAAAGCGTTGCGAAGTGTTTTAACGGGTTTAAATTCGGATATTCCTTTAGATATTGTTTTAATTGATTTTAATGAAGCCTGGAAAAAGTTGGGCGAAATTATTGGTGAAAATGCACCTGATGAGTTAGTTAATGAATTATTTAGTAGATTTTGTGTAGGTAAGTGATGACAGAAAATATTAATCGTGATTATGAAGTAATTGTTGTTGGTGCGGGTCATGCCGGTTGCGAAGCTGCGTTAGCTAGTGCGCGAATGGGGGTTAAAACCCTACTTTTAACTATTAATTTGGATATGGTGGCTTTTATGCCTTGCAATCCTTCAATTGGGGGTCCCGCTAAAGGGACGGTAGTTCGAGAAATTGATGCCTTAGGCGGTGAAATGGCGAAAAATATTGATCGCACCTATTTGCAAATGCGGATGCTTAATGGCGGCAAAGGTCCCGCAGTGAGAGCATTGAGAGCTCAAGCGGATAAAGAGCTCTATCACCAACAAATGAAAGAAACTTTGGAGAATACGGCTAATTTAACTTTGAAGCAAGGAATGGCAGATGAGTTAATTGTCGAAGATGGAAATTGTCGCGGCATCGTTACCAGTACCGGCATGAAGTATGCCGCTAAAGCGGTCATTTTAGCTTGTGGTACGGCTGCGCGGGGTGAAATTTTTATTGGCGAATTAAAATATTCCTCAGGTCCTAATAATTCAATTCCTTCAATTAAGTTAATGGAAAACTTGGAAAAATTAGGTTTTGAAATGAAACGTTTTAAGACGGGCACTCCCCCGCGAGTTAATGCTAAAACCGTTAATTTTAAAGAAACGATCGAACAAAAGGGTGATAAAACTCCCCGGCATTTTAGTTATCTGACGCCCGATGAAATGTATTTAAAGAATCAACTTTCCTGTTGGATGACTTATACGAATAATACGACCCATGATATTATTTTGAAAAATTTAGGGCGTTCCCCGATTTATTCCGGAATGATTGCCGGAGTTGGTCCGCGTTATTGTCCTTCGATTGAAACTAAAGTGGTGCGCTTTGCGGATAAAGATCATCACCAATTATTTATTGAACCCGAAGGGCGCAATAGTAATGAATACTACGTGGGTGATTTTTCCACTTCAATGCCGGAAGACGTGCAATTAAAAATGTTGCATTCGGTGAAGGGATTAGAGCATGCCCAAATGTTACGTCCCGGGTATGCGATTGAGTATGATGTAATTGATCCTTGGCAACTAAAGCATACTTTAGAAACTAAATTAGTTAAGAATCTTTATAGTGCGGGTCAAACTAACGGTACTTCCGGTTATGAAGAAGCGGCCGGTCAAGGACTGATTGCCGGCATTAATGCGGCTTTAGCGATTTTAGGAAAACCGCCTTTTACTTTGTTGCGCTCGGAAGCTTATATCGGAGTATTAATTGATGACTTGGTAACCAAAGGAACTAATGAACCATATCGGTTGTTAACTTCGCGAGCTGAATATCGCTTAATCCTACGTCATGATAATGCGGATTTGCGCTTAACCCCTTATGGTCACCAAATTGGCTTAATTGATGACGCCCGTTATCAAAAATTCTTAGCTCATCGGCAAAGAATTGAAACGGAAATTAAGCGTTTGAAAGAAACTTATATTAATCCGGGAACCGAAATTAACGCTTATTTGAAAGAAAAAGGTTTTAGTGATTTAACCGATCGGATTTCGGCTTTTGATTTGTTAAAACGGCAACATACGGCTTATGAAGATTTAAGTCAGTTTATTGCCGCCGGGGACCCGGAAATTAGTAAAGATGAAATTGAACAAATTGAAATTCAAGCAAAATACGATGGCTACATTAAAAAGGAAGATGCGCAAATTAGTCGCTTGAAGCGCATGGAAAATAAACGGATTCCTAGTAATTTAAATTATGAAGAATTAAATGGCTTAGCTACCGAAGCAAGACAGAAATTAGAAAAAATTCGCCCCACTACCTTAGCCCAAGCACAAAGAATTAGCGGCGTTAATCCCGCTGATTTAGCCATCTTGTCAGTTTATGTCGCTAAGGGAAGGAAAAGTTAATGACGAAAGTTGTGGTTTGTTTAGTTGATGGTAAACGTCACGATTATGATCGGGGAAGCTTTTTATGGAACTTACGGCCCGGGATTAAAAACCGAATTGTGCGCGATTATCCCAAAGCCCAGGATAGCAGTTTTATTTGTTACGAACACCTACTACCGTATCAAATTGAAACCATTCAGGCGATGATTCGCAGTGATGAGAAACAGATGAACAAAATTAATCGCAAATTAACACGAACGATGTCCGATAAAGAATATCAAGTAACTGATGTCAATGAAACTTTACAGAATACCCAAACGTTTGGGCAAAAGATTGCGGATCGGGTAGCAGAGGTTGCTGGTAGTTGGAGTTTTATTATTTTTTATATTGTAATTTTAGTCGCTTGGATTACGATCAATGGTTTACACCTTTTTGGCATTCACTTTGATCCGTATCCTTTTATTTTATTAAATTTGTTTTTAAGTTGTGTTGCCGCTTTGCAAGCTCCAATTATTATGATGAGTCAAAATCGTGCAGCTTATCGGGATCGAATGAGTGCGGAAAATGATTACCACATTAATTTAAAAACCGAAGAAGAATTAAGGATTTTACATGCGAAGATGGATCATTTAATGCAACATCAATTTGAGCATAATTTAGAAGTTCAACAAATGATTTTTGAAATTTTAACGGAAATGAAGATTACTACCCCGCCGACAAAAAAATATTTCCCCGGAAATAACAAACCTAAAAGTTAATTTTATTTCCCTGGAAATATTTACTAAGAAGAATATATTTAAATATAATTGTAAAAGAGGCTTAATTGAGGCCTTTTTTGTTTGACTTTACATTTTTAAATGATATTTAATAACAAGTCCTAAAAGAATTAAGCCTATTAAAAGAATAAAAGGAATAAAAACCCACCAAAAGTTTTTTTTCTTGATCAATTTTTTGAATTCAAAGTCACTTTCATGGTTGAAACTATGTAGTGCTAGTAAAAAATTAAAGAAAATAAAAATCGTGCAAACCATAATTAGGCCAATAGCACCTGCGACGACTAGGAAATCGGATAAAGAATGGGAGGCGTTAGCTACGTCAACTGCTGATTTGAAGCCGCCAAACAAAGCAAAGAGTAAAGAAGCAAAAAGACCGAGAACGGTAATAAAGCTCGTATAAATTGAATTTTGAGCATTTTTAATTTTTTCAAATTTTTGTTTTGTAATATTAAGCTCTTCTTTTTGGGTTTCTAAATTTTGCCGACTGAGAGTTAGGTCGTTTTTTAAACTTTTAATTTGGCCTTCCAATTCAATTTTAGAACCAAATTGGTCAACTTGATTTACGGCTAAATCTAGATGATTAACTAACTTAATTATTCCTAAAGGAAGTGCTTTATCTGCAGCGTATTGTTGTTCGAAAGCCTCTTTTAAGGCGGCAATAAAATCAGATGCTTGATCATATTGGTAAACAAATAAAGAAATTGCCGAATATCGCAGCGGCAAGTTAGCTTCATTTTCAAAATATTTACAAAGTTTAGCAAAAGCTTTTTTTTGGCAAATTTCTGCGGGCATGCGATTACCGTTGTATAATTTTACCAAGAGCAGGCCAATATCTTTATCTTCTATTGCTAGGTCGGCTATTTTTTTCATCAAGGTTTTTTAATCTGCCATAATATCGGCGAGTTGATATTGATAAATGCGTTCGTGATTGAGAATTTGGGTTTGATGATCGCGCCAAAGCGGTTGTTGATGACTCTTTTCCACTAAATTAAAAACATTGACTTTTAAATTATTTTTGATTGATTCATCGAAATCTTGAAACGCGGGGTCGTAAGTTCCGGAATCGGTAATCAGCATATTGCCGTAATACTTATATTGATAATAAACACAGGGAACTACGGGACCATAGTCCCAGGTTTCAAAGGGTTCGTTGTAGAAGGCTTCAATTTTTCCTTTTGCCTTAAGGCCGTTTTTGGTTAAATAATCCTTAATGGCAAAGTACATGATTTTTTGTAATTGTAAATTGGTAATTCCGTTACTGTTAGCGTTTGCCACTGCAATCACGTGTTTAGCAAATTCTGCCATACCCATAATTTATACCTCCTTAGATCCTTTTACTTAATAATATCATTTTTATAATAGTAAGAACATCACTTTAAATGGGGGCTTGAGTAATTTAAAAAATTTAGAACCAAGGCTCGCTAGTTTGAGGTTTAATTATAACATAAGAACATTTGTTCGCAAAAGGTTTCACGTGAAACATTTTAAATGGTTTCTTGAATAAAACTTCTGACTTGTTTTTGATACAGTTGAGGATTAACCCAGAAAGCTAAAGCATGAGCAGCCTTGGGGGCAATCCAAAGTTTGCGTTGATGGGGAATCGCTTGATAATTTTCATAAGCCATCGCAGTTGGAACGTATTTGTCGTTGGCACCATGAATAATAAAAATTGGAACCTTACTTTTGGCAATTTGGTTTAGCGAATTTACTTTAGTTAGAGAAAAACCATTTTTTCGTTGATTAATCTTATCGATAATTTTTAAAAGAGGTTTCACGGGAACCTTTACTTTTAAATGAATGAGATATTTAAATTCTTTTAATAAAGAAGAAAAAGCACAATCAGCAATAATGCCTTTAACGGTTGGAGGTAATTTTTCTCCGGAGAGCAAAAGAGCAATGACACCGCCCATCGAAACTCCATGAACATAAATTTGACTGTGCGAGCCAATTCTTTGTTGAACAAGTTTTAACCAAACTAAATAATCGTAGTGGTCCCACCAACCAAAACTGATATAAGGTGCGTTATTAGCTCCATGGCCACGATTATCCGGAAGTAATACATTAAATCCTAATTGATGATACATATAGGCTAAATTAGCCATACTTTCTTTGTTTTGTTTATAGCCATGAGCGATAATTACGGCTTTCGAACTAAAGGACGACGTTGGTAGCCAGATTGCATCTAATTTAGTTGCAGAAGAACGACTTTTTAATTGCCAAAGTTCTTGCTGGGAATAATGTTTTAACCAAGTTAAATAATGATAATATTGACTTTTATATGGTTTCATGTTCGCACTTAATTGGGGAATAGGGTTAGCTCGTTTGAAGGCATAGTGATATAAATACTGGGCTAAGCTATAAATACTACCACCAGAAATTAGGGGTAGCTTTAAAAGTAGCGATTTATTTATTTTTTTCAAATTTATCTCCTTTAGTGATAGTATAATAAGCGAATTTAATTAACATGTCTATTAATATTTTATAAAAATGTTTCACGTGAAACATGCAAAAGGAAAAATGAACGAATCAGGGAATTTATTTACAACAAAGGAGCCAGAAGAACCTTTAGCTGCTCGAATGCGTCCGCGAAATTTTGATGAATTTGTGGGACAAGGGAATATTGTCGCTAAAGGAGCCTTTGTCCGAAATTTAATCGAGAAAGATGAATTATCTTCTTTAATCTTCTTCGGTCCTGCCGGAACGGGAAAAACAACATTAGCTTCAATTATTGCGCGAATGACGCAAGCTAAATTTATTAGTATTTCCGCCGTCTCTAGCGGTCTCAAAGAATTAAAAACGATTGAAAAAGAATCTCAAAAAAGGCATCAACAAGGACAAAAAACAATTCTTTTTATTGATGAAATTCATCGTTTTAATAAAACCCAACAGGATGCTTTACTACCGATTGTTGAAGATGGAACGGTAATTTTAATCGGAGCTACTACTGAGAATCCTTCCTTTGAATTAAATAGTGCTTTATTATCGCGTAGTCGGGTAGTAGTTTTTCAACTATTAAGTCAATCAGAAATCTTGAAGATTTTAAAACGGGCTTTAACTAGTAGTCGGGGATATGGCGATGAAAATTTTACGTTACCTGAGAAACAATTAAATGTTTTAGCTGATGCGGCTAATGGTGATGCGCGGACAGCGTTAAATTTATTGGAAATGGTCTATCTAAATGCTGAACGCAAAAATGGTAAAATTTTGGTCTCCGATCAGCTGTTTTCGCAAATAATTGCCGGACGCCAATTACGCTACGATAAGAATGGTGAAGAATTTTATAATTTAATTTCGGCGTTGCATAAATCAATGCGCAATAGCGATGATGATGCGGCAATTTATTGGTTAGCGCGTTTATTGGAAGGAGGAGCTGATCCTTTGTATGTAGCCCGGCGGGTAGTACGCTTTGCTTCAGAAGATATTGGCTTAGCCGATAGTAATGCCTTAAATGTCGCTGTCAATGCTTTTCAAGCTTGTAAGTATATTGGAATGCCGGAATGTAGTGTTCACTTAACCCATGCGGTAATCTATTGTGCCTTAAGTCCTAAATCTAATGCGGTGTATCAAGCTTATTTGGCAGCTAAAAAAGACGTTCACGAACATTTTAACGATCCCGTACCCCTCCAAATTCGTAATGCTTCCACTAAATTAATGAAGGAAATGGATTACGGTAAGGGATATAAATATGCTCATGATTATGCCGCTAAAATAACCGACCTGGACCCTTGGCCACCAAGTGTACCGAAAAAAGAATATTACCAACCTGATGGTTTAAACCAAGAAAAAATTTTTAAAGAGCGAAAAGCACGAATTAAAGCCTGGCATCAAAAACATGATCACAATTCAACTAAAGCATAAAAAAAAGCCGTCGCTTCCGGCAAGAAGGGGACGGCTTTTTTAATTTTAATTATTTAATTTCAATTCTCTTTGAGTTGTTAGCTTCAGGAGCCATCTTCGGCAAGGTTACATGTAAAACACCATCGCGATATTCAGCGCTAATCTTCTTAGCGTCAATATCAGGAAAAGTATATACTCTTTGGAAGGAGCCATAACGCCGTTCAGAATGGATTAAATGTCCTTCGGCATCTTTATCTTCGGTTTTCTTATTATTATGATAGGAAACTTTCAATTCATCATTATGATAATCAATGCTGATCTTATTCTTATCAACTCCGGGGATATCAATCGCAATCTTATATTTGTCTTTGTCTTCCTTAACGTCAGTTAACATATTGTTAAGTGTGCGTGGGAATGAACGGGAGAAAATACGATCCCAATCATCACTAAAGAACGGATCTTCTGGAAAACCAAACCAATCATTATTACGATTCATTAATTCATGTGCCATATTTTTAAAACCCCTTTCTCTTATCAATTACGACTATATTATAGATCATTTAGCACTCATGTCAAGAGAGTGCTAAAAATTTTTTATTTTATTTTTATAATTAAATCTTCTGGGGCTAAAGTCACGTCCAACAAGGCTTTTTGCTTAGTTGATAAGTTAGCAATCTCCCTTTTTATTAAAAAAATTTGGCTAATTTTAAAATTTATTTTTAAAAATTTAAATAAATAATTGAAGATTTCATCAATTGCCTCCGCTTGCGGGTGTAATTTAAAATGAATTGTTCTTAAATCGGTACTAATGACCCCTAAAACTTGCGCATTAGTTTTTAAGCAAATGGCATAAGTTAAAGCTTCCCCTTGCATAATGGCATGCATTTGTTGATTAATCAAAGGCGGCAGTTGCGCAAGTGGTTGGGGTAAATAAAAAGGCTTTAAAGTTTTTAAAGGAACGGTATTCGGCCAATCGAGGCGATAGTGAGGGGTTAATAAAGGATGAAACTTTTCAAATGAAGGCATATCTTGCTCCTTGTTTCTTTCTATTATAGTACTTGCCAATTGAGCGCTCTTAGGATTATGATGCTGTTATGAAAACTGAAGAAATTACGAACTTATATGAAGAATTATTAAAAGATCGTTCCGCTTATGAAGATGAGCTCAAAAAGTATCCGGTAGCTAAAATTGAAAAATTGGTCAATGATTTAGGGATTTTCTCCCAACCCATTGCTAGTATTTTAAGAATGAACCAAGAAGCTTATGCTTCCCAACTGAGTGATGGTCATTTTTCTTTTGATTATTCTAATCATCGGGTCAATGAATTAATGGATCGGATGATTATTAGCCATACGGATGGTTCGGTGAAAGATCAGAGTTTGCGATTAGAATATCGCCATGAAGATCCTTATGAAGGGGGACAATATAATCCCAAAGTAGATTTTAATATTGTGCAATATGGTTTAGCAATTATTGCGGCATTAGCAAGTGTAATGGAGGTCAGTAAAATTAAAGAAATTTTATCGCCTGATGCCGCGGTGAGCTTAATGTTAGCCGCTAATGCCATTAAGGAAACGGGACGTGGATAACTTCTACCTCAAAGCAATTGACTTAAGAAAAGACTTCAAAAAAGAGGTCTTATTTTCGGGAGTTAATTTGATGGTTCACGTTAAGGATTGGTTATTATTGACTGGTGATTCAGCTAGTGGGAAAACTACTCTTTTGCGTTTATTGTTTGGGGAAGAGAAGCCTGATTTCGGGCATTTGGAACAAAAACCGCATCTCAAGCGGTTAAAAATTGAGCATAGTTTTTTGCGTTATCGTAAAACTTTAGAACAAAGCTTAATTGCGAGTGGTCATAAGTTGGGTTTACGGGGTGAAGCCTTACAACAGCGGATAAGCAAGCTAAGTAAAGAGCTTTATTTTAAGCCTTATTTAAAACAAAATGTAGCTACTTTAGCGCCAAGTATTTATCAACTAGGGTGTTTAGCCCAGGGTTTTTTGGTGCCGCAAGATGTTTTAGCTTTTGATGAACCCCTCATTTATTTAACACCGCCAGAAATAACGGCCTTTCTTCATTTATTGCAGCAGGTAAATGAAATCGGCACCGCGATAATTATTGCCACCGCGGTGAGTAAAATCTTTGAGGCTAAAGCGACGAAAGTTTATGAACTTTCCCACGCTAATTTGAAATTAGTCCAAGATGTGGGTTTTACCGATTTGTTGCGGCCGCATTTAATTTTTGAACGGACAGATTATGCGGAAACTTTACCGCCTTATCTTTTAATGGATGCGCAAATTTTAAAACAAGATGAACACCACTTAGATTTAATGGTTAAATCCGAAGCAGTTAATGAATTAACTTTGGAGTTAATTAAACGCGGTTATTTAGTAAAATACCTCAATTGGGAAATCATCTAATGCGTTGACTTTAAGGGGTTATTCATGCCTATAATAAAGTCATGGATAATACAAATAGTGATCTAACAAAATTACGTTGGGGACAACATTATACTTCTGTTGAAAGTTTCTTTTCGATTATTTCGACGGGACGGATTCGTTTGACTCGTTCGGAATTTTTGAATGACCCCACGGATACCCGGATTTCTAATATTTTTATTTCGAAATTTACCAAAACCCACCGGCGTGAGATTGATCAGATGGTGCAAACCATAGGGGGCGACCAAGCTAGTTTAATGGTCCAAATTTATCACCAAGCCCCTATTGAACGTTATTTGCGCTTTATCTTAAATCACGTGAATATTTATGTGATGGCTTTATCGCGCGATATTGATGCCATTCCCATGTGGAATTATTACGGTCGCGGCGGCATGGAGTTATCTTTAGATATTGCGGGTTTTGTGAAAGATTTGTCGGCATCTTTAGAACCGGATAACTCGGCTTTTTTGGGTTTAACTGATGTAACTTATGTTAATGAGCAAATGGATCTCACTAATATGAATTTGCCCCAGCGTTTGGGTAATTTCTTCTTACGAACGGCTAAGAGTCGCGATATTTTTGGCTTACATGAAGCTTTTTTGAAGAAACAAGGCTTTGATACTTCAGTCTTTGATTTAACGAATATGGGGGAGTACACCGAATACTTCATTACTAGTTATATTTATAGTTTGCGTTATTTGACTCTAAAGGAAAAAGTGATTACTCCGGAGATGGATCCTAATGAAATCTTTCGGATAGTTTATAATAACGACTTATATATTAAGGAAAAATACGCTTGGAAGTCTGATGTTTTATTATTCTTTATCATGCTATCAGCAGCGTTAAAGAACGATTCTTATAAATTCGAGCGCGAAATTCGAATTGTTTACTTTAATCCTAGCTTAGAGTACTCCAAACAAACGACTAATAAATTTGACGTGAAGATGCTGCAAGGACAGCAATATATTCGTCCGTATATTGAATTACCGATCCCCCATATTGCTCAAAATATTAATCAACTTACTTTATCCCCCCAAACCGAAAATTTACCGATTGATCATCGCGCCTATCTGGATGTGATTAAAGACTTTTTACGCCAACACCAATTTAAAGACATTAAAGTAGCATTTTCGAAAAGGAAAATTCGATGGTAAAAAAGAAAAATTGGTTTTGGTTAATTATTGTCGGGATTTTAGTGGCAGTTTTGTTGTGGACGGTGGTCTTAAAACGCCAATCTCCGCTTCAAAAGGTTCAAAGTCCAACGGCTCCGGCAGTTAAGCAATCTAATCAAACAACTTACGCTAAACTGCAGCAGCTAAATTATCAAAATCAACAACAAATTGTAATTAATCATGATCAACCCGATTTTACCCGAGAAGAAGTCACCGCAACCAAGCCTTGGGCTAATTATGCAAACTTAGATCGGTTGAATCGCGCGGTTAAAGCTGAAGGTTTATTAAATCAAAGCTTGATGCCCCGAGTTAAACGAGAACCTTTATATTGGAATCCGACAGGCTGGCACAATAAGCAAATGCCGGATGGGCGTTTCTTATATAATCGGAGTCATTTAATTGGTTATCAATTTACCGGTCAAAATAATAATCCGAAGAATTTAATTACGGGAACGGCTAGTTTGAATAATCCGGAAATGTTGGTCAATGAAGATGATATTGCCGCTTATTTAAAAGAAAGCCCGCATAACTTTGTCCGTTATGCGGTAGAACCGGTATATCGCGGAGATGAATTAGTTCCGCGAGGTGTTTGGATGCGAGCGGAATCGCCTGATGAACGGATTCGCTTTAACCGTTATATCTTTAATATCCAAGCGGGCATGCAAATTGATTATCAAACCGGTTATAGTCGTGTTGGTAATCCTAGTCAAAATGCTGCTAGCAGCAGTCAAAGCTCAAATAATCAAAATCAAAGCCCTAACCAAGCGCCTCCTAGTCACCAAAAAATTTGGGGTAACACCCGTTCTCATGTGTATCACGTTCCCGGTCAAGCCAGTTATAATACCGGAAATCCCAATAATCGAGTTTGGTTTGATTCGGAAGAACAAGCGCAACAAGCGGGGTATCGTAAAGCTAGTAATTAGCTTTAAATAAACGCGTTTTAACCGGCGCGTTTTTTCTTTACCCAAAAGCTGCGACAAATCTTGCCTTTTGGTGTATGATTTCATTGTGAGTTACAAAAAATAAAGGAGTCTTTTTGCAATGTCAAAATTAGTTTTAATTCGTCATGGCCAAAGCCAGTGGAACTTGGAAAACTTATTCACTGGTTGGTGGGATGTTGATCTTTCAGATCAAGGAGTAAAAGAAGCCCAACATGCAGGTGAATTATTAAAAGAATCAAAAATTCAATTTGATCAAGCTTATACTTCCGTTTTAAAGCGGGCCATTCGCACTTTACATTTAGCTTTGGAAGGTTGCGATCAACTTTGGATCCCAGAAACCAAATCTTGGCGTTTAAATGAACGGCATTATGGCGATTTACAGGGTCAAAATAAGAAAGAAGCAGCCGAAAAATGGGGCGACGAACAAGTTCATATTTGGCGGCGTTCTTATGATGTTTTACCACCGTTGCAACCTAAAGATGCAAAATTCTCAATTGCTAACGATCGGCGTTACCAAAACTTAGATCCCAAACAAGTACCCCAAGGTGAAAACTTAAAGATTTGTTTGGAACGAGTAATGCCGTTTTGGGAAGATCATATTGCACCAGATTTGATTGCCGGTAAAAACGTAATTATTGCGGCTCATGGAAATTCATTGCGCGCTTTAACTAAATATTTGGAAAATATTTCTGATGATGATATTTTGAATCTAGAAATTGCTACCGGTCAACCTATTGTCTATGACTTAGATCCAGAACTTAAAGTCACCAACAAGGAATTTCTGAAATAAAAACAGAAAATTTAGTCAAGTAAAAACTCCGGGTTCGGAGTTTTTTTGTTCAATCAATAGAAAGGAGTTATCTTGGCAGAAAATATTATGAGCGAATTGGCTTGGCGGGGCGCCATTAATCAAGTTACCGACCAAGAAGCTTTAACTAAAATTACTAACCAGCGCCAAATTTCACTTTATGAAGGGGTCGATCCGACAGGACCTTCTTTACATATTGGTCATTTAGTTTCTTTAATGATCCTGAAACGTTTTCAGAAATTTGGGCACAAACCTTACATTGTTATTGGCGGCGGTACCGGTTCAATTGGGGACCCTTCCGGTCGCAATAGTGAACGTGTGTTACAAAAGATGGAAGTCATCGAACAAAATGCCCAATCATTAAAGAAACAATTAGAAAATTTCTTTGGGCAAGACGGTTTTGTTTTCTTAAATAATTATGATTGGTTAAGTAAGATTGATTTATTAGAATTTTTAAGAGATTATGCGAAACAATTTAATATTAGTACGATGTTAGCTAAAGATTCCGTTCAAAATCGTTTAGCAGGAGGATTATCCTTTACTGAATTTAGTTATCCAATTTTACAGGCAATTGATTTCTTAAACCTCCGCCGCGATCACCAAGTGGAATTACAAATTGGCGGCGGCGATCAGTGGGGAAATTTAACTGCCGGAGTTGATTTCATTCACCGCCATTTAGGTCCTAAGACCACCGCTTTTGGCTTAACTTGTCCTTTAATTTTACGAGCTGACGGCACTAAGTTTGGCAAGACGGCTGACGGGCAAAGTGTTTGGGTGGATCCAGAACGGACGAGTCCTTATGAATTCTATCAATTTTGGTATAACCAACCCGATAGTGTCGTCGTTAATTATTTGAAATTCTTTACGTTCTTAGACCAAGAACAAATTGCTTATTTAGCTAAAGAAGTCCAAGAAGCACCCGAAAAGCGCGAAGCGCAAAAAGCTTTAGCCACGGAAGTAACGACTTTTGTGCATGGCAGTGAAGCTACTAAACAAGCCCAAAGAATTAGTGTGGCTTTATTCTCGGGTAAATATGGCGATCTATCTGCTGGCGAGATTAAACAAGCCTTAGCGCAAATGCCGCAACTTACAGTAAGTGATCAAACCGCAAATGTGGTTACTTGGTTAGTGGATCAAACCAAGATTGAACCAAGTCGGCGGCAAGCTCGGGAAGATATTAAAAATGGCGCTTTGGCGATTAATGGGGAAAAAGTTATGGATTTAGATTATACGGTTGATCCCCATGCGAAATATGATGGTCAATACGTAGTAGTTAAAATAGGTAAAAAACGGTACTATTTGGTACATGTACAGTAAAGAAACATTTTTGTAATATAAGCTTAATCTTTTTTATTAATTTACTTAATAACTAAATCCAAAGGTATTCATTGATATTAAAGTGTTCTACGTTATTGACAAAGTAAAGTTTTTTTTAAAAGTAAGGCTTTGCAATGCTTGTCATTCTGCCTTATAATACTAACGTTAGTACACTGAAGTTCAATTACTATTTTTTAAAAAATATATTGAATAAATCAGTTTATTAAGGAAATATTTCCTGATAAATATTTAGGAGGATGAAATTTTGAAGAAATCTTCAAGAATTACAAATACAATTAAGTATTTTGGAATTAGTTCCGCAACGCTGCTAGCTGCAGCTCCAGTGGTTGCGCCAACTGTTTCCAATGTTCTTGGCTGGTATGGTGCTAATTCAGCATTTACCACTAAGAAAAGTGAAAAAGTATCAGCGGCAACGCAATTAGGTACTTTTGATCGAAGTAAATATTCGGAATATGATAATTTATTCCAAAACGGTCTCAAGATGGGGATTAGCGGGAACAACCTTGCAGAAATTCCATCAATGACAACAGTTGGTGGTGATGTTGATTCTGCTTCTACTACTGCTGCTAAAGTTAATAATGATGTAGGGATTAATTACGCTACTTTAGCTGGTTTGCGTAAATTAGCACAATTAACTGGTGGCATGGGATCAATTTCTGATTTAGCAGATCCATTTGGTAATCTTTTTACTATCGGTAGTGACCAGGCAACTTCAGAAGATTTGATGCATTATATGTTTACTAATACTGATGGTAGCGACAGAACTTCGACAACAGGATTGTCAACAGCTTTATCAAAAGTAATTGCAGACAATCACTCAGAAAATAATTTTAAATTAGTTTCTCTTGAGGAGGTGTCACTTGCAGGTGCTACAGAAGGGACTCAGGTTAATTCTGCAATTAGATATCTTTCTTCATTTATTCACGGGGGGACTATTGCAGGAGTATTAGGCTCATCAGTATTTGGTGATCCCAACAAAGCTACAGTAAAAGTTTATATTGATGGTCAAAACGGTTCTGAAACCCCTAATTTAAGTACACTGTTACAAGAAGGGGTCATTACAGTTACTTTGGTTGCACAATCAGGTGATTACTATGGCCGTACCGCACAAGCTAACATTATTTTGAGAAATTCAAATGTCTTGTTTAAGGGTGTTGATGCTAAAGAAATACCAGCTGGAACAACTGCATCCGAATTTACTGATGCAAATAGTAGTTTTACAAATGGTAGTTTGCTTTCAAATGTTGGTGGTTTGAAAAAATTACGTGAACTAACAAAACTAACGGCTCAAGACAATGGTTATTTCCCTAAAGGTTCTGTACCAACATTACAAACTGGAAATAACAGTATAGATAAGAACAATGTTAATGGTAATGATCAAGGAGCAGATTATTATAGTGGTTATTTTGCAACAAATGGAAGTACTAATCCTCAACCTTGGCAAGATAAGGATTCTGGTGGCACTGACTACTTTGCCGGACAAAAGGCAGCTGAAGAATTAAACCTTGGTAGTGGTGTTAAATCCATTCCTGAAAAGCCTGAAAATGTAGGCGCTTATGCTACAGGAAGCATTGTGGTTCCAAAAGGAACTTCTTATCAGACAATTGTTAACGATTTAAAAAATTTAAGTTTTACGGGTACTCCTACTAGTGATGTTTTTATATCAGGCGTAAAAGCAGAAGCTCCTGGTACTGTAGCTTTTGATGACGTTAAAGCACGTCCTGGTAATAAAACAGGTGAAACTTGGGATGATTTCTTTCGAAGCACTAGACTGATCGAAAATAATTTCTTTGATAAGAATGGCGGGCTTAATGTTGCTGCAAGTTATGATTCTAAGGAAGGTTTCAATAATGCTGCAGTTGCTCATAGTTTCTCAATTGATGTTCCCGTTTATGGTGATCTTAAATTAGGTGGTACAGGTGCAGATCCAGATCCAGCTTCAAAAGGGAAGTATGAAACACCAGCAGATAAGAGGAACACCTTCATTAAAGACTATGGTTATTCTAAAACTCGTGTAACTGCTCGCGTAAACGTTGTTGTTTATGATACGAAGGCACCAGAATACTCTTTAGGAACTAAACCTTCATTTGTCTTCTTTAATAAATCAACAA
>CALYQJ010000006.1 GCA_945285405.1 uncultured Lactobacillaceae bacterium | reverse complement strand
TGGTAAGTCATTTTTTGTAGCATACCAGCATATTAGATCTTTAAACAGGAAAATAAGTGGAATATATGAACGGCTGGATCTGGTAACATGATAATGATGAAATTTCAACTCAATGTATTATATATGCAATGTATTATAATGGTTATTACTTCTATTGTTTGTTTATAATCTCCGATATGCGTGGTTTTAGCGACATTGAACTTCATTGGTATTAACATCAAGTATTTTTAATACCAATGAAGTTCAATGTCGCTGTTTATTATGTCAAATTTATGATAAATGGTCATTGCGAACTTTTTACCAGACAAATATTTTTGGATATTAATATTTTAAAAAAAGCATTTCAATTTTGGACTATTATATTTAATGATCTATGTTGTTCTTTTAATTTAGCTAATTGAGCTGACTTTTTGTTGACGGTAATCAATTTTAATAAGATTATTTAAATATTTTTAATGTCTTAGAAGTGAAAACCGATATTCTTCTATAGGTTTTTAATTTAATGGGCAATTTTAGTCTTAATTCCCCAATTTTTAGAATCTAAAATTTCCTTAAGAAAAAGAAAGATAAAAATCACCAAAACACCACACTTAAAAAAGCCGAAGAATCTTTATAGGAGCCTATCTTTATTGCTCTAATACTTTCAGCCACTATTACTGCGTTTAAAGAAACTTAGAAAATACAAAAAATAACTAAATCAAGTAATAAAACAAAAAAATGTTCTTTTGGGCAACATTGTTTTTTGTTATTCTAATTAGCTGCCATTTTGAATAACTGCTTTCCCACGTTGATAAACTTCCCTATATTCAGTATTTGGTACTAGCATTCCTCCTGTGGCCCAAACAATATGGGTAGCATTTTTCATTGGATAATGTTGCTTTAAATATGATTGACTTTGATGCAAAGCTGCAAAACCGGCAGTTGCCGAAGGTTCTAGCTTAATTCCTTCAGTGTCTTTTAGTTGAGTTGTGTAGGCTAAAATTCGATTATCACTAAAAGTGCTAATACCTAATAAAAGAGTTTTCATCATTTTTCCCGCAATTCTTGATGGGCGGCCAACGGCTAAGCCATCAGCTTCTGTTTTGCCATCTAACCCCAAGTCATAGACTGAAATCTTATCATTTAATCCTGTAGCCATTCCTAATAGCACGGAAGGAATATGAGTTGGTTCCGCAAAAATCGTATGTACATTTGAACCAAACAGTGATTTTAAGCCAAAGGTTACACCGCTAGGAGATCCCCCTACTCCAGCTGGTAAGTAGACAAATAAAGGATGATCTTGATCAACCACAATTTTTTGATCTTTTAATTGTTTTTGGAGCCGAATTGCAGCCGTAGCGTAACCTAAAAATAAATCATAACTTCCTTCATCGTCAATGAAATACATTTTAGGATCGAGGGTGGCTTTTTTTCTCCCCTCGTCAATCGCCGTAGTAAAGTTCCCTGAATATTCAATGACTTCAACACCTTTTTCTTTCAGAAGTTGTTTTTTCCAAGATTTGGCTTCCTGCGACATGTGTACGGTTACTTTAAAACCTAATTTAGCGGCCACAATTCCGATACTCAATCCTAAATTTCCAGTTGAGCCCACTGAAATTCCATAATGGCTAAATAGTTTTCGAAATTCTGAATTATATAAAATTTCGTAATTATCTAAATAAGCTAACTTACCTGATTTAATTGCAATTGTCTCAGCTATTTTTAATACTTCATAAATTCCACCTCGCGATTTGATCGAACCTGAAATTGGTAACTGATTATCTTCTTTTAAGAATAAATTACCAGTTAGATCGTAGTCATCATAATTTGTGATGGCTTTTTTCATTTGATCAATCGAAGTTAAAGGTGATTCTAGAATGCCCTCAGTCGAAATTGTTTCAGGAAATGCTGTCATAAAATAAGGGGCAAATCTTTCAAAACGAGCTTCAGCATCAAATATGTCAGCTTGTCGTAATGGAAGTTGCGCCTTTTTTTGATAATCTGGATTAATCCAAAGGACTTCCTTTTTATTCTTTAAATCGTTAATTACTGGAATTTCTTTGATTGGATTCGCTATATCCACCAATTTAGTACTTCCTCTTTTCAAAAATTTAAATTATTCTTGCCTTAAATAGCCAATATTATAGGCATCTTTTGCAATCATTAATTCTTCATCAGTGGGAATCAAAAGTATTTTTACCTTAGACTTAGATCCCGTAATATCACGTTCTTCAGCTTTAACATTATTTTTTTCAGGATCAATTTCCGCATTAATAAATGATAATTTATTAATAATTTTTTGTCGTAAATTAATATCATTTTCACCAATTCCAGCTGAAAAAGTGATTACATCAACTGACCCCATCTCTGCCACATAAGATCCAATATATTTAACAATTCGATTTACAAAAATATCAATTGCTAATTTTGCTTGATGATTATTTTGTTGTACTTTTTCAAGGTCACGCATATCCGGTGATAATTCTGAGATTCCTAAAAGGCCAGATTTTGTATTTAAAATATTAGCCATATCATCAGGATCCGTAATTTTTAATTGGGTCATTAAAAATAAAATTAATGATGGATCAATATCTCCTGACCGAGTAGACATCGTAATGCCGGCAACTGGAGTAAAACCCATTGAAGTATCAATTACTTTTCCATGCATTGTTGCAGTAATCGAAGCTCCGCTTCCTAAATGTAAAGAAATAATGTTCAAATCCTCTAACTTTTGATTTAATATTTTAGCTACTCGATGAATAATATAACGATGGCTAGTACCATGAGCACCGTATTTTCGTGCTCCATAAATTCGATAATATTTCATTGGAATACTATAAAGATAGTTGACTTCAGGCATTTTAGAATATAAAGATGTATCAAATACTGCAACTTGTGGTAATTTTGAATTAGCTTCTGCAAAGGCTTCCATTCCCCTAGCTTCGCTATAATTGTGTAAAGGAGCATAGATTGAAAGATATTTAATATTATTAATCACGTGTTTATCAATTAATGTTGACTTTTGGTAGTTTTCTCCGCCCGCCACAACTCGATGTCCAACAGCACCAAGCTCATTTAGATTTTTTAATATTTTAAAATTAATCAGTTCCTTCATTAAAAGCTGAACAGCTGATTTATGGTTTGAAATATTTTTTTTAATCTCTTTTACTTCACCTTTTTCATTTTGAATTTTAAAAACGGAACCATTAAGCCCTAAACGGTCAACCATACCCGAAGCAATTATTTTAGCTTCTGGCATTTCAAATAATTTAAATTTCAAAGTAGAACTACCACAATTAATTGCAAAAATTTTGACCATATTTAATTTCCCCTTTTTTTAATTTCTTCACCCCAAGCTTGCAAAGTAATAAGAAGTTTTCGGTAGCTTTGAATATCATCAAGATTTTCTAAATTATATAGTAAAACCGGAGTCATTTGATGAGCACAGTCACCTTTCTTTTGTAAAATAATGATATATTTCCTAAACTTTTTATCAGTAAAACTGTTTAGGGGTAAGCCTATGATCCCTTGGATATAAGCGCTTTCTTTAACTACCTTTAATAATACACTACTTTGTTTACTTGTGAAAATATTTTGAGGAACAGTTAAAATTGCAAAACTATTATGTTTTAAAATTCTTAAACTTTTTTCTATAAAAAGGTTTTGAACATACGTTAAATCATCAGAAATTTTTACTTGATAATTTAAAATATTCTTATTTTGCGGATAATATCCAACTGGCATATCACTAATAACAAAATCTATTTTTTCCAAGGGTTGGTATGATATTACGTCATCAAACATAAATTTTAAATTATTTTGAAAATGAAAAAGTTTTCGATATTGTTGGGAAAACTTAATCATTTCTTCGTTATTATCGATTATTGTTGTATTAAAAGTTATATCTTTAAAATTATCCAATATTGAAAAAATAAGATTACCAGTTCCGGAACCTAAATCAACTATATTAATTGTAGATTTAGAATTAATAGATGTAATAATTTCTGAATAAATTAAACCAATTATTTGTGGTGTTAAACGATGATTAAAGTCTTGATCATTCCTGACTAAAACATTAATAGTGATTGCTTCTATTAGAAGTTGCTGAGATTTTAAACTAATATTATCAATATGATAGCGTGAAATGATAGAATTATAATTATTATTATTAAGATCTCTTAATAAATCTGTGATTTCAGATATTTTAGTAAAATTAAGCTCTTTATATAATTGCTCAAATTTTTTGAAATTTCTATTTTCCATAATATAACTCTTATTTTAGTTGAAAAAATCTTTAAAGCAAACAAAACATTAATGAGTTAAATGTTTTACTAAAACGTCGCCAATAAATTGAATCAAAAAGACTAAAATTAAAATAAAGATAGTTGCAACAATAGTTACATCGTTCTCAAAACGTTGAAATCCAATGTTAACAGCTAAACTACCTAATCCACCAGCTCCTACTGCACCTGCCATTGCAGTTAAACCAATTAAACTAATTATGGTCATTACACTAGCACGTACTAGTTCAGGTAACCCTTCAACTAAGTAAACATTGAAAATAATACTTAAATTGGATTCACCCATCGATTGAGCAGCTTCAATAACACCGGGATCTACTTGAACTAAAGCATTTTGAACTTGTCTAGCATAAAATGGCATTGCTGAAGCAATTAAAGGAATTAATGCAGCAGTGGGTCCTATTGTAGTGTGAACAATTAAACGAGTAAATGAAGCTAATAATGCTAACATAATAATAAAAGGAATTGAACGAAGAATATTCACAATTTTATCTAAAACACTATAAATTATTGGATGAGGGGTTAAACCATTTTTATCGGTTATTAACAACAATATACCTATACCTAGTCCAAGAATTCCTGCAATAATAGCGCTAAAAAATGTCATGTAAAGAGTTTGTTTAATTGCTCCAACAAAACCGTAGTCTCCTTGCCAATTAACAATAACATTTGGAAAATATTTAGCAATTAGGTCCATAATATTATTTTCCCCCTATTAAATTTAAATCAATTTCTTCAACCTTTACTTGAGCTTCTTTTAAAAAGGATAAAGCTTGTTCAAGCATATTCGGTTTACCGGATAAAATAACTATCAGATTTCCAATTGGTTTTCCTTGAAGCATTTCAATATTACCATAAAGAATATTGGCACTAACTTCAAATTTTTGATAAAGTGTAGAAATTAAAGGTAGGTCCGTAGTTTCACCAAAATAAAATAAATGAAACATTTTTTCTTCTTGAGTTAAATCTTCTTGAGTTAAATATGATATTTGCTCTTGCCGTAATATAACATTAATGCTTTCTTTTAAGTGTGTAGTTGTGTTAATAAAATCTTTAGTTAATTGTTGACGAGGATTAGTAAAAATTTGATAAATAGATCCAGTTTCAATAATTTTACCTTGTTCCATTACTGCAACATGTCGGCAAATTTGTTTAATAGCCTCCATTTGATGGGTGATTAATATAATAGTGAGACCTAATTTTTTATTTAAATCTTTTAATAAATTTAAAATTGACTCCGTGGTTTTTGGATCTAAAGCACTTGTTGCTTCATCAGAAATTAATAAATTCGGTTTATTTGCCAAAGCTCTCGCAATTCCGACTCTTTGTTTTTGTCCTCCTGATAATTGACTTGGATAAGCTTGTGCCTTGTCACTCAGTCCAACTAAATTTAAAAGTTCATAGACCCTTTGCTTTTTTTGTTCTTTAGAAAGCTTGGTGCCTTTTAATGCAAAGGCTACATTATTAAAAATTGTCCTAGCATTCATCAAATTAAAATGTTGAAAAATCATTCCAATTTTTTTTCTGCTCTTTCGAAGTTGCTTTGAATTTAATTCTAATAAATTTTGTTCATTAACAATTACTTCACCTTGATCAGGCTTTTGTAGTAAATTAATTAAGCGTACTAAAGTACTTTTACCGGCACCTGAATATCCGATGATACCAAAAATATCTTGTCGATTAACTGTTAGATTAACGTGATCTATTGCATGAATAACTTTATGATTACTTTTAAATTTAACATCAACATTTTTTAATTCAACTAATGGAATGGTCAAATTTTTCACCTCTAAAACTTATGGTTCCAAATTGGAATAGTAGAACCCTGATAAACTTCTTTAATTTTTTTTGCAACACGATTAGTTTGATAAGCTTTAACAATTTCTCGGTAAACTTTTTTATCCTTATTTTTCTTTTGAACAGCAATAATATTCACCCACAGTTTAGATTTTTTGGTTACTTTTTCAGTATAAATTGCTTCCTTTGGCGATAATTTTGCATCTAAGGCCACCCCATTGTTAATTATCGAAATAGTGACATCGTTTAATGAGCGTGCAGTTTGTGAGGCATCAAGGGGGGTAATTTTAACTTTTTTAGGATTTTTTACGATGTCATTTGGTGTGGGCAATTTAGATTTTTCTTTAAGAGATATTATTTTGGCATCTTCTAAAAGTTGTAAAGCACGGGCTTGATTAGTTGGATCATTAGGAATTGCGATTTCATCACCAGATTTAAGCTGCTTAATGTTTTTAATCTTTTTAGAAAAAATCATTAAGGGAGCTAAAACTGTATTTCCAATTGGTACCAAATCTGTATGATGAGCTTTATTCCAATTATTTAGATAATAAACGTGTTGATACGAATTAAGATCAATATCACCACTTGCTAATGCCTGATTAGGTTGATCATAACTAGTAAACTGAACAATTTTAAGATCAATACCTTTTTTCTTTAATTCAGGCCGAATAAAATCCCAAATTCTTTGGTCAGATCCAATAATACCAATTTTTACAGTTTCTTCTTTTTTTGCTGAAGATGAATTATTACCTTTATTTTTTTCACTACAAGAGACGAAAAAAATTAAAACAAATAAAATTGCAATAAAAGTTAAAAAATTTCGATTTCGTTTCATTATTTATTTTTTCCTCCAAAAATTAAAAATAAAAAAACTCGTTTCTTTAAAGAAACGAGTTAGCGTGGTACCATTCTTTTTCAAGATAAATTTACATTTATCCCCTCAGCAACTTACAGAAAAAATCGATAAGTGTGCACGATAATGAGTGCCAAACATTATCACTTAAATATCAGTGATACCAATCATGGGCCATTTTCATTTAACTTAGAATAACTTGTTCTCATTCTACCAAGCTCTCTGTATAAACCAAATTAAATTACTTTTCCAATCAACTTGTTTTAATTTAATTAATAACAAATTTAATCCATTTTATGATGAAAGTCAAACTTTTTTGGTGTTTAATAAGTAATATAAATATTGGAGGTGAAATTCAAATGGAAAAAACTAAAAAAGTTGAAATTTTAAAACACTTAATTCAAATTAAATCGGAAAATGCTCATGAAATAAAAGTTGCACAATACATTCACCAAATTTTAGATCAATATCATATTGAAAATGAAATATTACCTTTTGATGATGATCGAGCCAATTTAGTGGCTGAAATTGGAAAAGGTAAAAATTCTAAAGTTCTAGGATTTTCTGGTCATATGGATACAGTGATGGTTCCTGATCCTGAAAAATGGGAATTTGATCCTTTTAAAGGTGAAATTGTCAATGATCGTCTTTATGGTCGCGGTTCTGCAGATATGAAAAGCGGATTGGCTGCGCAATTGATCGCATTAATTGAATTAGTAGAAGAAAATCAAATTCCTGAAGGGAAAATTCGCTGGTTAGTAACTTTTGGAGAAGAAAATGGAGCTCCTGGAGCAAAAATACTTACTGATAAAGGCTATTCTAAAGATTTATCCGCTTTAGTTATTTCAGAACCCACAAGTGGTAATATTGTGTATGCTCACTCTGGATTTTTAAACTATCAAATTGAAAGTTTTGGGGTAGCTGCACACAGTTCAGAACCACAAAAAGGAAATAATGCTATTACTAATTTAGTACCATTCATTAATACTGAAGCTAATCTTTTTAAAGATATTCCAGAAGATCCATTACTAGGGTTAGTACCTCATAGCATTACAACCATTCAAGGTGGTAAACAAATAAATTCTATTCCTAATTATGCTGTACTTCAGGGAAATATTCGTCCAACTTCAGCTTTTCCTAATGAAAAAGTAATTGAAATTTTAAAGAACGAAGTTGAAAAAATTAATCAGCTCTCAAATCATCAGCTAAAGCTTACGATATTAAGTAGTTTTGAACCAGTAACTACTGATCCACATGCACCATTTATCCAATTTTTAAAAGAAATGACTAATAAAGGATTTTCAACTGATAAAACACAATTAGTAATTATGAAAGGTGGAACAGATGCTAGTTTATTTGTTCTTGAAAATCCAAAACTTCCAGTCGCTATTTTAGGAGCAGATAAATGGGATTTAGCACACCAAACTAACGAGTATACAACTATAAGTAGCTTCGAAAACTTAATTGAAACTCTTAAATTAACTGGTAAAAATTATTTTTCACAATTTAATTAGCCGGGAATATCTTCTGATAGCCGTTTTTTAATTTAACTATGGTTTCTTGATTGTTTTTAGATAGAGTTCCTAAATTTGTAGAAAATGAATCGCTGTCTTTAGGACAAAGGCGTCGAATAGTATCACTAATATAATAATTTTCAATTAATTTGCTAGATTTATTTTTGTTTAAAGTACTTGTTTGAATTAACAAAATAACCATGGTAATTAAATTAAATATTAAGATAACACTCATTATAATGTAACTAGGGTACTGGTGTTTTATCCAAAAAAATATATGTCTCAAAATTTACTCCATAAACTTCTATTTTTTCTTTAACAATATTTGAACTAATTTGTTGAAAGTATAATTGATTTACTCCAACTAATAGTGGCATGTGTCCTCCTAATGCACCTCTAATTCTAATCATATTTTTATAATATTCTAAGAAAACAGTACTGGAATTTTTTACATCAGAAATTTTTAATTTTTTTGTTGATGTCATGACTAATTTAGCTCGGTTACCCAAATAGATATCACGTTGAATTGTAGCTAAATGAAAATCGTTATTTATATTACTAACTACTTTTTTATTAAGAGATTTTATACAAGTTGTTGTGAACGATAAAACTAAAATTACCAATGAAGTTATAAAGAGTGATATAACAGCCTCAACTAATAAAAAACCATCTAATTTATTTTTCATTCCAAGTAAGTTCCTGAATGTGATTATTTCTTAAGTTAGTTACAGTTATGCGTTGATCCTCATTTCGAATTTTATATTTAATATTGTTTAAAATGATGTTTTTAGGAACAACTGCTTGTTTCTGCCTGGCTATTGCTACAATTCTTAGACAATATGCAAAGTTCTCCTTATCGGAGAATTTTTTTATTGCTTTATTATAAGAAAAATAAGTATTAACCAAGCTTAAAATTCCTAGAGTTAAAACTGTTAAAGAAATAATGCTTTCCATTAAAATAAAGGCACGTTGTTTAGATAGAAACAAAACTATTAGTCCCCCACCCCATTTGTAACGTAAAATGGTATATTTTATTATTATCTACATCTTTAAAGCTAATAGTAATTGGTGAAATTCCACTATCCCCATAAAATCTAATTTGGGTATTTCTAATTAGAACCAAAAATTTCGGTAATTTTATATATACAATTTTATTTTGGCTTTTTAAATTTTTGACAGTTATTATCGAGTCTTTTTTTTCAAACTCAATTAGAAGAATTTCATTGTTTAGTAAAGCTTTTGCTTTTAAAAGATTAAACTTGTGATCAAGTTCACTTGAAAAATTTTTAAGAGCTTGATCGTGCATCAATTTAGGTGTAACTTGCATTGAAACTGATATTAATAATAATGTAATTATTAGTGTAATTGTTGTTTCAATGAGAGTAAATGCCATATTTAGTTTCATTTATTTAAACTTACTTTTCCTTGATTATCAATTGTAATGTTGGCTTTTTTTGCTTGCTTAACTTGCTTATCATTAATTGCACCTGCATTTTTTAGCTTTTCTAGAGTAACGGGTTTTTCTATATCATCTTCGTATAAATCAATTTGTGTTTGTATTGTTGTAACTAAAGCTGCATCAGTTTTATTTTCTGCTTTTTGTTTTTGGGCATTAAGATTGGGTAAAATTAATAGCATTAAAAGACCAATAATAAAAAGTACAATAACCATTTCAATTAAAGTAAAAGCGGAAGTTTTTTTATATTTTAAATATTTGTTTATTTTTTTCAAATCTATATTCCTTTCATCATTTCAAATACCGGTAATAAAATATTGAGATATACAATAATTATGCAAATTCCTACAAAAATAAACATTAAGGGTTGAATTTTATTAATAATTTTTTCAATATTAGTGACTAATTTTTGAAAAATAACTTTGCTTAATTCTGCAAATTCAATTTTTAAATCATTAATTCCTACACCTTTTGTAATAATTTGAGATAATTCTGGTGGGAAAAAAGAATAATACTGAAGGATGCTAATTAAAGATTTGCCTTTTAAAATGTCCTGTTTAACTATAAAACTTATTTGATATAAGTAAGATTTTTTTGGCCGTGTTTGACAAATTTCAATCATTTGATTGATTGAAAATCCATTATTAACAAATAGAGTTAAGTCAAACATAACTAAATAATGGTAATAGTAGCAAAATATTTTTCCAATCAATGGAATTTTATTAGCAATTTGTAATTGTTTAATAATTGAAAGATGTTGAATAAGATAAAAACAAATCAAACAAAATAGAAAAAAACCTATAATTAAATACAAACCACCATTAGTTAATGTATTCAAATTTAGTTTTGAATTATCGGTTATTTCCGAAAAACCAACTACTTTTAAACCCCACTGCAGTCCCCCAAGCATTATTAAAAGAAAAAAAGGATATGAAAGTAATTGCAATATTTTTTTAAATTGTTGATTTCGATATTGTAGCATTTTACCAAAATTAATTAGAGATTTGGCAAAATTTCCATGAGCATCAGCCATAGCTAATTGGTCTAAAATATTTTGAGAAATACCTAATTCAATCAAAGCACTACTTAAAGTTTCACCATTTTCTAAATGATGATTTATCATATTTATTTTTTCCCTGTAACGTGGGAAAACCATTCTAATAAAGGTTAGTGCTTGAATGATTGTAAAGCCATTTTCTATCATTCCTCCTAGCTGAATCATGATCTTTGCTTGATCAAAGTGAGATAATCTTTTTTTAACCATAAAGAAACCTTTCAAATGTTTTAAAGGAAATTATTTTATTAATAAACAGTTCTTGCAATTGTAATTTCCAATATTTCATTGTTTCCGCTTCGGTTAGCTGATAATTACTTTTAAAAGCATCAAAAATTTGGGTTAATGCACGAACTTTTTTACTTTTATCAGGAATTAAACGCTGATAACAAATTGCATTTAAACAGTTTTTAATCGTATTAATTTCAATGTTTAAGCCACATAAACGTTCAATTACACCATAAATGTTACGCGCATGAATAGTTGAAAAAACTAAGTGACCACTTAAAGAAGCCGTAACTGCTGCTTGCGCCGATACTTCATCTCTTATTTCACCAATAATCAAAATATCAGGTCGATGCCTTAAACTAGCTTTAATAATTTCTGCATAATCCATTTTTGCTGCTAAATTTACTTGAACTTGAAGAAAAAGTGGTTCATAAATTTCTATTGGATCTTCAATTGTCATAATCATTGAATTTAGTGCTAATTTTCGTGCAAGATAATAAATCATTGTCGTTTTACCTGATCCTGTAGGTCCACTAAATAAAATTAGTCCCCTTCTTTTAGTAAAATTTTCTAAAATAATAAGATCTTGAGGGCGAAATAGACTTATCTGATGATTTAAAGAGTAAATTAACCTAATTACCAACGATTCTTGATTTCGAAAATTACCTAATGTAGAAATTCGAATAAATATTTTTTCTTTTTTTTCATTGATAAATTCCATTGCTCCCATTTGAGGTCGACGACTTTCACTTAAATTAAGACCAGCAGCAAACTTAAAATAATTAATCGCTATACGTGCATTTGATAAATTTAAATTTTCTAAAATTTTAAATCCTGAATTTGTTTGTGCTGCAATTTGGTAATATTCATTTTTAGGTAAAAAATAAATATCCGAAAATTGTTTTTCAATCCAAGTTATTAGTTGATTTTTAATATTTATTCCATCAATAGGTTTTTACCTCCTTCTTAACTCATAAGTTAATTACGCAAAAAAAAAGCCTTAACTTAAGGCTTTTTAAAAGGATAACTATTCAGCAGCTGTATAAACACTTGAAACATCATCGCTATCATCTAATGCATCAAGCATATGCTCAAATTTTTCTTCTTTGTCTTTTGGTACTGGTGTCGTAATGTTAGGGATCATGCTTACCTCTGCATTTGAAATGACATACCCTGCTTTTTCGAGACCATCTTTTACTTCATTAAGTGTTTTTGGATTGGTATAGATGGTATAATATTCGTCTTCATTAATAATATCATCAGCACCGGCATCTAAAGCGTCTAAAGTCAACTGCTCTTCATCAATATCTTGATCAGTTTTTGGAATTAAGATTTCCCCTTTTCTAGAAAACATATAAGAAACTGATCCAGTTTCTCCCAGTGTTCCTCCATTTCGACTAAATGCTAATCTAATTTGAGTTGCGGTTCGATTTTTATTGTCGGTCAAAGCATAAACTAAAACCGCAATTCCCCCAGGACCATATCCTTCATAAACTACTTCCTCATAATTTGCCCCACCAACACCTGAAGCTTTGTCAATTGCTCGTTTTATATTATCTTTTGGCATATTAGCTTGTTTAGCTTTTTCCATAACCAAACGTAAATTTGGATTGGCCGAAGGATCAATCCCTCCTGCTTTTGCAGCTACATACAACTCTTTTGAAATTTTTTGAAAAATTTTTCCTCTTTTAGCATCTTGCGCATTTTTACGACCTTGAATATTGTGCCATTTAGAATGTCCTGACATATTCTAAACTCCTTTGGTTAAATAAATTTATAATACAAACTTTACATTTTTGAATAATTCACTGTTTAATAATATATCACTCTCCTTATCGGCATTCAAATAGTATGCCATTAAAAATGTTCACTTAAGACGCAGATGACTTTTAACTTTGTTAATTAATTCTGAACCTAATATAAATTGAGCTAACCCAGTTATAAAAACTAAAAACCCATATATCACTACGCCAATTATAATTCCAATAATCAATATAATTATTGCTTTAATTCGATCAGTTGGATTTACTATAAGATAAATTAGTTTTAAAACAAAATTAGTAATAAACATCATAATAATAGCGGAAGTTAAAAGCCCAATTGTACGTTTTAAAAAATTAGTTATATTTAAATTAAAAATATGAACTAATTCACGAAACATTAAAATACAAGTAATAGTTAAAGATAGCCCTGTCGCAATTATTCCTCCTTTTTCTTGTAACAAATAAATACAAGGAAATTGGAATATTGCTTTTAAAGTAATACTTAAAAATAAGTACTTAATAGCTGTAATATTTAAATAAACTGCTTGAAAGATTGCACACAAAACCATAAATAAAGCTTCAAAAATACAGATAAATGCTGAAATCTGCAAAATTAAAATACCTAATGTATCATATCGGTAAAATATTGTATAAAGTGGAGTAGCAACTGCTAAAACACCTAAAGATGCAGGAAAAATTATAAAATTAAAAATTTCTAATATTTTTCGAATTTGATGACGAACTTTTTTTATATTTTTTTTAGTAATCATTGAAGATAGTAATGGTGTCAAACTAACCGCCATAGCAACCGCAAGTGACAATACAATTGTCGTTAACTTATTGGCATTTGCAGCAAATAGGGCATAAAAAAAATTAAGTTGATCTTCGGAATAATGTTTAACTAATAACATTGCTGGGTTAAAAGTATATTGATCAATTAGAAAAAGTAATGTAATTGAAGAATCTGTAAAAATATAAGGGACAGATTGTTTAATAATTTCTATGAAAAGCTTGGAAGTAGATAAAGAAGAATTTTTGACATTAACATCTAAATGATATTGTTTTCGGTGACTAAAAATATGTATTAAAAGGTATGCTAAAGAGAAAGTAGCTCCAACAAAAGCTGCAAATGTTGAAGCAATTACCGCAGATACATAGTTACCTTTAATTATTTTTATTATGTAATACGTTGAGCCAAGGATAAAGAATATTCGAAATACTTGTTCAATAAGTAATGAAATTGCTGAAGGTTTCATATTGGAAAAACCTTGAGTAAATCCACGAAATAAACTCATTACTGGAATAATTAGGATTGCTACTGATAATGAGCGGAATATTGGTATTAATCTTTTATCACCCGCTGAGAGTAAAGGAGCTAAACTAAACATGATTAAACTAAATATTGAACCTAATAACAGCATAAAAAAAGCTCCATGCTGAAAGATTTTTTTACTCGTGGAATATTCACCTAAAGCATTATGGTGTGCAACTTGTTTTGAAATCGCACTTGGAATACCAGCTTGAGAAATTACTAAAAAAAGGGCATACCATTGATATCCCTTCGAAAAGAGTGAATTAGCAATTGCATCATGTGGATATAACCAATTTAACCAAGGAATAACATAAAGCGCACCCAGTAAATTAGAAGTAACATTACCTAAAGTCATCCAGAAGGAGCCTTTAATAAATTTTGAATTAACGCCTTTAGAGGTTGCCAAATTTTAACCTACTTAATTACTATATTAACAATTTTATTAGGAACTACAATAATTTTTACAATCTGTCTATTATTGATAAATTTTTGGACATTAGGTAATTTCATAGCTTTTTCTTTAATAGTATCTTGATCAACTTTAGCAGAAATTTCAATTGTACCTCTTAATTTACCATTAACTTGTACAGCAATTGTGAATTTATTTTCGATAATTTTGCTTTTATCGTAAGTTGGCCAATTAGCAAATGCTAATGTTTCATTATTTCCTAGCTTTTCATTCAATTCTTCAGTAATATGCGGAGCAATAGGGTTTAATAATTTAATAAAATTGAGGGCCATTTTTCGATTAAAGTGGTCCGATTTTTGAACTTCATTTACAAAAACCATCATTGAAGAAATTGCAATATTGAAACGAAGATTTTCATAGTCTTCGGTTACTTTTTTAATAGTTTTATTATATATGTATTCTAATTCAGGATTTGGTAAATCAGAAATATTAGAACTAAGCTCACCACTATCTTTATCGATGTATAATCGCCAAACTCGATCTAACCAGCGTCTGGCTCCTGCTAATCCTTTATCTGACCAGCTAATCGATTGTTCCAAAGGACCCATAAACATTTCATAAACTCTTAAACTATCAGCACCATATTCTTCTTCAATCTGGTCAGGATTAACAACATTTCCTTTAGATTTACTCATTTTCTCATGATTTTGACCAAGAATCATTCCCTGATTGACTAACTTTTGAAATGGTTCTTTAGTTGGAACAACACCTAGATCATAAAGAAATTTATGCCAAAAACGAGCATAAAGCAAATGTAAAACAGCATGTTCAGCTCCTCCAATATAGAGATCAACATTTTGCCAATATGCTACTTTCTTAGGATCAACTAAAAACTTATCATCGTGAGGATCCATGTAACGTAGATAATACCATGAAGAACCAGCCCACTGAGGCATTGTATTAGTTTCACGCCGCCCTTTTACACCATCTTTTCTAGTTACATTAAGCCAATCAGTAGCATTAGCTAATGGAGATTCACCAGTTCCTGAAGGCTTTAAATTAGCAATGTGAGGAAGTTTTAATGGTAATTCATTTTCAGGTACTAAACTGGAAGTTCCATCTTCCCAGTGAATAACAGGAATTGGTTCTCCCCAATACCTCTGTCTTGAAAATATCCAATCTCTCAAACGATAATTAATTTTAGATTTACCGCAATGATGATCTTTTAACCAATTAACCATTTTATCAATGGCATTCTTTTTATCTAAACCATTTAAAAAGTCAGAATTTATATGTAATCCGTCTCCAGTATAGGGAGTGTTTAAATCTGTATTATTATCAGGACTTTTAATGACATATTTAATAGGTAAATTAAATTTTTTAGCAAATTCAAAATCTCGTTCATCATGAGCAGGTACTGCCATAATTGCTCCAGTCCCATAAGAAGATAAAACATAATCTGCAATCCAAATTGGTATTTTATCTTGATTTACAGGATTAATAGCATAAGCACCAGTGAAAGTTCCTGATTTTTCTTTATTTAAATCAGTTCTTTCTAAGTCTGATTTTGAAGCAATTTTCTTTTTATACGCATTAACTTGCTCTTTATATTCATCAGTTGTAATTTGATCTACTAATTCATGTTCGGGAGATAATACAATATAAGTAGCTCCAAAAAGAGTATCAGGCCGAGTAGTAAAAATTTCAATATTTTTATCACCTACTGAAGTTTTAAATAAAACAGATGCTCCTTTTGAGCGTCCAATCCAATGACGCTGTTGTTCTTTAATAGCTTCAGGCCAATCAAGATCATCTAGGTCTTCTAATAATCGATCAGCATATGCTGTTATTTTTAAAACCCATTGTCTCATTGGAACTCGATAAACCGGGTAACCACCACGTTCAGTTTTTCCGTCAATAACCTCTTCATTAGCAACTACGATACCACCCCCAGGAAAGTCTGGCGCCCAATTAACCATAATTTTATCTTCGTAAGCTAATCCTTTTTCATATAGTTTTTCAAATATCCATTGAGTCCATTTATAATAATTAGGATCACTTGTATTTATTTCTCTATCCCAATCGTAGGATAAACCTAAAGATTTCATTTGTTTTTTAAATACGTTAATGTTTTTTTGAGTGAAATCAGCAGGGTTATTTCCCGTTTTTAAAGCATATTGTTCTGTTGGCAAACCAAAAGCATCCCAACCCATAGGATGTAAAACATTATAACCTTGCATTCGTTTCATCCGACTTATGATATCAGTCGCTGTATATCCTTCAGGGTGCCCCACGTGCAAACCTTGGCCAGAAGGATATGGAAACATATCCAATACATAATATTTCTTTTTACTTGAAAAGTCATCAGCTTTAAAAGTGTGATGTTCATCCCAATACTTTTGCCATTTTTTTTCAATTACCCGATGATTAAACATACTTTTTCCCCTTTTTTATACTTAATTTTATTTTAGCCAAAAATTGCTTTGCTTAATATAGTAAACAATTATAAATTAAAATATTTTTAAAAATAAAAAATCCTATGAAAGTTATTTCATAGGAAATTCCTTGATTAATGGTTAAAACTACTTGATTCTAATTACTTGTCCTGGAATAATTAAATCTCCTGGAAGGTCATTGATTTTTTCCAAAGCATTCACTGTAGTTTTATGACTAGTTGCAATTTTATATAAGGAATCACCTTGTTTAACAGTATAGGTTTTTTGATCAACTTCAGCAACTGTTTTACCAGTTTTACTATCTTCAATTTTACTATCACTTTTTTTATTTGATTCAACTTCAGAAGAAGTCGAAGTTTTTGAAGCTGATTTATTTATAATCAATTTTTCACCAGGATTAATTATTGAATTTAAGTTTAGATTATTAGCATTTAAAAGTTCATCAATTGTAATTCCGAACTTCTTGGAAATACTATAAAAAGTATCACCTTTAACCACTTGATAAGTATTATTTTCATTAGTTTCCTTTTCAGAAACTTCAACTTTAGAAGGTTGATCTTTATTTACTTTTTGCTGATTTACTTTTGAAGGTGAAGAAATTAGTAATTTTTGACCTGGAGTGATTAAAGATTTTTCATTTAAATGATTTATTTCTAGTAAATCACTAAGGTTTATTTTAAGTTCTTGAGCAATATGGTAAAGTGTATCACCTGCTTTTACTGTATAAATTGATGGTTTATGCTGATCATAATCCTTATTATCTAACGATGGCGATGGGACTTTCTGATTATTTTGATTATCAGCTACGGATTTTTTAATAATCAATTCCTGTCCTGGCAAAATCAAAGAATTTATTTTTAAATGATTTAAATTTAATAAATCATCTAGACTAATTCCAGTTTGTCGAGCAATATGATAAAGTGTATCACCTGCTTTTACTGTATATTTAGTCAAATTTGTATTATTAGCTTTAGGTGCATTTTGAATTACTGTTTTAGTTTTTGACTTAACAATTAACTTTTGTCCAGGATAAATTAATGAGTTAGTTTTTAAATGATTTAAATTTAATAATTCATTCAAGCTTAATCCTGTATTTACAGCAATTCGATATAAACTATCACCTTTTTTCACTAAATATAAACCATCTTTGCTTGCGTTTAATGCATCATTAGATTTAGAAGATTTGGAATTTACAAAATCTTGAATTTTTAAAACATCACCCGGTTTAATTAATGAATTGACATTTAAATTATTAATTCTTAGAAGGTCAGCTAGACTCAACCCATTTTTTTTAGCTATTGCATATAATGAATCACCAGCTTTAACTGTATAAGAATTTTTTAATTCATTTTTGATATGCTGTTCATTACTTTCGGTTGATAATGGTAATTCCGGTTTATTCGTTGCATCAATAGATTGATTTTTTACAATTTTATAAAAAGGAATATTAGATACGGGCGAAATTTCACGTAACTTAAGAATTTGATGGGGATATATCTTACTGTTTAGTTGCAAGTGGTTTAATTTTAAAATTTCATTTAAGCTTACACCATGTTTTCTTGCAATTCCCCATAATGAATCTCCCTTTTGAATTATATATGTTTGCTGTTGTTTTAAGGGGAAAGCGACTCCTTTTAATTGTGGATTTACAGAAAAATCTTTTGAATCAAAAATTGTTAAATTATATTTCTGTATTGTTGAAATTAAGGTATCTCCATAATTAATTGCCGTAGCATAACGACCAGTCAAGTAATTAGCAGCATCTTGATAATTTCTAGTATTAGAACGCCATGATCCAACATAAAGAGGATTTAACATCGTTTGAATATAAGCTTTCATAGATGCTTCATAATTTGGATATTTAGCGAAATCAGCAACAATAGAATAAGCTTCACCACTCGGTGTTTGTTCTTGAGTTGGCATAGAAACTGAATTACCTAAGTAACTTCCTTTTACTCCGAATAAGTTGTAATTAGGTGCTGAAGCTAATCCACTTTGACCCCACCCAGATTCAATAATTGCTTGAGCTAGCATTACAGAAGCATATAAATTGTTTTCTGAAGCTAACTTTTGAGCAATAGGCGCAATTTGGTTCAAAAAATTATATTGATTTTGCGTCAAATAAGAAACTTGAAGAGCATCTCGGGTAAAATTATAAGAAGAATTTGGTGCAGGATTAGAGGCAATTTGATTAGTGTTAACTGATTCATTATCCATTGATGATGGTGTAGCTTTAGTATTACCAACCTGAGTGAAAATTCCACTTAAACCAAGAGTGGTTCCAGTAAATATGGAAAACTTTCCAAATTTCTTAACCTTTTGGCGATGATGATATTTTTTATTACGTTTAATTTGCGCATTAATGCGTTCTTTTCTTGTTTCCAAAATATCCTCCCAAGAAATTCATAGCTTTATTTTATAAAACTTTTATAAAAAATCGGGAGCTATTTCCAAAAAAAAATATTTATAAATTGGATAAATCGGGTTAATAAAGAGATTATTAAAATGTACTAATTAAGTTTTTTATATCAGATACTTTATCTAATTTTTCCCACGGAAGATCAAGATCATCCCGGCCAAAATGACCAAATACGGCTAAAGGAGCAAATATTGGACGTTGTAAATCTAGTTTCTTTATAATTGCCCCTGGACGAAAATCAAAAAGTTGATTAATAACTTTAATAATTTGTTTATTAGTGTATTTACTTTTACCAAATGTATTAACATTTAAAGATAATGGTTTTTCTAAACCAATAGCATATGAAACTTGTATTTGAATTTTTGGAGCAATACCAGCTGCTACTAAGTTTTTTGCAACATAGCGAGCCATATAAGCCGCGCTACGATCAACTTTTGTCGCATCTTTACCTGAAAATGCTCCTCCCCCATTTCGAGCATAGCCGCCATAGGTATCAACCATAATTTTTCGGCCGGTTTGTCCTGTATCAGCTTGAGGCCCTCCAATAACAAAACGTCCTGTTGGATTTATATAGAATTTTGTCTTTTCATCTAATAAGTTTTCTGGAATTATTGGCTTAATAATTTTTTCAAGTACATCTGATCTTAACTGATTTAATTCAATGTTAGCTAAGTGTTGTGTACTTAAAACTACTGCATCAACCCTCTGTGGTTGATCGTTTTCATTATATTCAATTGTCACTTGAGATTTTGCATCAGGACCCAAATAAGATAATGTGCCATCTTCTCTAACTTTTTTAGCTTGTTTCATTAATTTATGAGCTAAAACCAAGCCCAATGGCATATATGATTCAGTTTCATTAGTTGCAAATCCAAACATTATTCCTTGATCTCCAGCACCTAATTCTAAATCATTTTGTTGATGCTTAGCATCTTCAGGGTCATTGACTCCTTGAGCAATATCACTAGATTGTTCATCAATAGCAGTCAAAACTGCACAAGTATCACCGTCGAAACCAAATTTTTTGTCACGATAACCAATTTCTTTAATTTTATTTCTTACTAAGGATTGAATATCAACAAAAGCTGAGGTACTAATTTCACCCACCACTAATACTAATCCAGTTGAGACTGAAACCTCACATGCTACTCTTGCTTTGGGGTCTTGGGCCAAAATAGCATCTAAAATCGTATCAGCAAGTTGATCTGCAATTTTATCAGGATGACCAACTGATACGGATTCTGAAGAAAATAAGTAATTATTAGACATATTTATTTATCCCACCTTTAATTTTCTATTCTAAAAAATAATAAATTCAAATATAATAAAACCTATGAACAAACCAAAAACAATTAATACTATACTTTTAAAAAATAGTTGTAATCTTGTCATCTTTATTATGGCAATCATTGGTTTAACCAAAGAATTTTCTTTTACACTAAGTATTAATTTCTTTTTATTGCTGTTGTGGTTAATTATACTTTTTTCCTTACATCAAATAAAGAGAATAAGCCAAATCAAAGAAAAAAAACAATTTATAATTACTTTGGCAATATGTAGTTTTATACTTTTAACAATTTTGATTTTTCGACGTCCGAATATTTTATTTGCAGGATTATTAATAGCTTCAAATATTTTAGTTATTTGGACAACTCTCAAAAATTCGATTTTAAATTCATTAGCTCTTCAAATTGTTTTATGGATTTTTTGCTTATATTTGGCTATTTATCTTTTACTAGGATTCGTAACAAAATCGTTACTTTTTAAAATTATCTTAGTTTTTATTAGTAAAAAAAATTTTGAACTTTTTTTAAATAAACGCAAATTTGTTTTTTATATATTTTTAGTAGTTTTAGGTATTATAGCCTTTATATATTTGTACAAACCATTCAATTTTTATTTAATTTTACAGATAATAGTTCCTCTCATACCAAAGAAAATAGAAAAACAAGGAACTAATCCATTAATTAGTTCCTTGTATCAAATAATCTCTTATTGGATAATTTAGTTTTTGCGACTAAAATTAGCAATATCTGATTTAATTAATTCAATAAATGTCGATTCATTTAAAGTTTCCTGCTTTTCTTGTCCATAGCGGCGAATCGTAACATTACCTGATAATTTTTCTTGATCACCAACAATTATAGTGTAAGGTATTTTTTGAGTTTGACTCTCTCTAATTTTGTAATTCATTTTTTCATTGCGAAGGTCAGCTTGAACTCTCAGCCCTTCTTTTTTGAAATCAGCTTCAATTTTTTTAACATAATCTCGATGTAAGTCATTATTAACGGGAATTACGTCAACTTGAATTGGTGCTAGCCAAGTTGGAAAAGCTCCCATGTATATTTCAATTAGATAAGATACAAATCTTTCTAAAGTGCCAATAATCCCACGATGAATCATTATTGGACGATGATCATTGCCGTCAGCGCCAACATAAGTTAATTTAAAGCGTTCCGGTTGCATAAAGTCTAATTGAATTGTTGACATCGTTTCTTCATTGCCCATTGCTGTTTTAGTTTGTACGTCTAATTTTGGCCCATAAAAAGCAGCTTCACCTTCTGCTTCATAATATTCCAATCCTAATTCGTCCATCGCACCTTTCAACATGCTTTGAGAGCGTTCCCACATTTCATCATCATCAAAATATTTTTCAGTATTAGCTTTATCACGATAACTTAGCCGGAATTTATAGTCTTTGATATCAAAATCTCGGTAGACTTCCATCATTAATTTTAATACTTTTTTAAATTCATCTTGAATTTGTTCTAGAGCTACAAAAGTATGCCCATCATTTAAAGTCATTTCTCGAACTCTTTGCAAACCCGAAAGAGCTCCTGACTTTTCATATCGATGCATCATACCTAATTCTGCAATTCTTAACGGTAAATCACGATAACTTCTAGGTTTATACTTATAAATTGCGATATGAGAAGGACAATTCATTGGACGTAATTCTAATAATTCACCATCTCCCATATCCATTGGTGGGAACATATCTTCTCGATAGTGAGCCCAATGTCCTGAGGTTTTATAAAGGTTTAGATTTGCTAACACTGGAGTATATACATGTTGATAACCTGCGGCGACTTCTTTATCAATAATATATCTTTCAACTATCCGACGGATTGTAGCACCTTTAGGTAACCAATATGGTAATCCAGCCCCAATTTCTGGATTAACAAAAAATAGATCAAGTTGTTGTCCTAAAACACGATGGTCATGAGAACGAGCAATTTCTCGCTTTTTTTCATCTTCTTCAAGTTCTTTTTTGCTAAAAAATGCAGTTCCAGAAATTCTTTGGAACATTTTGTTACTTGACTTACCTAAAAAGTAAGCACCAGCCACAAATAATAATTTAAAATATTTGATATTTTGATAATTAGTTACTAAAGGAATTAAAGAAAAATCCTTATAATCTTCAAAAGTATTAATGTATACATAATCAGTTTTTAAAGATTTTAATAATTCAACTTGGTAAGAATTCTCTTTAAAAAGTGTTATAGCTTCATCAATAGAACTACGAACGCATACCAGTTTATTATTTTGATTTAATTCATTAATAACAATTTTAGTAATTTCCGGTAATTGGTCTGCTGAAATCTGTCCAGTAGCGATATCACTATCGTAGAAAAAACCTCCATCGTTAAAACCATGGTCTCCTAAAACTGCTGTTTGGTTAAAGCTTTTTATTGCTTTGCCTAAAAAGAAACTTAATGTAGCCCTTAAATTATCTAAAGACTTTGGTTCATCACTTGTATGTAAAGTAAGATTACAATCCTGAGTTATGTTTTTATTAAGTGGTAAATCAATAGTATTAACGGACGCAAAAACCGCCTTTTTTGCTAAACTTGGACTAATATCCTTAGCAATTTCTAAAATTGTAACTCCATCTTGATATTCTTTTATTTCATTATTAGGTAAGGTTATTTTTACCATAATGCTCCTTTTTTAAAACTTTTCTTAAGTTAATTTAACTAATATATCTAATATAACAGTATTTTATCAGCTTTAAAAATTTTCGCGGTAATTTTTTCCGGAGATTTCGGTTTCATTACTAAGAAAACGTATTCTCTCCATGATTCTTCGTGCTTTAACCCGATCATAGTCATCTCGTACCTCTGATAAATGTTTTTCAAGTTCATCAAAGCTATAATTTGATGAAAAAAGAGTGGGTAATCTGGCATCCATTCGATATTGTAAAATTGTATTAAAAATATCATCACGAACCCAGGCAGTTAAATTTTCAGCACCTAAATCATCTAACATTAAAACTGGTGAAATTCTAATTTCGTTAATTAAAGATGCAAGTGAATTATCACCAATAGAATTTTTCAATTCAATAACTAATGTAGGAATATGAACAAATAATGTTTCAATATTATGAATCGTTAGGTCATGAGCGATAGCGGCTAGTAAATAAGTTTTTCCAACACCAAACTTTCCAAAAAAATAAGGCCCTTGAATAAATTTATGAGGATTAGCGATTAACCAATTTCTAAATTTTAAAGCACTTAAATAAGCATTTTCTCTTCCTAATTGATCAAAATCATCCAGTCGAGCCATTTTAAGTCTTTTCGGTAAATATAATAAATGAAATAACTTCGCAGATTTTTGATCTCGTTGTTTTTTTAAAGTAATATCACTGGGATAGTAATTAAGTTCAATTTGTCCTTGATAAAAACTTAATTTTGGTAAATAAGCTTGATTATTGTTTTGGCTAGATTGATAAAATTCATAAATTTTATTAATTCCATTTTTAAATGATGCCGACTCAGGTGTAATTTTATTTTCTTTAAGAAATTTCTGTACTTCTGTATCATTACACATTTGTTGAACAAGTTGCTTATATTGATCGTTTAATTTATGTGATATGAAATATTCCTTAAAATTTAAAGATAAATTTTCCAATTTTATCCCTTCTTATCTAATCTTTTTCGCCTTTTTTCTTCAGTTTTAATTAAGCTGTCTAAATTATGATCAGTTGCAAGCTTATTCTGGGTTGTATCTTTTTCGTCAAACCACTTTGGAATTGGTTTCGAAGTTTTATTTAATGAATAAGATGATTTCTTTTTTTTATTCTTAAAGTTTTTTACATAAATTAAAGCATCCTCAGCTTTTTGGATTCTCTTTTGGGACCAATCATTAGCTAAAGTATCAGTTAAGTGTTCAGTAATTGTGGGATTATTTTTTAATTCATAATAAATCATTATATTAATAACTTGATCATCAAGAATTTGGCGTCTTGATAATTTTCTTATAATTGCTGCTTCAGAATTAGTTATATACCCCCCTAATTGTTCTTTTAATTTCGTTAAAAACTGTAATGGTGAGCAGCTTTTAGCTTGGGTTATAATATTTTTTTCACTAATATCTAATTTTAAGTTCTTTAAAATATTTTCATCAATTTTATCACTATTATTTGAAGAATCATTTCTTTTATATAAACTCTTATTAAGAGTTATTTTTTGATTTAAAAAATTAGTCAAATAATTAATTTGAAATTTGTTTTTTCGAAAGCAATGAGAACTAACTAAAGCATTAACCAATTCTAATTCATTTAATTGATAAAATTGAGCAATTTCTTCAAATTCATCTAGATTTTTTTTAATTAATTCTTTATCTAAATCAAATTTACTAATTAAAGTTAAAAATAAATTTTGATCAAATTCATTGTTTGAAGGAGTACGTGACTTTTGAAAGTTCAATGAAATCTTATCTGGATTAAGACTTACAGAATTGAATTGGTAAACATCAGAAAATGAAGCGGTAATTTCAGTAAAATTTTTAGTATTAACGGGATGTAATGTATATTTTTCTTTTAAGTCTTCAAATATGCTTGTACCAACCATTTCTTTTAAGTAAGAGGTTAAAAGATTATCTTTAAAAAAGGTTTCCGGACTTACTGGAGAAGATAATTCATATAAAAATAGCAAACCAATAATATCTTTTTTTAAAAAAGTCCTCAAAAGTCCAATTCCTTCAAGGTGTAATAATGCCTCATTAAGATCATCCAAACTAATTCCTAATGCATTAATTATTCTAGTATGTTCGAAACGATCCATAGACACCAATTTTTTTTTAGTTAAACTCCAAAAATATAAATATAAAGTGTAAGATTTTGCACCAATAATTGGAAGATATAAATCTGTTAAAACTTGTTGGCTAAAATCTGAAAAATAATTAATATTAGTAACTAAAAAGCCGTTATAAGCTTTAATTTTTCTTTTAGTCATTAATTTTTTTCCTTATATTGGTATTATCAGATGTTTTTAATTTTGCCCTTTTCTTTTTGTTTTTTCTAGACATACTTTGAAGTTCTGCTAAAAACATATCGATACTTGAAAATTCACGATAAACACTGGCAAAACGGATATAAGCCACTTCATCAACGGTAGCTAATCTTTTCATAACCATATCACCAATTTGACGTGTAGTAACTTCATATTCACTTCCTAAACGAATATGTTCTTCAATTTCTTCAACAATTTTACTAAGCACTTCTTTACTAATATTTCGCTTTTCAGCAGCACGGACTAGACCACGATAAATTTTATTACGATCAAAAACCTGGTTAGAACCATTTTTTTTGACAACGATCAATGGCGCTGATTCAATTTTTTCAAAGGTGGTAAATTTGAACTTACAATTCTCACATTGACGTCTACGACGAATAGCAGTGTTTAATTTAGTGGGTCTACTATCAACAACTCTAGTTTCTGAGAAACCACAATTAGGACATTTCACAATTTACTCCTTTTTTATCTATATGAATTCTAGATTAATTTTAGCTCTTGCAATATTAAATGAACTTGTTTTTGAACTTGAGGATCAGTAGTATTTATCAAATATTTAGTCATCTTCATTTTTTTTCTAATTGACATTTGCGACTTTACTTTTTTTATTGCAAATTGTTTATCAATATGATCACGTTTTTGTATTCGTTTAATTGCCGTAAGATTATCAGCATAAACTACAATTACCTGATCTAATCTAGATTGATAATTTTGCTCATAAAGTAGAGGAATTTCAATAAAAACTGGCTTTGGTGCCTTTTGGACTTCTTTAAAAATTGCTTCTTTTAAATACGAATCAAGAATATGATTTAAAATTTTTAATTTTGAAAAATCTTTAAAAACAATTTGCCCTAATTTTTTTCGATCAATAGATCCATCTGCTGCAATAACTTGCGTACCAAAATTTTTTTTAACTATATCAATTACTTGCTTATTTTTGTTTAGTACTTGATGGGCAATTTTATCAGAATTTAAAACCGAAAAACCATAATTGGCAATAATTTTACATACAAAGGTTTTTCCGGTTCCTATCCCTCCAGTTATTCCAATTATTTGAGGACTTGACATTTTGGGCAAAAATAAGTTGAACGTCCATTTAACTTAATTTTTTGAATTTTTGCATGGTCACGTTCACATAATTTATTATTCTGAGAATGAACTTTTAAGTAGTTTTGAAAATGTCCAATTTCCCCGTTAGCATTTTTAAAACTAAAAATTGTTGTTCCCCCTTTTTTAATGGCTAATTTCAATATTGTTTTAATTCCTTCTTGTAATAAAGTAGCATCTAATAAAGTTAAGTGGCTGGGATTACTTTTTGGATGAATATGTGCATAATACAAAACTTCGTCAACATAAATATTACCTAATCCTACAACTAAATCCTGTGAAAGTAATGCCACTTTAATTTTTCCATGACGAGTATGTAATAAGTTTAAAAAAACTTCCGGAGTAAATTGTGGATCAAAGGGTTCCCAACCCAATTTTTTAATTTCTTTAGTATCTGCTACCTGATTTGTTTTAACTAAATGCATTCGCCCAAATTTTCGGGTATCATGGTAAACTATTTTTGAACCATTTTCTAACCAAAAAACGACATGACTATGAGCAGGTAAATCGGCATTATTTTCAAGTACACTATACTTACCCTCCATTCGTAAATGACTAATTAAGCTTTCATTATTAGATAAATCAAAAAGGATATACTTACCTCTTCTTCTAATATTTATAAATTTTAAATTTATTAAGCTATTTATAAATTCATGTGAATCATTAAGGATCATTTTTGGATAAAAAATGTCAACTTTAGTTATTGTATGACCAATAACTAAAGGTTTTAAATTATTAATTACTGTTTGGACTTCGGGCAATTCAGGCATAGAAATTTCTCCATTTTTCTAATGAACATCAAACCAAGTAGGACCGAAATGACTTTCAACTTTTAAAGGTACGGCTAATTTAAATGCTGAATCCATCAACTTTGGTACCATTTCTGCAATAATTTTTTCTTCACCAGGAGCTACTTCAAATGTTAATTCATCATGAACTTGTAATATCATTTTGGACTTTAACTGTTGATCAACTAAATAATTTTGAATGCTAACCATTGCAATTTTAATAATATCAGCTGCACTTCCTTGAATAGGAGTATTCATTGCAGTTCTTTCAGCAAAATGACGTAAATTAAAATTCTTTGCATGAATGTCTGGTAAATATCGTCGTCTATGAGATAAAGTCTCAACGTACCCATTTTCTCTAGCAAATTTTACAGCCTCATCCATATATGCCTTAACTAAAGGATATTGTTCAAAATAAGCATTAATAAAATTTGCAGCTTCTTTTCTACTAATCCCTATATTTTTAGATAAACCATAATCTGAGATGCCATATACTATTCCAAAATTAGTTGCTTTGGCTACTCTACGCATATCTGGCGTTACTTCTGATCCTGGACTTAACTTAAAAATTTTTTGAGCAGTTGCTTGATGAATATCTTTATCTTCTTTAAAAGCTTCAATCATATGAGGATCTTTAGATATATGTGCTAATACTCTCAATTCAACTTGAGAATAATCTGAAGAAAAAAGTTTCCAACCCTTTTGTCTTGCTGTAAAAGCTTTTCGAATAATTTTACCCATTCCCCTTGCAGGAATATTTTGTAAATTTGGGTCAACAGATGATAAACGACCAGTTGAAGTAAGTGTTTGTAGAAATCGTGTATGAATAATCCCATTACCGAAGTCAAATTTTTGTAATCCTTCTACATATGTTGACTTTAGCTTTGCCAATTGGCGATAATCTAAAATCCAACCAACAACTTGGGACTTTGGACGTAAAGATTCTAAGACATCTACTGAAGTTGAATAACCAGTTTTAGTTTTTTTAGCAGGAGGCAAATTCATTACATTAAAAAGAATATTTGATAGCTGTTTAGGTGAATTTAAATTAAATTCTTGACCAACTTCAGTAAAAATCTTAGCTTCTAAATCAGAAATACTAGCATCAAATTCTTTACCCATTTCTTTTAATTCATTTTTATTGAGTTTTATGCCCTCAATTTCCATTTTAGCTAAAACTTTTGATAAAGGTAATTCAATTTGATTTAAGAGAGGTTCTTGTTCATGCATTCTTAAATGAGCATCAACCACATCTTTAGCTAAAAAATATCCCTCTGCCTTTTTTGCTAAATGGTCAAAAAGATTATTTTCATCTTCTGGTAAAGAAATCTTAACTCCTTTACCATAAACAGCTTCATCAGATAAGATAAACTTATCAAAATAATCATTGATTGTCGTTGCAAGATTTTCATCACTATGACTTGAATCATCAACATAAGAAGCAATCATTAAATCATATTTTATTGGCGGCAATTTCCAATTATAGCGTTTAGCAAGAATATAAGTCTTTTTTGCATCATATGTATTAATACTATTAAAATTCATAAAAATGCTACTATTCAATAAACTAAAGTCTTTAGCAACAAAAATCTGGTCACGTTGTGCGATAATCACTGCCTTAATTTCAGCTTCGTGATAATTTTGATTAAAAGTTTCAAAATAAATTAATGGATTTTGTAATTTTTTTACATCTTCAAAATTAGACTTATCCAAGATTTGATAAGTTGGAACTTGCTTCTCTTTTGAAATATCTTCTTGCTTTTGTAATGACTGATTATTTAAGAAGGACCTCATATCATATTTTTCAAAAAATTTGTTTAATCCATCCTGATCTACTGGAGAAAAATTAGTTTCTTCTAAAGTAATTTTAATTGGAGAATTTCGAATTATTGTTGCTAATTTTTTGGCTTGAAAAGCTTGTTTTTGATCATTAATTAAATTTTCTTTTAATTTACTTTGTTTAAATTCGTTCAAATGATCGTATAACTCTTCTAATGTTGAATATTGCTTTAAAAGTTTTAAGGCTGTTTTTTCACCTATTCCTTTTACTCCAGGATAATTATCTGAAGTATCTCCAGTTAGAGCTTTTAAATCTATAATTTGTTTAGATTCTATACCTAACTTTTTCTTTATATATGAAGGAGTATAAGTTTCATAGGTTGAAAAACCTTTTTGAGTGATATAAACAGTAGTATGATCATTAACCAATTGAGTTAAATCTCGATCACCTGTTACAATGGCTACTTCCATTTTTGCATTATTGCCTTGTTGAGCTAAAGTCCCAATAATGTCATCTGCTTCATAATTTACCAATTCATAATCTTTAATTCCCATTAGATTAAGCATTTGATGAATAGCTGGAAATTGCTCGAATAATTCATCAGGAGTTTTAGATCGACCCGATTTATAATCCGAATAAAGGTCGTTTCTAAAAGTTTTATTTGAAGCGTCAAAGGCAGCTAAAATATTTGTTGGTTTAATTTCTTTTAAAATTGCATCAAGTATCCTTTTAAAACCATAAATAGCATTAGTAGGTGCCCCTTCGTGATTAGTAAAATTTTTTACATTTAATGCGTAGAAACAACGATAAGCTAAAGAGTTTCCATCAAGTAAGAGTAATTTTTTATTTTTCATACTTTTATTTTATCCAATATTATGTTTAAAGGCTAAAAAAAGCGAAAATTTCTTTTAAAAATTTTCGCTTTTTAAAATTCAAAATAATTTTTAATTAATTTCGATTATTGCCGCCACCAAAAATTTCAATTAAAACCATAAAAATATTCAGAATATCAAGATATAAACCAAGTGCAGAATAAGTAGCATAATTAGCCATAGTGGTACTAGTTGCTCCCATATCTTCCATTTGATAATAAGCTGTTTTAATATTTTGCTGATCACTAGCAATCATCCAAGTAAAAATTCCTAAAATAGCATAATTTAAAATCCACTGTAGTGTAGCTGCTTTTGTAAAAATATTAATTACAGAAATTAAAATGACTCCCAAAAGTAACATCATTGCAGTTCGTCGTCCACGTTGTAAATCATTTTTTGTATTACGTCCTAAAACTGACATTAATAAAAAGATTAAAGAAGTAACACCTAAAGCATTAACTACATTTATTGTAGAACTAGCTAATAAAGTTAAAGAAGTTGTTACACCATAACAAGCTGATATTATTAAAAATAAGATTAAATTATTTTTTGCTGGAGCATCTTTATTTGCATTATGCCCCATTACGAAAACTAAAATCAAAGGTGCAAAAGTAGTGACTAAAATACCAAAGCTACCACTAGACATAATAAAATTTAAGAAAACATTTTTTAAGGGGTATGCTAACAACCACGAAATTATAGTAGTTACTGCTACGCCAGAAAACATAATTAAGTAAACTAGGCTGTAATATTTAGATAAACCCTGATCACGGACATTAATGTATGAATTTACAGTACTATTTGACTCCGTTGTTCTTTCATTATTTTTATTTTTAAAAATATTATTTTGCATTAAATCCTTACCTCTACTTTATCTTTAATAGTTTAACTGATCTTAATTAAAAGTCAATCAGCCTTGAGTTGGATTTGATTTTCGATAAGCTTGTTCATATTTCTGAATATCGCCAGCTCCCATAAATAAGAGAACACCATTTCTAATTTGATCTAAATCAGACATATCATTAAGGCTAATAACATGTGCTTTAGAACCAATTAATTTAACAATATCATTATTTGTAACTGTTCCTGTTTTTTCTCGCGGAGAAGAAAAAATATCTGTTATAAAAACTTTATCAGCTGCGCTTAATACACGACCATAATCCTGAAGATATTTAGCAGTTCGAGTATAAGTATGTGGTTGAAAAATAACTGTTAATTTTTTATCAGGAAACATTTGCCGAGCAGAGTCAATAGAAGCCGCAATTTCATTAGGATGATGTGCATAATCATCAATAATTGTTACTTTCTTAAATTTGCTAACATTAAATCTTCTTTCAACACCTTTAAAACTATTAATTTGGTCCTGAATATCTTCATTACTTAAGGAAAAAGATTTTGCAACCAAAATAGCTGCAGTCATATCAACAACATACTGATGACCAGGGAGACTTGTTTCAAAAGTGCCTATTTCTTCACCATCTTTGATTAGTGTAAATATAGTTGAAGCTCTTTTTGTTTCTTTTATAACAATTTGAACTTGGTTATCTTTTTTAAAGCCAAAATATAATATTGGACACGAAGTATCTAATTGATGAGTGCTGTCATCATCACCAAATGCAAAAATTTGTTTTTTTGTTTGCTTAGCAATAGTATTAAATGCATCGATTACATCATTCAAATCTCGAAAATAATCGGGATGATCAAAGTCAATGTTTGTAATCACTAAGTAGTCAGGAAAATATTTAGTAAAATGACGTTCATATTCATCAGCTTCAAAAACAAATAAATTAGAATTGGGATTACCTTGGCCAGAACCATCACCTATTAAATAATTAATCTTTTCTTGATGATTTAAAATGTGAGCTAAAACTCCAGTTGTTGTCGTTTTACCATGTGCCCCAGAAACTCCAACTGAAAAATAGTCTTTTAGATACTCTCCTAAAAATTCATGATAACGCATTATGGGTAAATGCAGTTCTTTAGCCCTTTTAACTTCGGGATGATCATCATTAAAGGAATTTCCTTGAATAATTGTTTGACCAGCTTGAATATTTTTAGAATTAAAAGGATATACCTTAATTTTTTCTTTTTTTAATTTATCTTGAGTAAAAACATAGTCTGGAATATCGGATCCAGCTACTTTTATCCCATCATTTTTCATGATAGCAGCTAAAGCACTTAGTCCTGAGCCTTTAATTCCGATAATAAAATAGTTACCATTACGATCAATCATAATTCCTCGATTATTTATAATTTATTTTTGCTATTTTAGCAAAATCAGTTCCTGGATTAACACTTGAATCTGCAATTTCAATTGCTCCTTTAATTTTTGGAGAATTTAAATTTAGATCAGTACGATTACAAAGAGTACCTGGGCTTTTAACACCACCAATTTTAGATTTTAAAATTTTTTTACCATTAGGTAAAATTGCTCCAGGTCGAGCATAAACTGTAAGTAAATTCAATTTAAGGTTTATTGAACCCGAAACTATGCTAACTAAATCTTTTTGACCAATGTCAATTTCAATTATTTTTAATCGACTAAGTCTTGGATGAGAGTTGATTGATTTAATTTTAGCAACAGTAAAATAAGGCTTTGTAAGTTCATAGTTTAAAATTTCTCGATATTCAGGTATTTTTTGACTAATTTTACTTATTTGATTTAAATCAATAGGAATAAATCCTTTGGTTTTATTAATTCCCAGTCTTGAACTCCAATTTAACAAATTTATACCAATTAATTTATTTTGAGAATTTTTAATTAAAAATAAATCGTCTTTTCTTTCAGCCGTTTGATAATCATTTTGTTTACTAAAATCTAGCCAAATATTATCTCCAAAAGCTGGTTGATTAATACTTGCAATAATCATTTAACACTTAATCCTTTAATAAAATCTTCAATTTCAGGCTTAGTTTTACGATCACCATTAACAAAACGCCCAATTTCTTCACCTTCATTAATGGCAACAAAACTTGGAATCCCTTTAATTTTAAAATCATCAGCCAACTCGGAATATTTATCAATATCCACTTCAATAAATTCAAAATTAGGATTATTTTTTTCAATAATAGGCATAAATGGCTCTATAAATTTACAATCACCACACCACGTAGCAGTAAAAGTTAAGATTTTTAACCCGATTTGTAAATTTGTTGATGATGGATCATATTTTTTCATAATTAACATCTCCTTAAGTATTGTGCTTCTAACATAAAAATTCTATTTCCATTCTTGGAAAACTTTTGTTCGTATTCAGTTACAATATTTTCTTCATTGTATTCACTATGATGCAAATCAAAAGTTAAATGGTTCAAAAATAAGTTTGATTCATTGGCAATCATTTTTACAGAATATGCAAATAAATTTTCATTGTCCGTTTTGAAATGAATTTTTCCACCTTTTGGTAAAATTTTTTGATATTTTTTTAGAAACTCTGGTGAAGTCAAACGCCTTTTTGCATGACGTTTTTTAGGCCAAGGATCTGAGAAATTCAAATAAATATTAGCAATTTCTCCCATAGTAAAATAACGTTCAATTTCACGAGCATTACCAATAACTAATCTTAAATTTGGCAGGGGATTAGCAATTTGTTTACGTAATAAAAAAGCTAATGCCATCTCATTAATTTCCATTGCAATAAAATTTTTTTTAGGTTCTTTTTTTGCTAGCTGAGTAATAAACCCCCCCTTCCCTGAACCAATTTCTAATTCAATAGGAGCTGAATTTTTAAAATAATTTTGCCAATTCCCTTTTAAGTTTTCCGGAAATTTTTGATAATAATCCGGATTATTATCATATAATTCTTTAGCCCAAGGGCGTCTTTTAATTCGCATTACTTCTTACCTTTTTTTCTCTTAAAGGAAAATAAATATTAGTCATTAAATTTATTAAAAGCAATCCTCCGATTAAATATGTTAAATAAATTAAATAATTCTTTGGTGAAATCAAAATCATTATTAATACATTAAATAATATATAAGTATATCCTACTTTGTTTAACCAATTTCTAAAATAATTCTGCCATTTTAATTTAGCAACCGGAAAAATATTAACATAAATATTATCCATAGTTTGCTGATAAATTGGAATTAGTTGAAATAAAAGTAAATATAATAAAGTAAAATTAATAATTATTGCAACGATAAAGTCTTTAACAAAAAAATTAACAATGTAATTAATAATCAAAATTCGCAAAAACAATCCCAAATAATTTCCTGATCTAAGAAATGTCAACAAAAATAAATTCTGCAAATTTGAATTAAATCTTTTAAAAAAATCTAAATATCTTCGCCTTTTAACTGGAATTTCTTTATTAGGCAGATCAATAAAAAGACTAAAAATTCTTAAAATTCGGCTCTGTCTTTTATCTTCTTCAGAAATTGCAACATTTATTTGCAAAATACTGTTTGGTTTTAAATGATCGTAACATTTAAGTAAAACTACTTCAGTTAAAGTAATTAATAAAAACAACCAATTATAAGGTAAAAAAATTAAAGATAAGGTACATACTAAAATAATTTCTTTACATATTAGAAAAACTTTATCTTTTATTTTGCCATAAATTTTTTGTTGAAAGCAAATAAATATCGCCCATTGTAAAATAGTTAAACCGCAGATCAAGATTAAAACGGATAAAAAATTAAAACTAGAGTTTATGCCATGTAATATCGGTGTCAGAATAATTGCCGTAAATGTAAATGTAAATATAGGTAAGATCAGACTATAAACCGTTGCAGAAACAAAGCTATCATTGATGTGAGTTACAATGGGAAGTAAAAAATTTTGGTCTGGTTTTTCTAAATATGTAACAAATTTAAAACTGTGCAGTTCAAAAAATAATAGAAAAATTATAAGAATTTGTAAAATAAATGGTTTAATTTGTAGAATAATTTTCAGATTATTTGCATATAAATAAGCTAAATAACCGATTAATATTATTACTATCAAAATAAAATGATCATTGAAAACATAAGGTAAATATTTTGAATTTTTTTTAAAGTTAATTCGTTGCCGATTCTTAAAAATTCTTTTCATTTAAAGCTCACCTTTAGCGATTTTTAAATAAATTTGTTCTAAACTAGCGTTATTTAACGAAAAGTAATTATTAATTTCTTTTAGGTTCCCTTGTACTTTAATTTTCCCTTGCTTTAATAAAATGAAACGATCTGCAACATTTTGAGCGTTATTTAAAATATGAGTTGAAATTAGAATTGCTTTCCCCTGCTTTTTACGCTCATGAATTAGATTTAATAAATCATCAATGGCTACTGGATCTAAACCTACAAAGGGTTCATCAATAACAATTAATTTGGAATCAAGCATAAAAGCACAAGTTAGTAGCATTTTTTGTTGCATACCTTTAGAAAAATGAATTGGTAACCAATCCCGTTTATCATCTAAGCGAAACATTTCTAATAATTTTTGAGCACGATTTTGAGTTTGAGGATTCCTTTGATCATAAACGTTCATAACTAAATCAAGATGCTCTTCTAAAGTTAGTTGATGGTAAAAAACTGGTTGTTCAGGTACATAAGCAATTTGTTTTTCATAAACTGAAAAATCACGGTCTCTTGATATGCCATCTAAAGTAATTTCACCTGATATAGGTGTTAGTATCCCCATAATATGTTTGATTGTAGTTGATTTTCCAGCTCCATTTAAACCCATTAGAGCTACAACTTCCCCTGAATTTATTTCAAAGCTGAGATCACGCAGAATTAATAAATTTGAATATCCACCACTTACGTGTGATAATTTAAGAGTCATATTTTACCTTTAGGAGTTTATTTTGAAAGATTGTATTTTTTGTAAAATCATTAATAGTGAAATTCCAAGTTATAAAGTATATGAGGATGAGGACGTGTATGCATTTTTAGATATTTCCCAAACCACCCCAGGTCATACTTTATTAATACCTAAAAAACATGTCAAAGATATCTTTGCTTATGATCAAACCTTAGCACAAAAAGTTTTAGGAAAAATTCCTTTGATTGCTCGAGCTTTAAAAAAAAGTTTACCTAATCTTAATGGTTTAAATTTAATTAGCAATAATGGAAAAATAGCGGGTCAAGCGGTTTTTCATTCTCATTTTCACTTTATTCCTCGATATAACGAGAAAGACACTTTTACCTTGAAGTTTCATGATAACAGTAAAAATTATAGCGCGGAAGTTTTAAATAAACTAGCGCAAAGTATTGGTAAGCAAATAAAAAATGAAATTTAAAAACATTATTTTAGTTGGAAGCGTAACTTTAATAGCTTATAGTATTTATGATTTTCTTAATAAAAAAGAAAATCAAGAGTGGATTCAAGATATAGATAATAGTACCGAAAATATTTTAAATAAATATGATAACTTAAGTAAAAAATTCGATAAAGTTCTTCAAGAAAAGCAAAAAGTAATTATTCCCGTTATGAAAGAATTATCGAAAAATTTAAAAGATTTTACATATATTACTAATCTTAAATTGGAAATTATTGAAAAAAATTTAGCAAAAGTAGTTATGCAAACAAAGAAAAGTAAACTTTAACAGTTTATTAGTTTTTTTGCGGTTTTTAGCCAAATATGATAAAATCTCTTTTGTTGTGAAAAAAAATTAATTAGGAAGTAAATACATGCAAAAAAAGTTTTTAGCAGGTACAATTTTATCAGTTTCACTCCTGCTTGTCGGTTGTTCTAGTACTAGCAAAACTGTTGCTACAATGAAAGGTAAAACTATAACGCAAGATGACTATTATTCAGCATTAAAAGATTCGAATGCTGGAAAAACCACTTTGCAGAATCTTATTTTATCAGATGCATTAGATCAAAAATATGGTAATAAAGTTAAAAAATCTCAAATAAATGCTCAATATAAAAAATTAGAAAACCAATACGGTTCTTCACTACCCACAGTTCTTAAACAAAGTGGTTATACGGAGTCATCTTATAAAAAGGTTATTAAAAATCAACTTTTAGCTTCGGCAGCTTTAAAAGATAAGCAGCCAACTTCAAGTAAAAAATTTAAAAATGCTTTGGATGATGCATGGAAAAACTATTCACCTAAAATTTCTGTTCAACTTATTTTAGCTAAAGATGAAAATACCGCTAAAGATGTTTTAAAGAAATTTGAGGCAGATCCTACAGAGGAAAATTTTGGTAAGTTAGCTAAAGAATACTCCCAAGATCCTTCTTCAAAAAATAATAATGGTAAATTAGCACCTTTTGATCCAAAATCATCTTCAGGAAACTTAGATCCTAATTTTACTGCAGCAGCAGCTAAATTAAGTAAAGCTGGCGAATATACTAAAGAACCTGTTAAATATTCTTCAGGTAATGGTTACTTTCTTATTCGATTATTGAAAAAGCCCGAAAAAGGTAGTTTATCTGATCATAAAAAAGAATTAACCAATCAAATTTATTCCCAATGGGAAAGAGATACAACAATTATGAATCCAATTTTTGGTAAAGTTCTTAAAGAGGTTGACGCAAAAGTAGTCGATAAAGATATGAAAGATGTTTTATCCTCATTCTATGAAACACCAAAACAATCACAAACAGGAACGAGCCAAAACAGTAGTAAGTAACAATAATTAGATTACTTATTATAAAAAACTTATTTTAAAATATAAATGGAACTTCGCTATTTACGTAGTATAAGCGAAGTTCTTTTTTTAACCTAAATTTATAATCTTTAGAACCTACTAAAGAAATAATTCTAATTTATTCAATATCATTTTTTTGCTATTCTGAAAAGCTTATTTATAATTATTGAGTACTTTTAAAACTTTGAAAAATCCTTAAAAAATTAACCCATAGTAAAAATAAAAAACCATTATTCTACCTTTTAATTAAAGTAAAAAATCCTCCAATAATCATTTTTAATTATTGGAGGATAATATTTGCTTATTTTTAATTAAACAACTAATTCTGTTAAATGATTAGAAGCAATGAATTGATTGCGTATACCTAGATCGGTTGTAAAAAATAGTAATTGAGTTGAAGATTTGAGCTTTTGAATTAGTTCAATTACTTTAGCACGTCTAATTACATCAAAATTAATAAATGCATCATCAATAATCAATGGTAGTTGGATTTTATCTAAAAAACTAATAGCAAATGAAAAACGTAATGAAACATAAAGTTGTTCAGCGGTTCCTTGTGATAGTTGAGAAATATCAAAGGTTTGATTATCGTTACGTTCTACATTGAGCGAATCACCTTCAAAATGAATACCTTTATAACGTCCATTTGTTAACAAATTAAAATAATCAGTAGCATGTTCAATAATTTTAGGAAATCTTTCTTGAGTTGCCTCATCTAAAGCCTCTTTAATCCAACTACTTCCTAAATAATTTGTTAACCATGATTTAGTTAGAGTTTCAATTTGTGATTCTAAATTAGCTAATTCTTGACGTAATTGATCATACTGTTTAGTATCAATAACCATATTTAATTTTGCTTGATTATCTAAAATTTTATGATTAATTTCTTTTTCTTGATTTGATAGATTTTGAATTTTATCTAAATTTTGTTGTTTTGACCAATTAAGTTGTTCTAAGTTTTCATAATTAGTCAATTTAGGTAGTAAATTACTTAAATTATTTTCATAAATCTTTAATTTTTCTCTTTGTTTTTCTCGATTTAATAAATCATGGTGATAAACTTCCAATTCCATTTCTGATTTCAAACCATTTTCATTGAGCAGTTTAGCCATTTCTTTATTAGCATCATCCATTTTAAAATTTAAATTATTAATTTTTTTATTATAAAATTTTTTCTCTTCATTATTTTTAGCATTAATTGTAGATAAATTTATCATGTCATTATAGAAATCATTAATTTTTTGAACTGACTGATTTATATTTTCTAAAGATATTTGAATCCAATTTTTAGCAAAATTAAATTGGTTTAAATAATTTAAAATTTGTTTTTGAATGCTACTCTGTTTCTTAATAGATGTATTAATAGTCTTAGTATCTTGATGCAATCTATGAAGATCTCTTTGGAAATTTAAAAATGTATCAATTGGAAAATCATAATTGTATTTATTTTTTAAATCAGTTAGATTACGAACAATTTCTTGCATTCTCTGATTTACATGACGCAATTCGTCATTTAATTTTGTATCATTAGGCTCATCATTATTATCATCAGATAAATCTTCTTTTTTTTCAGGGGCAAAATAATAACTTACCCCTCCTCCAATTAAACCAACTGCGACTGCAACTAAGCTAACAATATGACCAGTAGGACCCATAAAAATACCTACAAGTGCTACGATCAACCCAACTAAAAGAATCATTAATGTAGGTGTCAAATTTTTTTGATTTCTTGTCCTTGGAATATTTCGTGAAGTTTTATTAGACTCTATATCAGATACTTGATTTTGTAAGTTGATATAAACATCTTGTAGTTCATCATAATTCCTTTTTAATTTTAATCCCTCTTGATAATCACTTTCCGACATCTCAGGGGTCTCTTCAGTAAAGGAATTATTATTTAAAATTTCCTTTTTTTCTTTTTGTAATTGAGTAGTTTCACTAATTAATTTGTCGTTATTTTGTTGAAGATCTATTATTTCTTTTAGTGGCTCATGCAATTGATCAAATTTAGTTTGATTTTCTTCATAAAAGGCAAAACGAGGATTATTAATTAAAGTATTTCGATTAATCTTATTAACCTCTTGCTGTGCTACTTTTAAATCCTCTTTAGCATTGTTAAAACTCTGCTTTACTTGCATAAAATTATCATAAAGATCTACATCTAAATTTCGACGATTAGCTAAAGCTTTAGTTAATTTTAAATATTCTTGGTAATTATCCCAATTATCACACAGTTGTTCATATTTTTGATTTTCGCTTTTTCGATTTTCTATTTCTTGATGAATTCGATTTTTATTATCATTTAATTCTTTATTACTTTCCTGAAGAGTAATAAATAAGTTATTTTCTTTAGCAGCCTCGTTAACTTTTTTTTGTAAATCTCGATGTTCTTTCATTTCAACATTTAAAATTGGTTTAGTACCTGAGGGCTTAAAAATACTTCCTGCATCATTAATTAAATTATTACTTAATTGCAACCAATTTTGAGATCCAGTCATTCCAATGTTTAATATTTGATCAGTAAAATCTGTCCGTTTTAAGTTAAATACTTGATTTAATGCTCTTTCATCAAATTCGAAAATATTTTGATAAAGCCCCAAATCAGCAGGACCTAGTAATTCTGATAACTTAGATTCATCATATTCTCGACCATTTGAGGTAACGATAACGCTTCCACTTCTACTTCTAAGACCACCAACGCGTCGAATAATATAATCAGTCCCATTTTGATTTACATATAATTCTCCTCCAAAAGAAGAACCAAATCGGGGTTTATACTTTTCACTATCAGTTTTTCTGCCAAATCCAAATAAAATACTTTTGATAAAAGATCTTAGGGTTGTTTTTCCTGCTTCATTCAATCCATAAAAAATATGAAAATCATCAGATACCTCAAATGTTTTATCAATCCATTTACCAAAACCAAAAATATTAATTTTTGTTATTTTCATCACTGATCGCTCTCATTCTTTCTTTCATTAATTAATTCAAAAGTATCATCACTTAAAGTACTGATAAAATTAGGGTCTCGAACAAGATTTTGAAGATAACGATAGTTTTTCAATAAGGGCAAAATCTGATTTTCTAAATTTTCAGGAGAAAAAACTTTTTCCGCACTTCGATTCCAAAAACTTTTATCTAAATCAGAAAAAACTTTACTTTTAGCTATTTTTACAACTATTTTGATTACAACAATATAATTATGTTCAAACACCTTTGGTGTTAAACTATTAGCAAAAGAATCATCTTCAATTGATTTTATAACAGTTAATGGTAAGTTATCAGCGTTAGAAATCGTAACATATACAAAATGAGAAACATTTCGACTTAATTCATTTACGTTCAAATCAATTTCTCTTTGTACATCACTCATTGAAATTACACCACTACCATCGATTTCTAAACGATTCCATTCAATAGTATCGCTTGGTAAAAAATTAACCTTAGTAATTTTATTTTGCGTTTCAACTAAATAAAATCCTTTGCTTCCAGCTTCTTTAATACTACGACCTTGTGTATTTCCAGGATAAATAATATAAGGATCTTTATTTAAAATTTGACGTTCATGAATATGTCCCAAAGCCCAATAATCATATCCTTTTTCTAATAATTCATCTTTAGAAAATGGGGCATAATTATCATTATGACCTTGTTTCAAGGCTGCATGCATAATACCGATAGTATAATCTGAATCAACATGTTTTTGGGGAAAAGTGGCAACAATATCGTCGGTAATCCAGCGATCACTGTAACTAAATCCAACTAATTCAACTTTTGTACCATCTTTTGCATTATGATAAAAACTTTTTACTTCTTTGGGGAAAACAAAAACATTTTCTGGAAACTCAAAGTTACCAGTTTGACTTTTGATATAATCGTGATTACCAGCAACTAAATAAACTGAAATGTCTTTTTCTTTTAAACGTAAAAATTGTTCATTTAAAAATAATTGGGCAGTAATACTCTGAACATCATGATCATATAAATCTCCTGAAATAATCACAAAATCTACTTGTTCTTTAATAGCAACATCCACAATATTTTCAAAAGCAACAAAAGTAGAATTTCTAATTTTTTTTAAAATTTGTTGATCTTCAACTTGTAGGCCACGAAATGATGTGTCTAAATGAAGATCAGCTGTATGAATAAATTTCATGTCTTTCCCCTTAATTATTACTAAAAAAATTATATCGATGTTACTTAAAAAAATCTATTACTGAACGATAAAATGATGAAAAATCATTTTGAATTGATTTAATTCCGTTATGGTATAAATCAATATTTTTTTTTATAAAATTATGCTTTTCTTTTTTAGGAATGGATGTATCTTTACCAAAAGAAGTTTGCTCAGTATCACTATAAATACTTTCAAAAATATTTTTAAATGTCCAATTTGCATAATTACTATCAATAAGTTTTCGCTCTTCACTGGGTTGATCATAACCTACCCAAGTAGCTAAACATAAATCAGGTGTAAAACCAACAATCCACTGATCTTTTGTAGCAGTTCCTAAACCTTCTTTAGTTTGAGTACTCCCTGTTTTACCAGCAACCTCAAAATTATCGGGTTTAGCAGTTACTGCTGTACCATTGTTAAATACGTTTTTAAGCATCTCAGTTAACTGTTTAGTAACTTTTGGCGAAACTACACTTTTAGAAAAATCATTAAAAATCTGTACAGTTTTACCATTAGAATTTTCAATACGATTAATTAAATGAGTCTCTTTTTTTTGACCATTATTAGCAATAATTTGATAAGCTTGAACAACTTGCAAAGGAGTGACATTTAAATCACCTAAAGCTAATCCTAGGTTTTGTTTATCGTCACTAACTTTAAATCCAAAGTCTTTTAACGAATTAACTCCGGTTTTTAATCCTATTTGATTTAATAGCCACACAGCTGGGGCATTCAAACTATCAGTTAATGCTTGTGTCATAGTAACACTACCTGAATAAGTATTATTATAATTCTTAGGTTCATAACCATCATATGAAACTAATTTATCTTGTAATAGTGAACTAGGTTTATAACCTTTAGTTAAAGCTGGAGCGTAAACAGCAAATGGTTTTAAAGTAGAACCTGCTGCCCGACTCATTTGTGTTACTCGATTTAATTCTAAAAATAAATGATTTTGATCATTAGCATTTCCAATAAGAGCTTCAACTCCACCATCTCTAACATTGACAGCAACCGAAGCTGATTGAGCTTGAGTATCACCCACTTTAGGCAATATGGTTTCATTTGAATAGTAATTTTCCATTTTTTTCTGCATATTTTGGTTTAAACAAGTATAAATTTTATACCCGCCATTAAGTAAATCATTTTCAGAAATTTTATAATTGTTTTTTGCTTCCTCAATTATAGCGTCAAAATATGACGGATAATTATAAGTTGTTATGGGTGTATAGTTATTAATAACTTCTATTTTTTCATTAACTGCTTTTTCATAAGTATCTTGTGAAATGACCTTATTTTCTTTCATTCCATTTAAAATAATATTTCGTCGTTGCAAAGCATAGTTTTGATAATTTTTTGGATTATATAAACCTGGGTTTGCCAACATTGCACAAATTGAGGCACCTTGAGCTACTGATACTTGCGAAGCATGGATCCCAAAATACCTTAATGACGCGTTTTCTACACCCCAAACACCATTACCAAAATATGCATGATTTAAATACATCTCTAAAATTTTTTGCTTTGACTCAATTTTATTTAATTGAATAGCATAAAATAATTCTTCCACTTTACGAGTAATTGACTTCTTTTGAGTTAAAAACATGTTTTTAACTAATTGTTGACTAATTGTACTACCACCGCCATTTACATCATGACCAAAATGAATCAAATAACCAAGTACTGCACGAACAGTTCCTTTAAAACTAAAGCCTAAATTTTGATAGAATGTACGATCTTCAGTATTAATTACAGCATTAATGATATTCGGACTAATTTGATTTAAATCAATATAGCGCCCTTTTCTATTTAGTAAAACGCCCGCATATTTATTATCCTGATCATAAACTATTGTATTTTGGCGCAAAGAACTTTCGAGTCCTTTAATATCAGCAGTTTTCGCTTTGTATGTAAAAAATGAGCATACTAAAATTAAAAAAAATAAAATCACCGCTACGGTCATTTTAATTAAATGATATTGCTTAACAAAACTAATAAAAAAATTTGGCTTAGGACGTCTCAAGTTCTTTTGCATTAATATATTCTGCTAAAAGATCATATACTTTTCTAGCATCTTCCTCATCTTTAGAAATAACAACAACACTATCAATACCAGCAACTGTGCCAATAATTTCTGGTAATGCTAACTCGTCAAGAATAGCTCCAAAGGCATTTCCGGAACCCTTAATCGTCTTAATTACATTTAAAAATTGAACTTGAGTAATAGAAAGCCCAACAATTTTAGCATTATCCAAAAGCTTTTCGAATGGTTCTCGTTCATCTTGACGATAAATTACAAACCGAAGATTTCCAGAATAATCAGGTCGTTTAATAATTCGCATTTCTCTAATATCCCGAGAAATTGTTGCTTGAGTTACATGAATTCCTTTTTTTTGAAGGATATTTAATAATTGTTCTTGAGTTGCAACTACGTTATCGCTAATAATTTGAGCAATAATGGATTGTCTTTCTTCTTTTCTCATTAACTTTTATCCCTTCTTTACATTTCATTAGGAGCTTTAATTCCTAATAAATTTAGAGAATCTTGCAAAACTAAACTAGTTGCTCTGACTAGTTGTAACCGAGTATATAATTGATCATCTTCAACTAATATTTTTACTTTTTTATAATAACGATTAAATACTTTTGCAAGCTGTATTGCATACTTAGCAAGTATAGAAGGCTCATATTTTTTTTCAGCTTGAAAAATAATTTGAGGATACTGATCTAAAATTTTAATTAAATCAAAAGCAGCATCTTCATTAAAAATATCTGTTATATCTTTCTTAATCTGATAATCTTTTGATTTCCGTAAAATACTTTGCGCACGGGCATTAGTATACTGGACATATGGTCCTGTATCACCTTCAAATTGTACTACTTCTTCAAGTTTAAAATCAAAGTTTTCAATTCTTTCATTTTTTAAGTCATGAAATACTACTGCACCATAACCAACTTCACGTGCAACTTCTTCTTTATTAATTAAATTTGGATTTTTTTCGTTAATTTGTTTTAAAGCTAAATCATATGCGTTATCCAAAACTTCATTTAAAAGAATAATCCTGCCTTCACGTGTCGATAATTTTTTCCCATTATAAGTAATTAAACCAAATGGTACATAAATAACTTCATCAGACCATTTATATCCCATTTTCTTAAGGACCGCTTTTAATTCATCAAAATGTTGCTTTTGTTCGCTACCCACGACATAAATTGATTTAACTGAATGATATTTTTTTTTGCGATAAATTGCAGCTGCTAAATCACGTGTAATATATAAACTTGCACCGTCACTTCGAATTATTAAAGCAGGATTTTTAAAACCTTCATCACTTAAATCAACAACCTGAGCACCTTGGCTAACAGTTAAAAGATTTTCAGATTTCAATTTTTTGACAACTGAATCCATTTTGTCATTATAAAAGGCTTCACCGTCATACCAATCAAAATCAATTTTTAAATCACTGTAGATTTCTTCAAATCGCTGTAATGAAACTTCTCGAAACCATTTCCACAGACTTATTGCTTCTTTATCACCGTCTTCTAATTTTTTAAACCAAGCACGTCCTAAATCATTTAATTTAGGATCTTCCTTTGCCTTCTGATTAAAACGTACATATAACTTAAGTAGGGTGTCAATTGGATTTTTATCTATCTCACTTTTATCGCCCCACATTTTGTATGCTGCTAACAATTTACCAAATTGAGTACCCCAATCACCAATAAAATTAATTTTAATTGGTTGATAACCACACTTAGTCTCAATATTAGCTAAAGCATTTCCAATAACTGTAGAACGTAAATGTCCCATTGACATAGGTTTAGCTATATTAGGAGATGACATATCAATAGTAATAGTTTTGCCATGACCCAGATCTACTTTACCAAAAGAATGATTTTCATTATTTATTTTCAAAAGTAAATTTTTTGAAACATTCGTCCTAAGAATAAAAAAATTAATATATCCATTAACTATATTAACTTTGGCAAACAAGTTCTTATTTAAAAGTTGATAAATATCTTCAGCAATGTTATATGGCGATTTATGTTTAATTTTAGCCAAAGAAAAAGTTGGAAAAGAAAAATCTCCCCAATCTGAATTTTTCGGTTTTTCTAAAAGTTGGGCTACATCAAGATCAGTAATACCATAATCAGGCAATACACGTTTTAATTCTTGGATAACTACACTTTCTAAACTCATAAAACCTCCATTAAAAGCGGGTGACGAGAATCGGACTCGCGACGCTAGCTTGGGAAGCTGGTGTTTTACCACTAAACTACACCCGCACTCTAAAGTATTATACCATAATTCTTATTTTAAACAGAATATAAATTCATTTCTTTAGGAATCATTTGAGCAATTTTAGTAGGAATTGTAACATAATTATCTTTAGATAATTTATCGCCAATCCGACCATGAAGATAAACAGCTGCACATGTTGCCTTAAAAAAATTAGAAAACTGAGCTGTAAATCCAGCAATCATTCCTGCCAAAGTATCACCCATTCCTGCTGTAGCCATACTTGCATTACCTGTGGGATTCTGCCAAATTTGATTTTTATAGTAAATTTCAGTGCGATGTTTTTTTAGCACCAATATAGAACTTTCTAAATGATTTTCTAGCAAAAAAGTCTGATTCTTTTCAAACGATTGTTGTTTTAATGATAATCCACTAAAAGATTCCCATTCACCTTGATGTGGTGTTAAAATAATTTTTGCTAAAGGAAGTTTTAAATGATATTCATGAAGTAATGAAAATGCTGATCCATCAATAATTAGAATTTGTTTGAAACTAATTTTGTTAAAAACTAATTTTAATAAATTGAGAGAAATTTCCATTGTTCCTAATCCTGATCCAATAGCAATTACTTGGGCTTTTTCGATTAATGGAATTAAATCTTCAACTTGATTATAATCTGTAAAAGTAGCTTCAGGAGTTAAAACATGTAAACTTGTAAGATTTATTGGATCACTTGCTACTGTTACTAAACCAGCGCCACTATTAACAGCAGCCTTAGCACTCATAATAATTGCACCACCATAATTTAAGTTACCACCAATAAGTAGAACTCTTCCATAATTATATTTATGTGTTTCTGGTTTTCTTTGGACAATCACATCTTTTACCATTGTTGAAGAAATTTTTTTCATTCGTCGTCCTTAATATTTTTTATTAAAAAAGACAGATTCCCACTGTCCAAATGCCTCAAACAGGAGTCGAACCTGCACATGAATATTCATACAGCGACCTGAACGCTGCGCGTCTGCCAATTCCGCCATTGAGGCAACATTTAAAGTATACAAATTTATAAATTCTTGTCAATCCTTTAGAAAACTCATATCAAAAAATATTTAATAATTTGAAAAAGCCTTGAAGCGATAATATTGAAGATATTAAAAATTAAATAAAAAAATTATTCGTATTCAATAAGAATTTGTGATAAAATTTAGTTACTTTTGGTTTTGATAAGCGAGGTGAAAAAACAATTATGCGTGTTAATATCATTTTAGAATGTACAGAATGCCATCATCGTAATTACTTAACATCAAAGAACAAAAGAAATAATTCTAGTCGTTTAGAGATGAAAAAGTACTGCCCTAATGATCATAAAGTTACATTACATCGTGAAACAAAGTAAAGCTTTATTTTGAAGCTTTAATGGAGAATTGTCCGAGCGGCTGAAGGAGCATGATTGGAAATCATGTATATGGGCTTTACCTGTATCGGGGGTTCGAATCCCCCATTCTCCGTTAGGAATTGTAATTAAAAATAACATTAAATAATGAGAATGCCCGATATGAAGGTATTCTATTTTTTTTGCTTACCATTAATAAGCAAAATTTTTTCATCAATTGAATTCGATTTTATAACCTCTTTTTTGACTATAAGTGATTACCATTTTTAATAAAAAATATGCTTTTTCATAAATTTTCAATCTCATATTAGCTCTAAATTACTTTATTGAATTCTTAAACGGATTTTTACATTCTACAATTTCATTTAAATAGATTAAACTTTTGTTTTCGCTACAAAATTGATTTTATGCACAAAAAAAGCCCATATATTTATAATATTGAACTTTTTTTCTTTTTATTTATTTTACATTGTTAATATTAGTCGAACTTTGCTTTACTTATACTCCATAATATATCTGTGATTATTAACAATAATGCTATACTTCCATAGTGCTCTCTTTGCAACCTAATTACCGTCTTTTCAAACATTTATCCTATAATCAGGGAGGTAATACACCGTTATTTTCCTGACTTAATGAAGATATAACAATCAGAAAATCTTTACCTAAAGCATAAAAATAATTATTCGACTGTTAAATACTTTTTAGTATAAAAATCTTTACAATTTTTTCGTATATACTACATAAATTAAAAAATTTCTACTATTTTTTAATTTACACCGTTAGGATAATATTTTCCAAAAATTTTGTAAATTTGATTTGCAATTTGAATTGGAACTGGAATAGCAGGTAAATTTTGATAAGAAACATTATTTAATCCTGGAAAAACAATTGCCATAGCAATTTGAGGATTTTTTGAAGGAGCAAATGAAACTAAACTTTCGTTTAAAACTGGTGTACCATCTGGTGCAATTGACTCAGAAGTTCCAGTTTTTGCAGAAATTTCATATGGCAGATCTTTCATTGCTGAGCCAGTTCGCCAACCATCAACTTGTAAATTACCAGAACCATAAACTACATCATGTAATCCAACTTTTACTAAGTCAAATTGGCTTTGAGAAGCATTAATTTTATTTAAAACTTGTGGCTTATTTGAAAAAATAATTGGTCCTTTACTCCCATCATTTTCAATTTGTTGAATAGATTGAACAATATATGGTTTCATTCGATATCCATTGTTAGCAATTGTTGAAATGTATTGAGCCATTTGTAAAGTTGTATAAGAATCATAGTTTCCATAAGATAAATCCATTAAAGAACCAGTTAATAGCTGTCCCTCTTCATTGTAACTACTACCTATTAAACCAGTTATTTCTCCTGGGAGATCAATTCCGGTTTTAACTCCCAAGCCAAATTCATTAAAATACATCCTTAAACGTTGAAATGAATTTTTATCAACACTCATTGAAGTATCAGGGACATATTTTGCATTAGATTCTTTCATTGCTAAACGCATCATATAAATATTGGAAGAAACTTCTAAAGCTTGCGTAGCTGATAATGAGCTAAAAGTACCTTCAGGATAAACTGATCCTTTAGATCTTGTACCAGGAAGCCGAATTGCTTCATCAGGCAATACATTATTATTAGTAGAAATTGCTCCACTCATCAATCCACCCATTACCATTGCTCCTTTAACTGATGAGCCCATAACATAAGCTTTATTCATTACACCTAAAGGATTATAAGTAATTTTACCGGTTTTTAAATCACGATTCACTCCAGCCATAGCATAAATTGCTCCAGATTTAGGATTCATCACTACTGCATAAGCTCCATCACATTTTCCAGCATAACCGCCACTAACTATGGATTCTAAAGTACTCTTTAAAGCATAACTAACATCATTTTGAAATTTAGAATTGATTGTTAAATTAAGGCTTCCACCAATTTGCCCCGGATAAATTGTTTTTTGAGATATAATCTGATTATTTGTTGATAACTCAATTTGAGAAACTTTTTTAGATCCCTTTAAAATTTTCTCATAGCCTTGTTCTAAAAAACTAACTCCTACACTATCATTTCTAGCATATCCTTGAGCTAAAAGACTATTAATTTCATCTTTTGGTAAACCCTTTTTATGAGATGTTACTGATCCTAAAACTCCAGAAATTGTTGGATTTGTAGTATTTTCCCTAATCCAATAGGCTCCTACGCTAACTCCTGGCAACTCTAATAAATGTTCATTAACTTTCGCTATCTCTTTATCAGTTAATTCATTAGTTTTTATATATACTGTGGATAAGGGATAAGCTGATTCCATACTTTTAAAAATAGAAGCTTCTTGTTTTTGCTCTTGAGTAAAAGATAAATTTTGATTAATGGTAAATTTTACCAAGTTATTTTCGACGGCATCCGGATTTAATGCCTTATTTTTACTATCTACTTTATATTTTTTTGGCATTTGAGTTAACATAGACTCATGATTACTTTTATTTGATAAATAAAATTCAGCACAATTTAATTTTGATAAATATCCTGGATCGACTGAAATGTATTTCCCCAAATTAACTGCTGTTTCATACATTTTACTTCTATCTATATTTAAACCACGAGTATACATAATAGCATTTGAGGCCTTATTACCAGCAAGAACCAAACCCCTTGAATCATAAATTAATCCTCGTTGAACAGGTGTAGAAATTGAAAGTAATTTTGTTTGGTCTACTTCTTCTTGATATTCTTTACCATGTTGAAGTTGAACATCCCCCAGTTTAAATATTAAAATAGCAAATAATACAAAAACAATAAAAAATAATAAGTTAAGTCGAAAGGGAATTTTTGATTTATCTTGAATTTGATTATCAGTAAAATGTCTGTTTTTCTTCACGAAGAATCTGCCTCAAATTTTAAAATAATGATTTAATAATTATGGTAAGAAAATATGAAAACAATTGCACAAAAGCACACTAGATTAGATTTAATATCAAAAAAAGTTTTTTATCAAAACAAAAAAAGTTACCTTCTGGCATTTTTCTTACCCATTTTAATAATGTTAATTTATTTTATTGCTATTAGAGCTTACCCATTTGGAAAAAGTTCGATAATGACTGTCGATTTAGGTCAACAATATATTGATTTTTTTGGTTATTTTCACGATACCATTTTAAAACATCCGTCCAGCTTTTTTTATTCTTTTTCTAAAGATTTAGGTGGAGACACCATAGGTCTTTGGAGTTACTACCTCCTTAGTCCCTTAAATCTATTATTCTTATTTTTTTCTAAACCTAACTTAGATGTTGCAGTAATCATTATTACATTAATCAAATATGGTTTAATGTCTCTATCATTTTATTATTTCAACAAAAAAACTACTACTTTAAAAAACAATTTTTTGTTAATCATTAGCTTAAGTTATGCTTTAAGTGGTTTTTTTATTGCCAATCAATTCAATCTTATTTGGTTGGATGCAGGATATATTTTGCCATTAGTTACTTTAGGAATAAACTATATTTTTATCAAAAAAACTAGTCCTTTATATACTTTTTCTTTAGCTGCTATTTTATTGATTAATTATTATATGGGGTATATGATTTGCCTTTTTTCTGTCCTTTATTTCTGTTATCAAGCATCTATAAACTATCATACTTTGAAGGATTTAAGCAAAAAAATCTACAAATTTGTTATTGAATCAATCAGCGCAGCGGGAATAGCAGCAATAATCATTTTACCCACATTTTTTCAATTAACGCAAAGTAAAGGCACCTATACAAATAAAATTATTCACATCAGATTGGAATATAATCCATTAAAAATTTTAACAAAATTTAATATTGGAGCTTTTAATTTCGACGAAGTATCTCAAGGTTATCCTAATATTTATATTCCGAGTATATTATTAGCACTAGCTTTGCTCTACTTTTTTTCAAGAAAAATTCCTTTAAAAATTCGCATTACTGCCTTATTAATTACAGTATTTTTGTTTACATCACTTTGTTTTGAACCACTAGATTTACTTTGGCATGGATTACAATTTCCAGTATGGTATCATTATCGTTTTTCATATTTAGTAATTTTCTGGCTTTTAATACTCGCTCGAGATTCATATACTAAAATTAAATCATTTACGATTATTCACTTGATTATTCCTGCAATTTTATTTGTTAGTATTGTTTATTGTTCTTTTTACTTTCAAAAAAAAATTAGCTATCTTAACTATTATTTAATTGCAATTACTGCATTATTTTTAATAATAAGTATTGCTATTTTAGGAGGAATAATAAATAACTATTCATTATCTACCAAATTATTACCTTGGATGATTTGCTTTGAATTAATTATAAATGCTTATGTTTCGTTAAGTATGATTGGTTTCATTTCTCATAAAGATTACCAAAAGTATTTAGTTACTACAGGAAACATAATTAAAAAAATAAAACATAATGATTCTAAATTCTATCGAATTGCAAAAAGTTTTCAAAGGACAAATGATGATGCAATGATGTTAGATTTTAATGGTACTGATCAGTTTAACAGTATGCTTGAGCCTAAAATTTCTCACCTTTATGCTAAATTAGGGCAACCTCAATCAGAAGGAGATGTTACTTATAGTAATGGTAATATATTTGTTGATTCATTTTTAGGTATTAAATACTATCTAGATTTGAAATCTAAACCTTCAGATCAAAATAATGTAAATGTTTACAAGCCTATTGGCACAAGAGCTGATGTTGGTAGTTATGGCGATAAGTTTAACTACTCTAATATCATAGCTAAAGAAAATCCATATGCCTTAAGTTTAGGATTTTTGGTTCGACCAGCAGTTTTAAAGAATAACTTGGCATTAGTCAATCCAATTAATAATTATAATGTAATTTATAAATCCTTTTCATGGGAAAAAAATTCAGATAACCTTTTCTTTCCATTTCATGGTTATGAAGAAAAAAAGTTAAATGTAAAAAAAACATCCAATAGCAATTGGTTAACTTTTCAAAAAATCGATGATAAAAAACCTGGAAGAATCATTTTTAAGTTAACTCCCTTAACAGATGACCCTTATTATGTTTCTTTAAATGGTAACATTGGTGAACAAAATATAAAATATTTTATTAATAATCAAGAAATTCATCAAAATCCAAATATCAACAATACAGTAGTTCAATCGCTTTTCCAAAACCAACAAGGAAAAACAATAAAATATGAAATTAGATTCAATCAAAAAGAATTAACACTATATGATTTTAATTTTTATTTTATGTCAACTAAAGAATTCCTTGAACAAAATGCCAGTTTACAAAGTAAACAATTAAAAATTTCTTCCTTTAGCAGTACAAAAATAGTTGGAAAAATAATAGTTCCTCATCAGAATAGTATTCTTTTTTTAAGTATTCCGGCAGTTAAGGGGTGGCACGCTAATATTGACGGAAAAAAACAACCCTTTGATACAGCGCTAGACCATTTTTTAGCTCTTCGACTTAAACCTGGCTCACATGAAATTAAAATTAGTTATCAACCGCCTTATTTTAAGACTGGATTAATAATAACTTTATGTAGTCTAACTTTTCAGTTTGGAAAAATAACTTTTAACTATAAATTAAAAAAATGCAGAAACGGAGAGTTTACTTGACTTAAAGTCAACTCAAAGGGGTATTATCAATTTAATTAATTAAAAAAAGGAGAATTCATGAATTTATATCAAAATCAATTTTTTTCAGGAGAAAGGTCACTCTTTAAAACAAATGAAGCTAGTTTAAAAAATGTTACCTTTGGTAAAGGAGAGTCACCTTTAAAAGAAAGCCATAATTTAGAATTAAACAGTTGTATTTTTCAATGGAAATATCCTTTATGGTATTGTTCAGATATAAAAGTAGATAATTCAATTTTTGAAACTATGGCGCGTTCGGGAATTTGGTATACTAACAAAATTTATATAAAGAATAGTACGTGCCAATCCCCTAAGCTATTTCGTCACTGTAATAAGGTTGACCTTAATAATGTTTATTTTTCTGATGCTAGTGAAACATTATGGAATTGTAATGATATTACAATTCAAAATGTTCAGGCAAGTGGAAATTATTTTGGTTTAAATAGTAAAAATATTACTCTTGATCATTTTCAATTAGTTGGTAATTATGCTTTCGACGGTGCAACAAATATTGAAGCTCATAATTCTACATTTGTTTCCAAAGATGCCTTCTGGAACTGTAAAAATGTTAAATTATATGATTGCATCCTTAATGGTGAATACCTAGGGTGGAATACTAATAATCTAGAATTAATAAATTGTACTATTGAAAGTAATCAAGGACTTTGTTATATCGATAATTTAAAAATGAAAAACTGTAAGTTATTAAATACTGATTTAGCTTTTGAATATTGTACTAATATTAACGCTCATATTAATTCGAATATATTAAGTGTTAAAAATCCTATTAGTGGCCAAATTATTGCAAATCACATTGATAATATCATTCAAAATGATCCAAAGATTGATTTGAGTAAAATAAAAATTATTCAAGAACAATGAAAAATAACATAAATTATAAAAAAAGACTAGCCATTTTAATCTTTTTTATTTTAGGGCTAATCTTAATTCTCACAGGAATATTAAACATTAACAAAGAAAGTCAAGAAATAAAAATTAATGCCACTCCTACTTTGTTTTTACACGGTTGGGGAAGTAGCGTTAATGCAGAACATCAAATGACAAATGCTATAGTTAAAAATAATTTAAGTAATAATATAACTCAGGCAATTGTTGATAAAAAAGGAAAGGTTAAATTAATTGGCAAAATTAATCGTAATTCGAAAAATCCATTAATTGAAGTTGGATTTTTAAATAACCGTACTAGTGATTATTTTAAAAATGGACAATGGCTAAAGAATGTTCTTATTAAATTAAGAAATACATATTCTATAAAAAAGGTTAACCTTGTTGGCCATTCGATGGGCAATATGGCTATTATGTACTATATATTAGCTAATCCAAATCAAAAAAATGTCCCACAAATTAACAAAATTATTGATATAGCAGGACATTTTAATGGGATTATTGGTTTAAACGATCAACCTCATCAACATCAATTAAATGATGAAGGAAAACCAGATCATTTTAATTTAGAATACCGGCGATTATTACCCTTAAGAAAAACATTTCCAAATAATATTAAAGTTCTAAATATATTTGGTGATAAAAATAACGGGACAAACTCCGACGGCTCAGTAACTAATTCATCTTCACAATCTTTAAAATATTTAGTTGCAAAAAGAGCTAATTCTTATCATGAAAAGAAAATTATAGGTTCACAAGGACAACATAGTAAACTTCACGAAAGCAAACAGGTTGATCAAATTTTAATTAACTTTTTATGGTCTTAATACTTTTAAAATTATTTTTTTAATTTAAGTTGTGCCTTTTGAGCGGCAACATTCATAATATTCCAAGGTCGATCATAATTAGGTTGAAAGAAGAAATCAGCATAAGCTAATTGATCTACAGTGATGTGTTGCTGAATTGCAAGTGAAATTGTATTAATATTAGCAGTTAAATCTGCTGTTGACATAATTTGAGCTCCTAAAATTCGTCCATCGCTAGGGTCATATGTTAATTTAAAATAAACCTTAGCATTTTGATCATCTGGAATAAAATTAGGGCGATAAGTGTCTTCAACATAAACCGAGGAAACTTTTATATGATAACCCTCGGCGGTCGCATCTTTAATTCCAGTAGATGCAAAATGATAATTAAAAATCGTAAGAGCTGAAGATCCGGAAACTGCTGGAGTTGGCTTACTAGCTTTATTTAAATTTTTAACTGCGAAACGACCTTGTCGCCGACTATTGGTCGCTAAAGAAATTTTAGTAGTCTGATTTGTTGGTGCAAAAGTAACTAAAGTTGCATCACCTACAGCAAAAATATCAGGCTGACTTGTGCGCTGATATCGGTCAGTTTTAATTGTGTGATCAGGGTTTAATTCTAGAGTATCTTCTAACCATGCAGTATTAGGTTTAACACCTACTGCTTCAATAACTAAATCTGCATCATATATACCTTTGTTTGTAACAACTTGGATAATTTTATTATTTTTTCCAACAAACTTTTGTACTGTTTGACCTAAAGCCAAATGAACATGATGATTTTCTAATTCTTTTGATAAAATATCTGTAAATTCAGAATCCAGATAAGTTCCCAAAATTCTTGGTAAAAGATCAATAACAGTTACTTTTTTACCTGCTTTTGCAAAAGCTTCGGCCGCTTCCATTCCAATATAACCTGAACCAATGATTACCACATTTTTAATTAGTGGTTCAACTGTAGCTTTTTTCAATTTTATAGCCCAATCTCGACCCCGCATAAAATATATTTGGTCTAAGTCATTGCCGGGAACATTTAATTTAACAGGAATAGCCCCAGTACTAATAATTAATTTATCGTACTTCTCTGTTCGGTCAGTATTATCAATAAGATTATGAACTACTACTTCATGGCAATCAGGTTTTATTTTAATAACATCTTGCTGGATAAAAACATGAACTCCTTTTTTTTCCATACCTGACTTAGTCGCATAGCTTACAGAATTAACATCTTTTACGACTCCTTCAAGATATAATTGCATTCCACAAGATAGAAAAGAAATAAAATCACCTTTTTCGTACCATTGAATTTCAGCGTCAGGTTCATCTTCTAATAATTCTTGAACAGCTTCAAAACCACCATGTGAAGAACCAACAACAATAACTTTCATTAATAAAAACCTCCTATAATTTCACTTACATTATAATCATTCTAAATTAGTTTTCAATTGATATTTTTTTAAAAAAAAAGGTAAAACTTTTAAATAAAGTTTTACCTTTTAAATAAATAGAATCAAAACTTAATATGTAATAAGTGAACCACCGGTTATACCATACATTTGACCAGTAATGTAATTAGCCTGATTTGAAGCTAAAAAAACATAAAGTGGTGCAACCTCATCCGGCTGACCAGCACGATTTAAAGGAGTTTCTTTTCCAAAAGTTGGTACTGCTTCTGTAGGTTGTCCCCCACATACTTGTAAAGGAGTCCAAATAGGTCCTGGAGCAACTCCATTGGCTCTAATTCCTTTTTCAGCTATAGATTGAGCTAAATTTGTAATAAAACTACATATTGCTGCTTTAGTCGTTGCATAAGTTAATAAATTTGGAGATGGCTGAAAAGCTTGCACCGAAGAAGTAGCAATAATTGAACTTCCAGCGGGTAAATGAGGTAATGCTGTTTGTACCATTTCAAACATTGAAATAATATTAACTTCAAAAGTATCACGAATTAAAGTTATTTTTACATTAGTAATATCTGGGGCTTGCTGTTGTATTGCTGCATTCATTACAAGTAAATCAAGACCTCCCAATTTCTTTTCGGCATCCATAGTAACTTTTTTAGCAGTTCCATGACGCCGAAAATCAGCTGGTAATAAAACAACTTTCTGACCAATTTTTTTAATTATCTTTTCAACTTCCTTAGCATCTGATTCCTCTTCAGGTAAATACTGAATTGCAACATCAGCTCCTTCTTTAGCATAAGAAATTGCAACCGCTCTACCAATTCCTGAATCACCACCAGTAATTAAAGCATGACGTCCTTTTAATAAACCGTGACCTTGATAATTTTTCATATCACCTTCTGGTACTGGTTTCATTTTACTTTGTAGAGCTGGATAATCTTGAGATTGTTTTTCAAATTTTTTATGATAAAAATTATTCAAAGGATTTGTTAATTTCGATTCCATTTTTTTAATTCCTTTCTTTGATTGATTCAGTATTAATTTATCACTTTAATTAATTAATATCAATAAGTTACTATTTTTAAAAATGTGTTTAAATTTAAAAACATCAAAATAATAAAAAATCGATTTAGTATTAAACTAAATCGATTTTCAAAGTATTTAAATTTAAATCTTATTTTTCAGCTAATTTTTTATACAAATCGACTATTTCACCAGCCAAATCACGAAAAGTAATAGCATTCATAATGTGATCTTGAGAATGGACCATTAATAAAGTTATAGGTACATGTTCCCCATTTGCTTCTTTTGTTAACATTCCTGTTTGCGAATTATGAGCATCTACTAAAAACTTGTCCGCTTCTTTCAATTTTGCATCAGCCTTTGTAAAATCACCATTTTTAGCAGCCTTTATCGCTTCAAATGCAGAACTTTTTGCATTGCCACCATTCATGATCAGACCCATAACAGCCTGTAAATTTTCTTCACTTTCAGCCATTTTTAATCCTTATTCTACTTAATCAAATTTAAAGCTTGTTGTAAAACTTTTTCACCATTCATCATGCCATAATCTTGCATGTTAATAACTTCAACAGGAATTGAAACACTATTCTTAAAGTCATCAAGCATATATCTAACTTGAGGACCTAATAGTAAAACATCAGGGTGTTCACTTTCAATTTTAGATTCAGCATCAGCGCTTGCTGTTGCAAATATTTTAGCATCTAGACCTTTTTCCTCTGCAGATTTTTGCATTTTACTTACTAACAGACTTGTTGACATTCCAGCAGCACATACTAGCATAATTGTTTTTTGACTCATTTTAAAAACTCCTTTATTTTAATAAAAAGCATAATCATTTTCATTTTATCACAATTATTTATTCTAAAAGTCTCTGTTTCTTTAAATATATAAATCAAAATTAAAAAATTACTTTCAAAAATACTTTTAAATCATAAAATAAAGTATCAAATATATTTTATCCTAAATCAGTTCCATTAGAATTAATTACTTTTTGATACCAATAAAAAGAATCTTTTTTAGACCTTTTTAAAGTACCATTTCCTTGATCGTCTCGATCAACATAAATAAAGCCATAACGTTTAGACATCTGTCCTGTACCAGCTGAAACTAAATCTATACAACCCCAAGGGGTATACCCCATTAGATCTACTCCATCTACATTTACTGCTAATTCCATTTGTTCAATATGAGCTTTAAGATAATCAATTCGGTACTGATCATGAATTTTTCCATCTTTTTCTACTTTATCAACAGCACCAAATCCATTTTCTACAATAAATTGAGGCTGATCATAATGATCAGCTAACCAATTCATTGAATAACGAAGTCCTTGAGGATCAATTTGCCAACCCCAATCTGAAGCTTTAACAAATTTATTGGAAGTTTGATCTCGGCTTTCACGATAACTATAAGTAATTGATTCATCTTTTGAAGCTGCAACACAAGTTGACATATAATAACTAAAACCGATATAATCAACAGTTCCACATTCTAAATTATGTAAATCATCTTTAGTAATATCCAATTGCCACCCTTTATTCTTTTGATATTGTTGTAACCAAAGAGGATATTTACCTTTTGAATGGACATCTTGAAACCAATAACGTGTTTGCATAGCTTTTTCTGCTTTTAAAACATCTTCAGGTTTAGATGAAGCCGGATATAAAGGGACCATTGCAATCATTGAACCAATTTGAAAATTAGGATTAATTTTATGACCTAATTGAACAGCTTTTGCACTTGCAACCAATTCATAATGAGCCGCTTGATACATAGTTTTTTCCATATCTTCTTCTGAATTTATTTTTAATCCAGAATTAGTCATTAACGCAAAAGCACTATCATAATTAGTTTGATTATTAATTTCATTAAAAGTCATCCAATATTTAACTTTGTTTTTATACCTTTTAAAAACTGTTTCAGCAAAATTCATGAAAAAGTCAATTAATTGACGATCACGCCAGCCACCATATTTTGTAACCAAGTGATAAGGCATTTCGAAATGCGATAAAGTAATAACAGGTTCGATTCCATATTTTATACATTCATCGAATAAATCATCATAAAATTTTAATCCTGATTCATTTGGTTTTGTTTCATCACCGTTAGGAAAAATTCGAGTCCAAGCAATTGATGTACGAAAGCATTTAAATCCCATTTCAGCAAATAGTTTAATATCTTCAGGGTAATGATGATAAAAATCGATACCTTCATGATTAGGATAATACAAATTAGAATCAACGCCATCTGTGATTTTACGTTCGACACCATTAGCCCCGGCACTCATGATATCGGCTACACTAATCCCTTTGCCGCCTTCTTGCCAGCCACCTTCCAGCTGATGTGCAGCTACTGCTCCACCCCATAAAAAATCCTTTTTTAAGCCCTTGCTTTTTGACATTATTTAAATAACCTCCTGATTTATAAATCGTGATCATATTTTCACATTTTAATTGTATCATATTGCAGTTAAGGGCTTCCAATATTTGAAAACATTTTAAAACATTCAATAAATTACATTTTATTTAAAACTCAGCTAATAATTTAATTTTTAAAAACCATAATCGATTATAATAAGGATACTTGTCTACTAAAAAACCCTGATAAAAATTATCAGGGAAACATATATCTTAGATGGAGGAGTAAATGTCAATTGAAACTGCTTTTAATTTACATTATGAAGAACTTAATGCTAATGAAAAGAAAACTTTATCTTATATTATAGCTAACAAAGAAAAATTCGTTAATTTAACTATTAATGAATTTGCAAAAAAAGCTTTAATTTCCAAATCATTCATTATTCGTCTTTGCAAAGCTATTGGATATTCTGGTTATAGTGAATTTAAGTATCAATTAAAAGAAGAAAAACAAAAATCAATAGTATCTATGGATGAACAAGATATTTTTGTTCAAACTAAAAAAGATTTAAATGATACATTTTCACTAATTAATCATAATCAAATTATAGATTTAGTTTCAAAAATGAAAATGGCTCCGCATATCTATACTTACGCTACAGGATACGGAGCCAAAACAATTTTAGAAGATTTTAAACGAGGCATGGTTGCTGCTAAAAAAGCAATAATTTCTTTTCCAACAAGTATTGAATTAAAACTAAATAGTTCAGTAATGCAAAAAGGTGACATTTTATTTGTAGTTTCGATGAGTGGTCAAGCTAATACAATTTTAAATCAGTTACCAATTATCAAAGAAACTGGGGTTATTATTGTATCAATTACGAAATTTATGGTTAACCCCTTAGCTAGAGCCGCTTCTTTAAATCTGTATATACAGACAACTACTGAAAATAATTTTTATACGTCCTACGTTCCTCTTTGTCTTTTATTAGATCTCATTGTTAAATGTTTTATTAATTCCAATTGACTATTTCTGACAATGAGGTAGAGCTGCAATCAAAGATTCTACACTACGATTCACAATTAATTCTTGAGGAAAGTCAATATCTTCTAACATATCTAAAGCTTCTTTAAAATTACCAATTTCAGTATAAAAATGGGCATCAGAACTAACTGTAATCGGGACTTCATATTTTTTACATAATAGTGCAATTTCTCGGCAATTTTTTCGCGCATTTTGACGAGTTGGAAATGAAGAGCTGTTAATTTCAACAATTTTATGAAATTTTTTAAATTCTTTGATTACTTTTTCAAAAGAAAAACGAAAATGTTCATCACCTGAATGACCAATTATATCTACATAAGGATTATGTGCAACATTTATCCATAGTTGGTCTTGTTTTTCAATAGTAGTCGGTTTAACTACTTGAACATGACATGAAGCAATAACTAAATCTAATTTTTGTAAAGTAGTCGTTGGTAAGTCTATTGTTCCATCATAATCTAAAACATTAGCCTCAACGCCCTTAAAAATTCTAAGTCCTGATACATTTTTGGGGATCGCTTTACGCATGTTTCCAAAATAAGTTTTAGGAAATGTATCACCTAATCCTAGCCCTGGAGCGTGATCGGTTACTACCAAACCCGTAAGCCCCTTTTCTTTAGCTGAATCAATATTTTCTTTTAAACTACTATATGCATGAATTGAAGCAATTGTATGCGTATGGGTATCAATTTTCGCACTTAACAATTTTAAAATTCTCCTTATTAAAACTTAAATCAATTTATCAAATTCGTCTTTAACTTGTGGTACGCTTACACCAATAATTACCTGAATATTATCGTTTTTACGAACAACACCCAAAGCTCCATGATCAGTGAAATATCCATCAGGAGCAACTATAGACGGATCTTTTACAGTTACTCTAAGACGAGTAGCACAATTAGTTACACTGACGATATTGTCCTTACCTCCTAATCCTTCCAGAGCATCAATTGCTTTAGCTTGAAATTCATTTTTAGGTTTTTCTGCTTCTGAAGAATTTTCACCATCTTGAGCTTTTTTAGCCTTATATTCTTTTTTAGTAAAGAGTTTAGTTTCACCACTATCTTGACGTCCAGGAGTCTTAAAATCAAATTTAATAATAACGAACCAGAATACTAAGAAGAAAATTAAAGTAAAAATTAAACCTACAAAAATTTGTAAAATATATTCTTGATGATGGGTTGGCCATAATGGAATCCAGTTTTTAGCCAACCAAGAAATGATTCCACTTGTAAAATCACCACGTAAACCAATTAAATACATTGCTAAAGTTAAAGTAGCGCATAATACGGCATAAATAACATACAGCACTGGTGCAACAAACAAGAAGGTAAACTCTAGAGGTTCAGTAATTCCACCTACAACTGCAGATAAAGCTGCTGGAATTAAGATAGCTGCACTCTTTTTCTTATTCTCCGGTTTAGAAGTTACATAAAGTGCTGCTGCAACACCAGGAGCAGCGAAGACTTTATTTTGTCCATAAAGTTTAAAAGCCATTCCGGGAGCTAATTGAGCTAAAGTTTTAGTAGATTTACTAAATGCAACTAAATGATTTAACCAATAAGTTGTTAATCCTTCATTTACAATGACAGGACCATAACTAAATGGCTGAGTTAGTAAATGATGCAAACCAGTTGGTAGTAGAAGTCTTTCCAATAATGCATAACACCATACTCCAAAGCCACCACTTTCAACGAAAAAGTTTTGCAGATATGACATTCCCCTTTGGAACTGTGGCCAAACTACACAAAATATCGCAGCAAGTGGAATAGATGCTAACATTCCAATAAACACAACTAACGATGAACCATTAAACATTGCTAGCCAATCTGGGACCTTTTTATCAAACAGATGATCGTGCAGATATACCACCATTAAAGCAACAACGATGGATCCAACAATTCCTGTGTCAAGAGTTTTAATGCCACCAATCATTTTAAGTCCAGAACCAGTAACTGCATCTTGGTTAAAATTAACCCCTAAATTTTTACCAAAATACTTTAAGATGGAACCAGTAAAATAATTAAATGATGTATAAATAACAAATGACTCCATACTAATTCGGGCTAATGATTTATTTGCCAAACCTATTGGTAGGGCAATGACAAACAAAAGTTCCAAATTATTGAAAACTGTCCAAAATCCAGAACTAACTATATCCCAAATCTTAAACCAAAGTGTATTTGGCTGAGCAATATTGCCCATAATCATAGGATTCATAAAAATTATAGTTAGAGCAAGAATAATTCCGGAAAAAGAAAATAGCATAACCGGTGTAAACATTGCTCCACCAAATTTTTGAATTTTTTCTTTCATTTTTGTCCCCTTTTTTTATTGTTCGCTTAAAATTATAGATACTTTTTTTAACAAATTGAATATAACGCTTACAAAAATGACTTTTATTCAATTTTGAAATAAATGTCCATTTTTTGAAACTTTTTTTCAAATATCTAACTGTATTAAAAGTGAATAACCTTAATATCGGTTTCAGTTTAAACAAATGATGCTGCTCATTAACTGCTCATTCGATATAACAAAATTAAACTTTATCAATTTGTACTTCCTATCAAAAGTTTGTCAGTAAATGAAAACATTTATATCATGACTTACATCACTATATATCCATCATTCTTACTTTTAATTTTGTCGAAGATTAACCACTATCGTATTGAGCACTACCTGACTTTTAGCCTCAAACATACGAAAAAACATTTAATCTGTTTAAACCTACTATTAGGCATTGTAAACGATGACTAAACTTTTCTAATAAAAGTATGATTTTTAGAAATATTGATCCGCAGCTGAAGATTAACCGATACTGAAGCCAAGTTGTATAATTTTTGGATAATAAAATAACACCAGGTTTTTCGTTATTGATTAACTATAGCTATGTCAAATTTTGTTAATTTTTAAAGGCTACAGTAAATAATATGTTATAAATAATCTACTAATCATAAACTATTTTGACATTAAAGGATGATACAAAAAATTCTGATGTTTATATATTAATTTAATTTAAAGTTTTATTACTTAACTAATCCATGCTTAAAGGCATAAATAGTTGCTTGAGTACGATCTTGTACATTTAATTTATTCAAAATATTTGATACATGGGTTTTTACTGTCTTTAAAGAAATATACAATTCGTCACCTATTTCTTTATTTGTCTTTCCCTTTCCAATTAGTCGTAAAACTTCTAATTCCCGATTAGTCAAAGTTTCAAATAATTCCTGTTCCTTAACTTTATCTGGATTTTTCTTAATTTTATCAGCAACTTCATCTTCAAAAACAGATTTACCAATTATTGCTTTATGAATTGCTTCAATAATTTCTTCTGCGCTGCCGGTCTTCAAAATATAACTAGTTGCTCCAGCCCGAATTGCGGGATAAACTAATTCATCATCAATAAAACTAGTTAAAATTATTATTTTTTGTTTAGGATTATTCTTTAAAATCTTTTTAGAAGCTTCTACACCATTCATTTCAGGCATTACTAAATCCATTAAAATCACATCAGGTTTAAGCGACTGAGCTTTTTCAACAGCTTCCTTACCATTTTCAGCTGTTCCTATTACTTTAATATCAGGTTCAACCTGCAAATAAGTAGAAATACCCATTCTGACCATTGCATGATCATCAACAATTAAAACTTTAATCATTACTTTTACTTTCTATAATTGGTATTTTGATTATTACACTAGTTCCTTTATTTTTTAGAGATACAATTTTACATGAACCTCCAATGGAAATTGCTCTTTCTTTAATATTATTTAAACCATAACTTCGATTATTTTCTTCTTTTGGATCAAATCCAATTCCATTATCTTCAATTCGAATAATAACCTCATGATTTTTTTTCTTTAAAAAAATTAAAATTTGATTTGCCTGAGCATGCCGCAAAATATTAGAAATAATTTCTTGAATCATTCTAAAAATGTTATCTTCAATATTGCGATTGAAATAAACATTATCAACATCAGCTACAATTTTTGCTTTTACCTTAGTCTCCAAATCACTTACTAAATGCATTATTCCTTGACGTAATGTTTTATCTTCAAGCGCTAAAGGACGTAAATGTAATAATAATGCTCTCATTTCATTTTGAGCTTCACTAATTGCAGTAGAAATTATGGTTAACTGCGAACTAACTTGTTCTAGATTAATCTTCTTTAGTTCAACCTGTTTTTCCAAAGCACTTACCATCATCATTCCAGCAAAAAGATCTTGAGATACAGAATCATGAAGTTCACGAGCTACTCGTTTACGTTCTTTTTCTAAAATCTGCTCTTTTGTTTCATTTTCAACCAAATTTGGCGTAACTGCTAAACTTTGAATTTCACTTTCTAGTTCTTTAATTCTTTGATATATCAAATTAATCATTTGATAAATTGGCTGTGATATTTGTTGCGGATTGGGTTTATTACTAGTTTCTATAGTATTTGCCAATTCGCTCTCAATTTGAGATAACTCAATTTTTCTACATAAAATAAAAATAAAATATATTATTAAAGAAAAGGCAAAAATAGTTAAATAAAGAACAAGCCATCCGGGAATTGCTCCAAATGGCTTTAAATTTATAAATCGATAAATAAATTTTGTCTTACGAGGATAAGGAAAAAGGTAAATTAAAATAATTGTATAAATAATAATAGATAAAACTATACTGAAAACTAAAAATATCTTTCTTCTTGACTTCATGCTAAAACAATCTCCAAAGTACTAATAAAAGAATTAACAAAAATTTTAATTTTTTGAGGAAATTCATCTGAATTAGGACTTTTATAACGTGCCCTTTGATTTTTTATATTTATTATTTTTTGATCAATTTGAAAAGTTCCGCGATATGCAACATAATCAACAAAAACTCCAATTCCAATAGGAATTACAATACGAACTTTACCGTAAAAGCAACGAACTATCATATTTGCCTCATTCGGTAAAATAGTGTCCCCTAAATCAAGTAAATAATTTCCTCGAAAAAAGCATACATTAATATCATCCCAATAAAAAGAATTACCTATCCTTGAGACAGAAAAACTATTTTTATTTATTTTTAGTCCTGATGGTAAGTTTTTTTTCTTTAATTTAATTTTTTTATACTGGATTTCAGAACTCAATAAGTCACTTTACCTTTGTTATTCTTACTTTCATAACTCCTCCTGGAGTTTCTATACTAACTTCATCATTAATTTTCTTACCATTTAAAGCTTTAGCAATGGGCGATTCTACAGAAATTTTATTTTTATCTGGATCGGCTTCAAGAGAACTAACTATTTTAAAAGTTTCTGTATCGTTATCAGTGATATTTAAAAATTCGACCGTTTTACCAATCCCTACTGTGTTTTTTGCTAGTTCATCTGGTGCAACCACTTTAGCAAATCGAAGCATATTTTCTAAAGTTGAAATTCTTGATTCTAATGAACTTTGTTCATCCTTTGCTGAAGTGTATTCAGAATTTTCTGATAAATCACCATAACTTCTTGCTATTTTTATTCTTTTAATTATTTCAGGACGTTTAACTAATTTTAAGTGTTCTAATTCCTTTTCTAATTTTTCCTTACCTTCTTTAGTCATTGGATAAGTTTTAATTTCCATAATTTAATACCTCTTTAATATTTAATTGTTAATTTCTTTTTGTTTTTGTAGTTGTTCATCATAAGTATGACTATAATAAACCTTTTTAGTTTTTAAATCTGCAATAAAATAAAGATATTTTTCTTCTCTAGCTAATGGGTTTAAAACAGCTTTAATTGAATCAATGCTTGGAGAATCAAAAGGGCCTGGACCAAAACCGGGATTTTTATATAAATTGTAAGGAGAATCTACTGATGTATCTTTATTGTTTAAATGAGTTTTATGTGTATTTAAAGCATACATAACTGAAATATCAGTTTGTAGTGGCATATCGTTATCCAAACGATTCATAAATACGCCTGCAATCATTCGACGGTCCTTAGTGGTAACACCTTCCTTTTCAACTAGTGAAGCTAAAGTTAAAAACTCCTGAACTGAATAATTTTTATTTTTAATCTCTACATAATAAGGTGCTAAAATTTGATTAGTTTTATTAACCATAGTTGATATTAATTCTTTAGCAGTCATTTTTTCATAAACCGTATAAGTTGCTGGATATAGATACCCTTCTAATCGATATCTTACATTTTTGGCCTCTTTAGCTGAAGTTAATAATGCTGGGTATTTTTTAACTAAACTATTAAAGAAATTTTCATCCTTTAATGCCTTTTCAAATTTATTTGATGATATATTTGTTTTTTTTGCAATAATTTTTTTAATTCCCGCAATATTTTGCCCTTCAGGAATCATGACTTTACCAATTTCTTCTTTAGAATCTAAAGGTTTGCCACCTTCTTGTAATTTACTAGAAATTTGTTTAATTGTGTCCGATTGTTTAAAATCATAAATACCTGCTTTAAAATCAGAAATATTATTAGTTTTAACATACATATTAAAAACTGTAGCACTTTTAATAATATTCTTCTCTTCAAGAATATGAGCAATATTCTTATTAGTAGATCCTACTGGAATTTTCACTTTAATTATTTTTGAACTTTCAGGATTTACTGGTTTTAAAGAGGTTTCAACATATTTAAAAAGCATGATTCCAGTAATAATAATAACAACAGCTAAAATACCAATAATCCAAGTAGAAATATGTTGAACTTTTTTATTATCTGCTGCTCTTTTTCTAATCTGGTTAGAACTATGAAATTCGTTTTGACTCAATTTCTACCTCGGAATTATCTTATTTTAGCTGAAAATTTTTCTTGAAGCATTGAAGTAATGTTAGCCAGCTCAGCATTAATCTCTTCATCAGTTAATGTTTTTTCATTATTTGAAAATGTTAAAGTATAAGCGTAAGAATTAACTTTTTCATCAGGGGAATAAATGTCAAATAGTTCAATTTGACTTAAATGAGGTAAATTTAAATTTTGTATTGCCAAAATTAAGTCTTGATTATGATATTTTTTTGATACAAAAAATGATATATCTCGCTCAACAGGATTTAATTTAGGAACTGTAATTTTAGTAAACTTTTTACGAGGATATTCTAAAAGCTTATTCAATTCAATTTCAAAAATATAAGTGGGTAATAAATCTAATCTATGTTCCAAATTGGGATTAATTTTTCCAATTACCCCAATTTGATTATTATCAATCATAATCTTCCCAGATTGACCTGGGTGAAAAAATTTTTCTGAATTTTGAGGCACAATGTTAAAAGATTTTTTAATTCCAATTTGCTTCATAAAAGAAGTTAAAATACCTGATAAATCATAAAAATTAACATTTTCTCCTTTACCAAGCCAAGTATTTGGATATTTTCCACTTAGAGCAACTGCTAATTTTGTATGCTCAAAAGGTTGTGCTCTTTTTATATTACCTGTATAAGTATGCCCAATTTCAAATAAATGTTGAAATTTACTACTACGCATTTGATTATAATGTAAGACATCTAACATTCCACGACGTAAATTTCTCCGAACTACTTCGTGATCTTTTGTCATTGGATTAGGCAAAATAATTGTATCATTAACTTTACTTGTTAAATCCTCAATTTCATCTTTAGGAACTAAAGTATAGTTCATAATTTCTGAAAAGCCACAACCAATCATAATTTGTCGAGATTTTTTAACTAAAGATTGTAAGGGAGTCAATAAAGCGGGATTAATTTGTGCTTTAGGTAAAGTCATAGGTAACTTATCATAACCGATAATTCGAGCTACTTCTTCGTCCAAATCTTCTTCAATCATTAAATCAGGACGACGATGTGGAAAATTAACTAAAATGTTATCACCTTGAGATTTGTAAGAAATGGCTAAATCATTAAGCACACTAGTTAATTGCTCTGTTGATATTGTTAAGCCAATTTTTTGACCAATTGCTTTGGCATTTGTCATAATATGATATTTAGGTAATTCTACTTTTGAACCAAATAACACATCTTGGGATACTGTTCCTCCAGCAATTTTTTGAATTAAATATGCTGCATAATCAATAGCCTCACTAACAGTATCTGAATTAATTCCACGCTCAAATCTAATTGAAGATTCACTTCTTAAGTTTAATCTTTTAGCAGTTTCACGTACATGTTGGGAATTGAAAATAGCACTTTCTAATAATATATTAGTAGTACTTTCAGTGATTTCGTGAGATAGATCACCCATAATTCCCGCAATTGCGATTGGACTTTTTCCATCAGTAACTACCAAATCTTGGCCTTTAAGTTCTCTATTAATTCCATCAAGAGTTTTTATAATTTCTTTATCTTTAGCTTTTCTAACTAAAATATGTTTTGACTGTATTGTATTTGCATCAAAAGCATGCAGAGGTTGACCATATAAATACATTACATAATTAGTTATATCAACAATATTGTTAATTGGACGAATACCAACATTCCAAAGACGATTTTTTAACCATTGAGGACTAGAGTCTATCTTAACGTTTGAAATATTACGTAACTGATAAACTGGAACAAGATATGAATCAGTTACACTCACTTTAAATTTGTCTGCGAAATCATCAGAAGTAGTTTTTAAATTAAATTTTTGAAAATGTGGTTTTAAATGATAAAATGCACCAAACTCATAACTTGCCCCTCTAATTGATTGCAGATCTCCCCGATTAGGTGTTAAATCTAAATCAAGAATGTGATCATTCATACCTAAATAAGAAAAAACTGAATCTCCTAATTTCACTTTTAAATCACGGGGAAAAATATAAATTCCATTTGCAAATTCTTTTGGAACAACACTACTAGAAAAACCGATTTCCTCTAATGAACAAATCATTCCATTTGATTCATATCCGCGCATCTTACTGCGTTTAATTTTAACGTTATTTTTAATCCTTGCTCCTGGTAAAGCTATTATTACATTTTGATTTTGAGAAATATTAGGAGCACCACAAACGATTTGACTTAAATTCTTTTCTCCTACATCTACTTGACATATTTTTAAATGATCGGAGCCTGGCATTGGAATAACTTCAATAGTTTTACCAATTACAATTTTTTTTAAACCTTTAGCTGGTTCAATAATTTCATCTACTTCTTGACTTGTCATCGTAGTTTTAACAGCCAATTCTTTTGCATCTACTGGCAAATATAAATATTCTTTGACCCAATCTAATGAGATCAACATTAATTTTCACCTTCAAACTGTTTTAAAAATCTTACATCATTTGTATAGAGATCACGAATATCAGAAATTCCATACTTAAGAATGGCGAAACGATCTATTCCCATACCAAAAGCAAATCCTTGATATTGTTTTGGATCCACTCCAGCAGCTTTAAAAACATTTGGATGAGTTAATCCAGCACCTAAAACCTCAATCCAACCTGTATTTTTACAAATTGAACATCCTTCACCATTACAGAAAAAGCAACTTACATCTGCCTCCACTGATGGCTCGGTAAATGGAAAATAACTAGGTCGAAATCTAACTTCTCGATCATCTCCAAAAACGTGTTTTAATGTTAAATTCAAAGTACCAAACAAATCAGACATCGTTATATGTCGATCAACAACAAAACCTTCCATTTGATAAAATTGATGTGAGTGTGTTGCATCATCATCATCACGACGAAAAACTCGCCCATAACTGATCATTCGAATAGGACCTTTCGAAAAATCATGATTTTCTAAATCATGAGCTTGGCTTGGTGAAGTTTGAGAACGTAAAAGTAAATCATTTTCTAATCCATTAGTCAAGAAAAATGTATCTTGCATATCACGGGCAGGATGTCCTTTAGGAATATTAAGCATTTCGAAGTTGTGTTTATCATCTTCAATTTCTGTTCCTTCATTAATTGAAAATCCCATTGATCTAAAAAAATCAACCAAATCGTCAATAATTATATTTAAAACATGTTTAGAACCAATTAAAGGCTTTTTACCTGGTAAAGTCACATCAATAGTATCTTGTGCAATTTCTTGCGCAATCAACTTTTGTGCAATTTCTTGCTGCTTAATTTCAATTTTCTGATTAACCATATCTCGAATTTCGTTTGCCTTTTGACCAATATTTTTACGTTGATCTTTAGACAAGATACTTAAACTTTTTAAAATCCGAGTTAATCTACCCTTTTTTCCAAGTATTTCAACTTTAAAACTATTAATTTCTTCAGTACTTTTAATTGAAGCAAATTTTTCTGAAATATCTTTTTGTAATTGAATTAGCTCTTTTTCTAAATCCATTATTTCTTCCTTAAAATTTTTCTAACAAAAATAAACCCTTCAGAAATGAAGGCCAAAAAACTAGAAAAATTATACCTTTGTTAACCATTTATCTGACCATCGATGAAGGGATTTTAATGTTTTGTCTAAATCTACACCCATCTTCGTTAGCTTATATTCAATTAACGAAGAATTAGAAAAAGTCTGCCGTTGGATCAGCCCCATAGCCTCTAGTTCTTTGAGCCTTTCTGCTAAGACACGATCACTACAAGGTTCAACATAATTAGAAATTTCTGTAAACCGTAAAGAACCATAGTCGAGTAAAACTGTAAGAATCATTGCGTTCCACTTCTTGCCCAATAAAAAAAGAGCACATTCAAAATTAGGACAGATTTTTTCTGATATTTGTTCTTTATTGATAGTTTGCATTTTTTATACCCCGATTATATCAAAATGCTAGCAGATAAAACTTTTATTGTAAATACTAATTCTTTGTTGTAAGAAAATTAACTAATCTTTCTAAGTGAAGGCCATGACTGGCTTTCACTAAAAGGTAGGAGTTTTTATCCATTACTTGGTCAACTCCTCGAACTAAGTGTTGATATTGAGATATAGGATAATATTTTACTTTTTCTTTATAAATTGGCTTTAATTTAAGATAAAGTTCTTTAATTTCATTTCCATAGAGATAAATATGATCAAAAGTATTTATAGGTAAAAAGTTTGCCAGATTAGCATGCATTTGCCTACTTTCTTTACCCAATTCTAGCATATCACCTAAAACTAAAACTTTCTTTGCATTAGAAGGTAATTTAATATTTTCAAAAGCCATTAAAACTTTTTTCACAGCTGTTGGATTGGAATTATATGCATCATCTAAAATTTGTTCACCTTTTTTACCAGTTAACCAAGCTGAACGATCTTTAGTAAGACTTAAATTCTTTAATCCTAATTTAATTTCTGTATTAGTTAAATTAAGAATCTTAGAAGCTAAGATAACCGGTAATGAATTAATCAGATTATATTTACCAATTAAATTGAGAGTAAAAACTGTATTATCAGTTAAATTTGTTTGATATTCTGACTTTCGTGGATCAGTTTTTATTTTTATTGGATAAATATCATTTTTATTTGATTCTCCAAATGTTTTTGTTATACAACTTAAAAACTTAGCATTTTCAGTTAATAAAGGTTCATCCCCATTGATAATCAAAGTACCATTAGATTTTAAATTACTAGCAATTTTTAATTTTTCCTGAGCAATTGCTTTACGGGTTTTAAAAAATTCTAGATGTGCTTCACCAATCATAGTAATAATTGCAATATCAGGTCTAAGTAAAGTTGAATATCTTTTCATCTGATTAAAATTATCGATACCAACTTCGATTGTTAAAATCTGAGTATCTTCTGGCATTGAGATTAAAGTATAGGGAACTCCGATTTCATTATTAAAATTATCTTTAGTTCGCCATACACGATATTTTTGGGATAATACTGAATATGCTAAATCTTTGGTTGTTGTCTTCCCATTTGACCCGGTAATTACTACAACTTTAGGATTAATCTTACGCAAACAGAAATTAGCAATTTTAAAGATAGCTTCATTAATATCATTAACTTTAATATAAGGAATCGTTAATTTAGAAGTTTCATGATCATTAAGAACTAAAGTAGCATTCGCCCCTTTTTCTGCCGCCATATTAATGAAATCATGACCATCTCGTTCTCCAATCAAGGGAACAAACAAAGCTCCTGGTGTAACTTGACGAGAATCAAAATCAATATGATCGATAACAACATCATCTATAGAAGATGTAATATCTTGATCATCTAATAACTTTTTAATTTGTTTTAAACTAATTTTCACAATTTATATTATCCTTGCTTAATTATTGTTTTTTAAAACGCCAATGATTTAAATTAATTCTTTTCTTTTTTATTAAATATTGAAAAGCTAACATAAAAATTATTCCACCAATAACATCAGAAATTAAATCACCCATTGTATCATATAAAGCTAGATGTCCAAGATATGGTTTAGCATGGTAATCTAAGTAACGCTGCATATTAAGATTAAATATTGAATCACCAGTAAATTCATAAATTTCCCACAAAATTCCCAATAAACAGGCAAAAGACATACTAAACATAGTTATTAAAAACGGCTTACTATAAACATCTTTATCTGATAATCCGTTTAAATAAATAGAGAAACCAATTGTACTCATTACGTAACCTGCAAAAACATGTAGGTATTTATCCCAAAGCGGAATACGATAAAATCCAAAACCTGTCCCTAAAATGATTGAAGCAGTAAGAAAAATATCATAAAGAATCAATAACTGATCAGGAAAATAAAATTTAAAAATTTTTTCAATAATAAAAGGAGCAAAACTCAGAAAAATTACAGAAAGAACTTGTAAATAACGCGTTTTATAAAATAAAAATACTAAAAACGAACTAATTATTGTTGCAATACTTAAAACTATTGCTATCTTAAAAGTTACTTTGTGATCCATAACTTAAAATATTCATCCTTTTAAAAAATAAAAAAAAACAGCTCTTTTGACGGCTGTCTTCCGAATTTAATTATCGTTTTTAAAACCATATTTCTTATTAAATCGATCAACTCGACCATCAGCTTGAGTAAACTTCTGTTTTCCGGTATAAAATGGGTGAGAATCGGAAGAAATTTCAACTCTGATTAAAGGATATTCATTACCATCTTCCCATTTAATAGTTTCTTTTGAAGTTTGTGTTGATCCACTTAAAAATTTATATCCGGTTGAAGAATCAACAAAAATAACTGGATGGTAATCAGGATGGATTTTCTGTTTCATTTATTACCTCCTTGGATAAATTCAACTGTTGCATTATACACTATTATTTGCCAGATTTCAAAATCTAAAACTTTATTTGTCTATTATTTCAACATCAGCACCAAGATTGCGTAATTTATATATTACTTGATCATAACCCCGCAAGATATTACCAGCATCATGAATTCGTGTTTCACCTGAAGCCATCAATCCTGTAATCATTAAACTTGCCCCTGCTCTAATTTCATCAGCAGTAACATCCGTACCTCGTAAATTGTTTGACTTTAAAACATGAATTACATTATGGTCACACCAAATTTTAGCATTCATTTTTTGTAATTCAGAAATATGCCTAATTCTTTTAGGGTAAATTGTATCCTTGATAATCCCTTCATTATCTCCTAATAACATTAAAGCACTAATTGGTTGTTGTAAATCTGTTGCAAAACCAGGAAATGGACTTGTTTTTATCTCAACATTAACCAAACGTTCAGTAGGATACACATAAATGCTATCTTCACCAACTACCATATTAACTCCCATTTCTTCTAATTTACCAAGAAATAGATCAAGATGTTCTGGAATTACGTTTTTTATCATAATTCCATTTCCTATAGCAGCAGCAATAATAATATAAGTTCCGGCTTCAATTCGATCAGGAATTATGGTGTGAGTATTAGATGCCCTTAATTCTTTAACTCCGTCAATACGAATCTGGCTTGTACCTGCACCTCGAATTTTAGCCCCCATGTTATTCAAAAATGTAGCCAAATCAATTATTTCCGGTTCTCGAGCAGCATTTTCAATTGTAGTTTGACCTTGCGCTAGAACACTAGCTAAAATCATATTAATTGTAGCCCCAACAGAAATAAACTTAAATTTAATTACAGTCCCGACTAAACCTTCTTTTGGAGCTTTAATATGAATACATTCATTTTTAAATGAAACATGAGCACCTAAAGCTTCAAAGCCATGGATATGTTGATCGATCGGTCGTGGACCAATATCATCTCCACCAGGAAAACTAACAATTGCCTCACCAAAGCGTGATAATAAAGCTCCCATAAAATAATAAGAAGCGCGTAAGCTTTGAATTTTTCCACTCGTTAAAGGAATGGGTTTAATCCTAGAAGGATCAATTCTTAAAACAGATTCGTCAATAGATGAAGATACATTCATATCTTGCAAAATTGATCGTAAATTATCTACATCCTTAATTTGTGGTACTCCATCAAAAACTACCGACGTCTGCGATAAAATTGACGCCGGAATTAAAGCTACTGTACTATTTTTTGCACCACCAATATTAACACTACCTGTCAGGGGTTTTCCTCCCCTAATATCCATAATTTCCATTAAAATAAGACCATATTAAACACTTAATTAACTCAATTTTTCTTGATTATATGTTAATGCCGCATCGATAAAACCATCATATAATGGTTCTGGACGATTGGGACGAGAAAGAAATTCTGGATGGTACTGACAGGCAATAAAAAATCTTTTTTCTGGTAATTCGATTATTTCCACTAAACGATTATCAGGAGATACTCCTGAAAAAATCATCCCATTTTTTTCAAATACATCACGAAACTTATTCTTAAACTCATAACGATGCCGATGACGCTCTTTTATTTCAGATTTATTATGATATAGCTTACGAGTTAAAGTATTTTCTTTTAATTTTGCAGGATACAAACCTAATCTTAGAGTCCCACCCATATTAACTACATCTGCTTGATCAGGTAAAAGATCAATAATTGGATATTTAGTATTAGGGTCCATTTCTGTAGAATTCGCATCCTTATAATTAATTACATTTCGTGCAAATTCAACACATGCCATCTGCATTCCTAAACAAATACCTAAAAATGGAATATCATTTTCACGAGCATACTTAATTGCAGCAATTTTACCTTCAATACCGCGATCGCCAAAACCTCCAGGAACCAAAATCCCTGCAACATCAGATCCCAATATTTCAGCAACGTTATTATCATTTACTGTTTCAGCTTGAACCATTTTAATTTCAACTTTACTATTATGACTAAAACCAGCATGATGTAATGCTTCTGTAACTGAAATATAAGCATCTTTTAATTCCACATATTTACCTACAAGAGCAATTTTGACCGTTTTTTGTAAAGATGAAATTCGATCGTTAAGTCTTTGCCACTCACTCATATCCGGTTTAGGTGAGTTTAAATTTAAATACTTATCAATAATATCATCTAAACCTTCTTTGTGAAGTCTCAGTGGCAATTCATAAATTGAAGAAGCATCTCTTGACTCAACTACAGCTTTAGTTTCAACATCACAAAATTGAGCTATCTTTTCTTTTAATGCAATACTAATTGGTCGATCAGTTCGAACGACTATAACATTAGGTTGAATTCCAAAACTCTTTAATTCACGCACTGAATGTTGAGTTGGCTTGGTTTTCATTTCTTCTGCAGCTTTAATATAAGGGACTAAAGTTACATGAATATAGGCAATATTTTCTGCACCAACTACTGATTTCATTTGTCTAATTGCTTCAAGAAAAGGTTGAGATTCAATATCACCAACTGTTCCTCCGATTTCAGTTATTACAACATCTGCGTCATTTTCTTTACCGGCCTGTAAAACTTTATCACGAATCATCCCAGTAATATGAGGAATAACTTGAATTGTAGCTCCCAAGTATTCCCCTTTACGTTCTTTTTCAATTACTTCAGAATAAATTTTTCCAGTAGTAACATTAGAATACTTTCCAAGATTATTATCAATAAACCGTTCATAATGTCCCAAATCTAAATCGGTTTCCGCTCCATCATCGGTGACAAAAACCTCACCATGCTGATAAGGATTCATCGTTCCTGGATCAACATTAATATAAGGATCAAATTTTTGAATTGTCACCTTTAAGCCACGATTTTTTAATAATCTGCCTAAGGAAGCTGCAACAATTCCTTTCCCTAATGATGAAACAACACCGCCTGTTACAAATACATATTTAGTCATTAAGCACCTCTTTTTTTGATTAGAGACATTTTTAATAAAAGTGCTCTCTATTCCCAAGAACAGAGAGCACTTTTGCGCCCTTATTAGTATAGAGAAATAAATTGCCTTGGTCAATTAATCAAAACAAACTTCTCAATTTTTTTTCTCTGTTAAAAACCTCTTGGTAATTTTATTAATTTTAATTTCAAGCAATTTTTAGAGTTTAGCTAGAAGCTATTATCTTATCACAAGCTGAAATCAACTTTCCTGAAAATCCTTCATTTTCAAGTTCAGTAATTCCCCTAATCGTACTACCACCGGGAGTAGAAATTTGATAAATTAAATCATTAAAACTGATACCCGTTTCTTGAACATTTTTTATTGTTCCAGTAATTAATTTTGAAACAATTTCAATCATTGTCGAACGATCTAAACCATTTTTTACACCAGCTAATACTAAACTTTCTGCAAATTTTGCTACTATTGCTGGCCCGGATCCAGCTAGAGCACCAAAAACTTCAAAATCAGACTCAGCCAAAGGAAAAATATCACCCAAATCTTTTAACAAATCACAAATATCTTTTAACTTTGTAGATGACATGTTGGGATTGGCAATATAAGCAATTTCCCCTTTATTAACTTTAACATTAGTATTTGGCATAGTTTTAACAATATTATCAGTTTTAGGAAATGCTTCTATAATTTGAGCTAAACTAATTCCTCCTAAAACAGAAATTATTGTTTGATTTGAACTAGTTTTTGATAAAATTTGACTGGCAATTTTTGATAATTGTTGTGGCAAAAATGCCAAAACTAATATATCCGACCAAGATGTAAGTTCCGAAAGATGCAAAAATTCAATATGATATTGATTAGCTATAGTTTTCCCGTGATTAGGTGAATATACTGCTAAGTGATTAGAAGTTTTTAACCAACCATTAATTAAAGCTTGTCCCATATTTCCAGAGCCAATTATGCCAATTTTTGCCATTAAACTACTTGCTTTCTTTTAATATAAATTTTATAAATCATCATCGTTTTCATCATCGTCATCGTCAAATTGGGATAACTCTTGATCAGCACTTTTTGGATCATCTTCTACTTCATTTTCTTCATCGTCATTTAAAAAACTATCATCATTTAGTGATGAACTATCAAATTGTCCTGTTAATGAATTTGTTGTACTAGTAGAATTATCGTCATCATCAGTATCAATGTAGTCAATAACATCATCATCTTCGTCATAATTTGATGTTGTTTTGTCAGACATTTCTTTAACATCTTCATTATGATTAGTTTCTTCATCTACAGAATCAAATGGATACCAATCACGTAGTCCCCAAACATCATTTCCTAAAGAAATAAAGCTACCATCAACGTTTAAATCTGTATAAAAATCAACAATAGATTTATCCATTTCTTTTTTCTTTTTCCCCAAATATTTCCCAACTTCAGAATATAAATCTTTAAAATTCATTTCTTTTTTATTATTCTGTAAAATCGCATGAGCGACTTCAATTAAAGATAACTCTGATTTATTTTGTTCATCTAAAACTGGTAATTTCAAGATACTATGCCTCCATTAAAAAAATATTTTAAATATTTATCCTTTTATTTGCAAATACACTTTATGACGATTAATTAAATCATGATTTTGAAATAAATCATAAATAAATTTCAATACAACACTACCATCTTTTAATCTATTTAAAGAAATGTCATCTCCCCAAGTCTTTAATTGAATTGTACCAGCTAGTGTTACATAATTATTAATGGTCATTTTTTTATTTTTTATTACTAAATGATTTTTATACTCACCAGAAATCCAACGTGTTATTTCAACACTATTTCTTCCATTAAAATATATTTGGCAAAAATGTCCCTGAGGAATATTTTCGCAATAATTTATAGTTAATTCTAAATTTTTTTTAATAATTTGTGCTTCAACATCAAATTTTGTCGTATCATTAATCTTGTTATTGATTATTTCTTTAGATAAATAAAAAATTTTTGTCAAAAGTGGGTACCTATGAATCCAAAAAAAATAAAAAATTTAAATTTAAAACGTGAAAAAGTTATTCGTGACCCTGTTCATAATTATATTCATATCCACCAAAGTATCATCAAAGACTTAATTGATACACCAGAATTTCAAAGACTACGTCGAATTAAACAACTGGGTACTACCGCCTTTACTTTCCCGGGGGCAGAACATTCACGTTTTACTCATTGTACAGGTGTTTTTGAAATTACCCAAACAATTTGTAATAATTTTGTTCAAAATTATCAATCATCTACTCCCAATGACGGTTTGTGGAACGATGAAAATCGTTTAACTGCTCTTTGTGCAGCTTTACTTCATGATATCGGACATGGTGCTTTTTCGCACGTTTTTGAAGATATTTTTGATACAGATCATGAGCAAGTAACTCGTAACATTATCACAAGTGATTCTACCAAAATTAATCAAATTTTAAAACAAGTTGATTCAAAATTTCCAGCAGAAGTTGCTAGTGTTATTGCTCATACTCATCATAACCAGCAAATAGTTCAAATGATCTCTTCACAAATAGATGCGGATCGAATGGACTATTTATTACGTGATGCTTATTTTACTGGAACCAATTACGGCCTTTTCGATTTAACAAGAATTTTACGAGTAATGATTCCTTATGAAAAAGGAATTGCCTTCCTAGCTGATGGGATGCATGCAGTTGAAGATTATATTGTATCGCGTTTTCAGATGTATCAGCAAGTTTATTTTCATCCTGCTTCTCGAGGAATGGAAGCAATTTTAATTTTAATTTTGAGACGTTCTAAGTATCTTTATGAAAATGGCCAACTTAAAGGCGACTATAAAGCACCTAATTTGATTCCATTTTTTGAAAAAAATTACACTTTGTCAGATTATTTAAACGTAGATGATTGTGTTATTTCTACTTATTTACTTAATTGGCGTAATCATCCCGACCCAATTCTACGTGATTTAGTTAATCGATTTTTGGATCGTTCTCCATTGAAGTCAGTTCAATACCACCACGGACAAAACTATTTAATTAAGAAATTAATAGAGTTAATTGAAGAGGCAGGTTATAAGCATAAATACTTTACTCTTAAGAATTTTTCTAAAGATTTACCTTATGATGCATATCATCCTAATGCTAAAAAACCTCAAACCCAAATTGAAATTATGACTTCAGATGGCGAACTTCACGAACTTTCCGAAGAAAGTGCAATTGTAAAAGCCTTAACTGGTAAATTTCAAGTTGACCAACGTTTCTTTTTTCCACGTGAATTTGTCCGTCGTGAAGAATTTGTTACAAAAAATAAACTAAGTCATAATAAAAGTAATGCAATATTTGACGAATTTCAAAAAACTCTTAAATTATTTTAAACAAATTGAAATCATTTTGTTATTTTATTTTACATACTCTTAAAGTCTTTTAATGATAAAATAAAACTTAGAAAGGTTTTTTATGCGCAAGATTATTAGAGGATTATTAAAGTTGCCATTTAGTTATTTGAAACGAAAAAAGAAAAAGAAGATAGAAGTAAAACGAAATATTAGTGGTGAATGGTATTTTACTGACCAAAATAAGCATAAACATCATTTGATTCTAAGTAATAATTTCAACATTATTATTGACCACAATAAACTGGATACTAAACTAGTGGAAAATAATCCTGATTCAATTGTTTTTATTGATAAATATGGTTACATTTTAAAAATTATGATTCATAACGATCTACCTGTTAGCATATATGATGAAGCAGAAAATGTTTCATATAAGTTGATTATTTCAAAAAATGATATAAAAAAGCATTGAGTTAAAACTCCAATGCTTTTTTATATATTTTAAAAAATAGTATAAGTATAGTTTTTAAACTGATAGTTAATAATTTCAATCATTTTTTATTTTAATTTCTAATATTATTAAAAACTTAAAAAAGAAGTTTTTATATATCTTTTAAAAACTTTCTAACAGTCCTTTTTACGGAACGCTTAGTACTATTAGAGAATTTTTCATCATCATAAAGCCCTTTTTGTAAACATTTACCAAAATAATGCAATTCACGATCATTAAATTCATAAATTAGATCAGACATACTTGTAGCTAAACTAAGTTCTTTTAAAGTGTATTTATCACTATTTCGATTTATTAGAACTTTTTTTGATTGCCCTGAGATATTATCCCAATAGATCACATTACTGTTGATTTTTCTTTTATAACTATTTTGCTTACGAATCAACGAAATAACATGATTTTTAAAAAGTAATTTAAAATATGACATAAAAACCGATCCCAAATTTGAGTTAAATGTAGTACATGCTTTAAAACACACCAACGCTCCTTCCTGTAGCCAGTCATTATCTTCATAATCGACTAGATAATAATTTTTTTCAATAGTTCTAATAATTGGGATAATGTATGAATTTAATTCTTCAAAAGACTTTTCCCAATCTTTTTCTCGGTTTTTTACGTCATAAACTAATTTATGTACTTTTTTTATATTATTGTTTTTATCATTGTACATATTTAAATAATATAGGTTTTTTTAAAAATAGTTATTCTTTTTTATAAAATAAGAACTAATAAAATAAAATGTTCTTTTTTATGCACTTTTTTTGTTTTTTTGCGTACCAAAAGTCAAATTTATTATTTAACTTTTTATATTACTTTTTAAAAAAGGAATTATATTATTTAGTTTTTTGTAAATCCATAGTTATATTTTTTATGCATAAAATTGTTGCTTTTATTGCAATATAAAGTATGTTAAACTTGTTGTATTTAAAACAACATGAATGGAAGGTACTAAAATTATGAAATATGCTATTACTGCTGCTACCGGTCGTTTTGGAATCATAGCTGTAAATTATTTAACTAAGCTAGTTGATCCTAAAGACATTGTTATAATTGCTCGAAATTTTAAAAAAGCGCAAAAACTTTTTCCTAATTTAACAATAAGAACTGGAAACTATGATCGACCTAACGAAATTTCAAAAGCTTTATCGAATATTGATAGAGTGCTTTTCATATCGTCAACTGTTGATGGTGGTGAAATTACGCGTTTAGAACAGCATAAAAATGTGGTATCTGCCTTAAAAAGAAACCATGTTAGCTATGTGGCATATACAAGTTTTACGCATGCTCAAAATTCAAAATCATCTTTAGCCAATGATCATAAATTCACAGAAAATTTAATAACTGATTCTAAAATTTCACATTCATTTTTACGCAATAATTGGTATTTAGAAAACGAAACAAATTTTTTAAAAATCGGAAAAGAAAGAAAAAAAGCAATATATTGGACAGCGAATCGAGCTGGCTGGGCTCTTGAAAGAGAATATGCAGAAGCTGCTGCTAAAGTACTGGTAAACAAAGATGCTAAAAAAATTTATGAATTTTCTGGACCTGCTCACACTTATGAAGATTTAGGTTTAGCATTAAATCAGGCTTTGGATTACAAATGTGATATAATGCGAGTTACCAAAGAAAATTATATTAAATATTTAGAAGAGCAAGGGTTAAGCCACCAAAATTCCGAAATGTACGCATCATTTCAAAACATCATTGATGAAGGTTCTTTAAGTGATACAACAAATGACTTAGCTAAAATTTTAAACCACCCATTAACCAAATTAAGTGATGGAATTAAAGAAATTATTATGAATTAAGGAGACAAATTAATTAAATATTCTTGTAAACTTAGTGACGCCATACATATTTTGTCTTATCTTGTAATTTGTCAAAAAAGTGATTGCTCCAGTAAGGCTATTGCTAAAAGTGTCGAAGCTAATCCAAGTGTGATAAGAAATTTGATGAGTGATTTAAAAAAAGCAAATTTAATTACTAGTCACCAAGGTGTTGCCCAGCCAAAATTATGTAAAATGCCTAGTAAAATTAGTATTTTTGACATCTATCAAGCCATCAATACTAATCATCACCTCTTACATATTGATCATAAAACTAATCCCAAATGTATTGTCGGAAAAAATATTCAAGCGAGTTTAAAAGAATTTTATAAAGATATTGAAAAAAGTGCCGAAGACAAAATGAAACAAATTTCTCTTCAAGATATTATTGATGATATTTTGCTACGAAATAACAACAGTAAAAACATTTCTATTTAAAGTAGATATTAAAAAAGCACATTAATTAATGTGCTTTTTTAAGTAAAGTAATTTAAATAATCATAATCTGAATTTACCTTATAAATGTATATAAAAAAATTAATAAAATTATTCAGGGATAATCCTTTAAAAACAATTTTTGAAAAGTTTAACAAAAGGCTGGAATTATTTTAATTTGTTAACAAACTGAGATTTAAAAATTATGGATAATACTAACTATTTTTTTAGGCTTTGATTGTATATTAGTTTCCCTAGTCATTTTTTTATTTTTCATATAAAGTGTAAAACTGAATTATCTAAAAAAAATTTTTAAAAATATACATTATTTTATACTAATGCTTTTTAAGCATACTATACTATGTTAATTAATAAATTAGTCTAATCACACATCTTGTTACTCTATACTTTACATTTTTTATTCTCCCTACTTTACTACTCCATAATCTCGCTAACGTTGCAATCCAATGCCTTACATATATTAAGAAGTACCTCTGTCGTGATATTACTATTTCTACCTAACTTTACAGCTGTGGCAGTACTAATACCACTAGCTACATGCAAATCTTTCTTTTTCATTCCACGATCAATTAAAACCTTCCATAATTTTTTATAATTAAAACCTACATGCGTCCTTTTAAAATCTATTCAAAAATTTCTGGTACATTTTCACGAACCTCTGTAGTTTCCTGGATAATATCTGGATCATCAGCCTCATAAATTTTATTTGATATTAGCCAACCCAACGGGCCATTATTAATAAGAAACTTATCCGCTTCTTTTTCGATATATTGCGATGATTCTCTTGAATATCCGTTTTGTTGAAGCCATATTCTTAGCTCACTGTTTGTTCCATATTCTAAATATCGATACCAATTATTGTAAAGTGGGACTCCACTTTTAGACAACTCTTTTGCAACTTTTAGAAAATACTTTCCTAGAACAAAATTAACTTTATTAATTTGACGCATTACTATATTAATTGTTATAGTTTCCCAATTTATATTTCCTATCAATCTTCTATCATGATCTAACCTATCTAGAAATGTTGAATCACTTTTTCGAATTTCAATTGCAAAACTACAAATATCTTTAAGGCTACATCCACTAATCCATAGTAGTGTAAGCTTGGCGTAATCTTCCAAAGTTTTTTGCTGTAACTTCTCATCAATGTCAGTATTTACAAAAGTCCGCTCATAAAGTCCCCAATTAAAAATATGCGATAGTTTAACAAAAAAATCATAAGTTCCTGAAACATTTAATTTTTGATTTTCATTGAAAATTTGAGGAAAATCAAAAATATCTTCTGAGCTAATCGATTGCTTTAATAAATTAGACTGATCTATAGAGAAATTAACGTCATCTTGAAGTTCATCAGGGTACTTATCATGTAATGCATGAACTATTTTCTCCTCATCCTCATTTGAAAGACTTTTTTTGAATTGTTTTCTGGTATATCCCTGCTGTTTATGATTGATTTCTTTGATGTAAATTAGAGAAATTTTTCTTAAAAAATCATAGTTTTTCTTATTATCTATGGTAGTTAGTCTAAGATCTCCTTTATCCAATGATTTTTTTATTAAAGCTACTTGTTTTGGCTTCAAAGCCTTTTCAACAGACAATTTTTCTTTTTTTAAATTCTTGCCAAGGTATTTTAAATAAGCAACTAAATTACTATGTGATTTATCTTTTTTTCCAGTAATAAGAAATACATTTCCAAGCATAGAGTGACCTAATCTACCAACTCTACCAATAAGATTTAGAAATTCAAGCTGACTTAATTTTCTCTTCCCATTGTTTAATGATGTAACAAAAATATTGTCAGCAGGTAAATTAACTCCCTCTATGAGAGTACTAGTGCAAAGTAAGATCCGTAAAATTCCTTTTCGATAAGCATCTTCAATTTTAGTTCTAACATTAATTGGCAATTCTCCAATATGAAAAGCTATACCCTTCTTTACTAAATTAACCAGTACGTAGTCAGGATGAATTTTTCTACCAATATACATAGCTAATTCTTCTAGCTCAGTATTCTCAATGTTTGGAAGTTGTTTTGCAATGATAACTGCATCAGACATCATATCTGCTTTTGATGCATAATATACCAAGCTTTGTTTTTTCTTTCCCGTTTTGTTAATGATTTTAAGAACAATATATGGTATGAGGGTTTCAGAAAAGAAACTTAACCACTGTGGCTTTTTGTCCCAGTCATTGTAAATGAAAAGTTTTCTATTATAACGATCTATTAAAAATTTATTTTGTGTAACAGGTGATTCATTCACTCTAATATAGTTAGATTCCTCTTGATTTTTGCATACTAATTTCAAGAAAATATCTGGATTAGGGATAAGAGGTGAAGCAAAAGTTAATCTCGGCATCCGCTCCCATCTTTGCACCTGGTCAATGATGTCATAGTTATAGATGCTTCGACCGTCCATTTCAGTTACTTTTTGAGATTCATCAAGGAAAAGATAATCAAGTCGAAGATTATTTTCTTCCGAAAGTAGATTAGACAATCTTTCGGGTGTCATGACAAAGATATAATTTCTATTTCCATACTGTAGTACATACTCTTCAGCACTTGAAATGATGCGATAAGAGTTATGACTGAGTTCGACACCTAAATCTTTTAGCAAGGAATTTTTTACTTCTGTAATTAATGCCTTACTAGGTACCGTTATGGCAAAATTAAGTTCTTCACCAACTTTTACTTTATATTCAATGTATTTCTTGATTAAGTATGTCTTACCCATGGAAGTTGGAGCTGAAAAACTATTAACTTTTTTATTTAATGAGGCAAAAACCTTATCTTGAGTGCCCACGAATGTCTGTTTACCATCACCTGGTATGCGTCGTTTTAATGTACTGTAATTATCTATTATTTTGTCCCACAAAAAATCAATGGTATTTATCTTACTGTACCCACTATTTTTTCTGGGCAAATAATTATTTAGGCTGCTCAGGACACTATCACTTACCAAATTTACACTGGGATCTTTAGGATACATCTCATTAAGTAAGGCTATTATTTTTAATGATAGATTTTTACAATCAGCCAATTCACTTGAATTCTTCGTTTTTGACAGCAGATCTGTAAATCGTAACAGGTCTGCTTTTTCTTTGTCTTTTAAAAACCATTTAGCATCAAAAATAAAGTATGAATATTGTGTAAAAAGCCTTTCAAGCAGTCTCTTTAAATACAAATTTTGTTTTAATTTGTCATATAGAAGTTCTGCAAGTTCCTTATTTTGTCCTGGCATAATCATATCCTCCGATTATATTGCTCATAATCTTATCCCCATCCTTCTCAGCACTAATGAACGGTAGCATATACACATAAAAAGATGATTTTTGCCATTTATTATCTTTGATTTCTTTATTTAGTTGAACCATTACTTGATTAAAATCATTTTTTATAACTTTTTCACATTCGATTTTTACTTCTTCAGTGGAACATTCATCTAAATCAATATTTGATTTAAATTTATAACCAATGAACAAACCATATGCTGCAATTTCATCTATCCTATCTTCATTTGGAATGATCACATTCAATATATTCTCACTTTCTTCGGAACTATACTGCTCATTCAAAATAGATTTATCTATTAAATCCGTCGATACTATTAATGATTTTGAACAATTATTCCTAAAATTTTTCATTTCTGAAACTACATTTTGAATTGCTCCACATAAATCATCGTGTAATTGTGACGCTCCTAAAATTAACTGTAATCTTCCTCGATCATTTTTCACGTAAATTCCTTCACTATCAATAGTTCGAGAATATTCAGAAATTTCTGCTCTAGTATAAATTTTATGGGCGTTATCTGTGTGCTCAAGGAAAATATAAGTTAGCATTTCTCCCATAATATTTTCTGGAACACCACTATGAGCATAATCTCGCAAAATCTTAGCAGCTTTTATTCCGGCCACGTCATTTCTGCTAACTCCTCTAGCAACTGCATAATTAGTTATATTATTTAAAATTAGTTTCTCTAACTTTTTATAATTAAATGGAAAAAGTTCTGGTTTCAGAATAAAGGCATGTATATCATTGTTATTCTTAATATTCGCAATTTTACCTGTCGTTATTTCCTTAAAAACCGAGTCAAAAGAATCATCTGCCACTGTTTTATCTAAACAACAACCCGGTCCACTTTTAGTGGTCTTTTTTTGCTGCTTCGTTCTTGCGTCTTCTACCAATCTATTTAGTAAGTTAACGCAGAAGTAAGAAATCTCACTGATTTCTAAAGTTTTTCCATCTTTGTTTATTGTTTGAAGCTTTAGGGCAATAGCTTCCTTATCTATATCATCAAATTGATCAACATATCTCCTGAAAGAATCCTCATTTATAACTGCATCTTTGATCTTCTGTGAAGCACTGTGATTTAACCCTTTGTAATAAAGTTTTTTCAAATTCTGCGAACTATACGTACTTTCTTTCCAATTGTTAGTGTACTTACCTAAAATTACATTTACAGAACTTTCAATAGATCCCCTCTCGTCCTCACTCATAGCTATTCTTATTGAATCAACTAAAATTCTAAATTCATTGTTTACCAATTTTAATCCTCCCAAAATAGCTGCGAGTAACTTTGAGTAACTAAAGTAGCTGAGCTAAATAGCCAATCTTGATACTCTTTAGATGTTAACTAGAAATAATACAATCTAATAAATTTATTATATCAATTTTTATTAGAAGATTGTTTATAAACTTAAGCAATCTCGTATTTTAATAGCTAAACAGCATGTGTTGCCCGATCAACAACTTTTACTAGCATGCACCTAATTTAATAGTGTTCTGTAACAAGCCACTAGTAAAGCAAGTTGCAGTACCCAAGCGATTTTATCGTTTAGGTCTGTTTCTTATTGCTCTGCTAGTGGCTTTTAGCGTGCCTTCGATTCCTTCGCTTGGGAGATCCAAGAGGAGGAATTTTTTATGAAAAAATATTACGACGACCGTCACCAACTCAATATGGAGATTTCAGATACTAAAGATGGCTTTATGTGCATCAAGTTACACCAGCCAACTGGCATAGAAGAAATCTCGGTCACAGAAGCTATGGGTAAAGAAATTATCGAAATCAATCGCAACGAATACAACGATAATCATCGTGAAACTAGACGTCACGTTTCACTTGAAACCTACGATCCATATGGTGCCCTAGTTAAAGACAATGACGACCTATTCCAAAAAGCAGTTAACAAGGAAGAAACGAATCAACTATACAATGCCCTTCAAAAACTAAAGCCTACCCAGCAGAAATTAATCATTGAAAAGTTCTGGGATGAAATGAAACAGATCGACATTGCCAAAGATGAAGGCGTCAGCAAGATGGCGATTACTAAGCGGTTTCAAACAATCTATCGGTGCCTCAAAAAAAATCTTCAGAATTAATAGTTTACTTTTTCGTTTCTTATGGCCTTTAAGTGTAAGACATTTAGTCCTTACTAAATTTAAAATGAAAGGATAATCAACTTGGCTAATAAGCATCCCACTAAAATGTTTTTATCAGCATGCGTCAAATCACGTTCTGTGAACGATTGCCGCGTTTACTGCTCGGCAAACCACACCACTTGATGGTGATCACACCTGGCAAAGATGTTCAACAGCTACAGATTAACGAAGTAAAAGAGGATTCTTATGAGAATAATGAATGACCTTGATTTAAAACTCAAGGAGCTTGGAAACATGATCGAGCAGATTCAAGAAACAGTTCAATCATTTAATGTATTACTATCAAATAATAAAGATGAAGCACTAAGTGCTGATGAGCAATCCCAACGTAACCCGATTAAAAATAAAGCAATTCATGTACTGGGCAACACAAAGCTCAAGCAAAAAGCCGAATTAGCTTTTGCTGGCAAAGGTACTATTTGTTACGATCCCTGGTGCCAATTCTCCGCTTGCAATGCAGTGTTGCCAGCCCGATATGATTACCATTACAAGCTCACACGCTTTCAACTATGGTCGCCTAACTTGCTAACGAATATTGAGGTCATCGAAGTTCTAGAGCACATTGATGATTTAAACCGCTGGGCTCACAAGGGCAAAGACCACGCTGCCGACCTAGCTATCAACCATGATAAGCAGTGGCCCAGTTACAAAATTGCCGAAGGGCGATCAATTCGGCATTACAAGAATGAAGCAGCCGTGGTAAAAATTGCTGAAGCTAATAGCTATCACAATATTTACAAAAAGAAGCTGTTACCAATTACAAAGTTAGAAAAACAGCTCAGTAAGAAGAAATTCACTGAACTGTTCAGTCAAGAAATTATTAAGCCTACGGTTAAGCCAACCCTGGTACAGGTTCTGATCTCCGCCAGAGTATTGGTAAATCAAACCTCGCGGATAAATTTAAGGAGGAAAAATAATATGTCACAACAAACAAAGGTCGTTAC
>CALYQJ010000005.1 GCA_945285405.1 uncultured Lactobacillaceae bacterium | reverse complement strand
AAATCAAGATGTTGATAAAATAAACAATGATAAAAATGATTCAGCTGATCATTCAAGTGAACAAGATGAAAACTCCGAAGAGAGCGAAGATACGGATGCTCAAAATAATGATAAAGAAAATTCAAAATCAGTAGCTGCTAGATCAAACGATGATCAAGAATCGGAAAATCAAGATATTGCTAAAACAAATAACGATAAGAAAGATTCAGCTGATCATTCAGATAAACCCAATGAAAACTCCGAAGAGAGCGAAGATGCCGATGCACAGAATAATGATAAAGAAAATTCAAAATCAGTAGCTGCTAGGTCAAACGATGATCAAGAATCAGAAAATCAAGATGTTGATAAAACGGATAATGATAAACCTGATCATTCAAATGAACAAAATAAAAAATCTAAAAATAATGATGAACATTATGTTGAAAAAGAAACATCTAAATCGAGAAATTCAGATGATTCAAAAGAAAATGATAAAAAAGGCACTAATGATCAAGGAATAAATATTCAATTTACAAGTAATGCATTTCAAAATATTTTTAAATGGTTTGAATCAAATATTTATTTAACAGTGTTTGCTGTATTAGCCTTGTTTGTTATTTTTTCATTTTCAACTTTATTTGGTTGGATTATTGCTATAGTTTGTGTTGTCTTAGTTTTCTTATTTGCTAACAATAGTCGTCATAATAAAACTAATATGGAATCTTCCATCAGAGACAAAATACAAAATGGTGATCATAATTGAGCATTTGATTAGAAATAATAAAAGAAAAATATTAATATAAAAGAACAAATTCTAATAATTTTAGAATTTGTTCTTTTTATATATTTGTTATTTATATAAATTTCCCTTAATTATTTTTTAAAAATCATTTTGTTTTATAATATCTAAAAGTGGGTCTATTAATCTTTTTTTGTGGTCATTTCTATTTTTTATATGAAAATTGATTGTTTGTTTTTGTTCAAAAGGAGATAAAAAAAGATCTTGTTTTAAGTGTTTTTGGTTATGGTTTGAAATACCAATACATTCAATTTTATATTTACCAGGATAAAGTTGAATTGTTCTTAGGTTACCAGTGTTATTTAGTATATAATTATCAATTGCAAAAATCGGTTTTTTTAAATTTGTCTTTAAAGTAAAGCAGTTCTTTTTAAGTAATATTTTATATTTCGGATATAAACCTAAAATTTTTCCATTTTGAATAATTTGAATATTACCTGCAGTAGGAACACTAATAATTTTTTCATACATTAATTCTTGTTCATGTTTTGAACTTTGATACAGTTTAGTTAATGGTAAGATTTCGGAATACTTTAATGGTTGATTTTTTTCATTAATAATAATTTTTGAAAGGGTTTGGGGATTAGTTGAAATTACTTGTTCAGCTAATTTTTTTATTTGACGACTTCGACTAAAATAAAATGTTCCAGTGAAGTACAAAGTTGAAACCCCAACAATTAAAAAAATAATTAAACTAAAAATTATTAAAAACTGATGCTTTTTATTTTTTTGAATTGATTCTTTATGATATCTTCTTAAATTAGACTGATTAAACTTAATTTCTTTTTTGCTTTTAATCATATTTTGATTATTTTTAGATAGTAAAGCTATTTTTGTTCTATTTCTATATTTTTGTATATTAAAGCCACATCTTAAACAATATGCAGAATTTAATGAAATATATTGACCACAATAGGGACAAAAATTAATTTTTTTCAAAAGTTAACCCTTTCATTTAAGAATTGTATTGTATTAAATCTTTTTAATGTTTTTTTACTTTTTAACATTTATTTACTTAATTTACTAATTAGATGTATCATTACCTATGTAGTGTATGATATGAAATTGGAGGAAAAAATGTTAAAAGATTTTAAAAAGTTTGCTGCAGTGAATAATGTTTTTAATTTAGCAGTTGGAGTAATTATTGGTGGAGCAACAACAGCCTTAGTTACTTCTTTAACTAGTAATTTAATTAATCCTTTATTATCTACTTTTGTGGGTAAAACGAATTTAAGCGGTTTAAAGTTTACTCTTTTTGGTGCAACTTATAAATATGGAAATTTTATCAACGATTTGATTAATTTTTTAATCATTGCATTTGTAGTTTATTTATTGATCAAATTAGTACATAAAATTTTTCCTCAGAAATCTGAAGCTCCCCAACCTAGTCAAGAAGAATTATTAACGCAAATTAGAGATTTAATAGCTAAAAACGATAAATCTGTTTAAATGTAATTGTTAAATTTACTGGAACTGCTATAATGGTAGTCATATTTTTTATTCGCATTTTCAATGGATTAATGGAATAAAAAAATTTAAATATTCAAAAATTAATTTATCCAGTAATGATTCATTTTATTTACTTTTAATTAGCTAGAAACTCATTGTTCGAACGGTTTTAGGAAAATTTAATATTTTTAAAATTTGTCATTTTTAGTAAAGTTTAAAAATCAATGATTTTATATGATCCAATTTATTGGTGAATGTATTATGAGTTGGTTTTTTTGTTTATTAACAAAAAATGATTATATCAGCATTTAGAAAGTTTATGAAAATATAATAAGGAAAGCATTATCACTCAATTTTTTTTCAGAAATAGTGATGAATCAATTAGTGAAAGAAAGGTTAGTTTTTATAATTGCTAACCATCTTTCAACTATTTGAAATTCTGATATGATTTTAGTGATGGATCAAAGAAAAATCGTAGAACTTAGGAATCACCAAACATTATTGAATAAGTAAGATCATATTATCAGCTGTTTAATGATAAAGTAAAATTAGATTATTACTTTAATTTAATATTTAAAATAAACTTAAAGTTGAAATAGGATGGATTTAATAATTTCAACTTTTTTAATCTATAAATCGTTTATTTTGTGAAAATGTTATAATCAGTTTTAGTCAAAATACCGTAGAAAAATAGAAATTTTCGAATATTAAAATTGATAATACTTTTAGTTCTTTTTAGGAGGTAATAATGGCAAAAAAAATTCTCGTTGTTGATGATGAAAAACCTATTACGGATATTATTAAATTTAATTTAAATAAAGAAGGATTTGATGTAATTACCGCATTTGATGGTGAAGAAGCGTTAACAAAAACAGAAGAAGAGTCACCGGATTTGATTTTACTCGATTTAATGTTGCCTAAAATTGATGGCTTGGAAGTTGCAAGACAAATTCGTAAATCAAAGAATACTCCAATTATTATAATTTCAGCTAAGGATGATGAAATTGATAAAATTTTAGGTTTAGAAATGGGCGCTGATGATTATGTGACTAAACCATTTTCTAATCGAGAGTTGGTTGCTCGTGTTAAAGCTAACCTTAGAAGAAGTGATATTCTTCCGGAAAAAACTGATAAAACATCAAAGATTAAAATTGGTAACTTAGAAATTGATACAGATGCTTATACCGTAAAAAAGAATAATAAAACTATTGAATTAACAAACAGGGAATACGAACTGTTAGTTTATTTGGCTCGTCATGTAGGTCAAGTGATGACTCGTGAACATCTTTTACAAAAAATATGGGATTATGATTATTTTGGTGACGGCCGTACTGTAGACGTTACAATTAGACGTCTGCGTGAAAAAGTTGAAGATATTCCTAGTAATCCAACGTTTCTAATCACAAAAAGAGGAATTGGTTATTATTTAAATGATCCAACAAATAATGAGTAAAATTTTTGGCTTTTTTCGTTCTCTTACTTTCAAAATAGCCATGGTTTTTATTTTGCTTCTTTTAGTTACAATTGAAATAATTGGAGCTTATTTTGTGCGTTCTAGTCAAATTCAAGGTATTCAGAATTTGCAAACTTCAGTTAATAATATTTTTCCTAATTATGTTCTGAACCAATTAGGAACAGCAATTAATAACCCTAATAAAACTCAAGGAAACAATGACATTCAAAACATTTTAAATTATTCACAAACTTCTGATTTAACCTCACTGCAAGTTGTAGATAAAAAAGGAATGATTCGTGGCGATTCTAATATAAATAATCGAAATTTAATTGGTCAAAAGACAACTAACTCAGATATTAAAGAAGCACTTTATAGTGGTACTAGCCAAAAAAAACAAGTATTTGATCGAAGTTATGGGAATACTTATGTTTTAGCATTACCAATCAAAGTAACAAATAATTCCTCACTTTCTAGTACAGCTGTTGGAGTAGTATATATTCGAGCAAGTATGGAAAATGTTTATCGAAGTGTTAATAATGTTATGATTATTTTCTTTTCAGCTACTTTTGGAGCTGTAATTTTAGCACTTTTTTTAGCATTTATTATAATTAGAGCAATGACGAGACCAATTAATGATATGAAAAATCAGGCTATTAAAATGACTAATGGAGATTATTCAGGATTAGTCCCTGTTTATTCAAATGATGAGTTAGGCCAATTAGCACAATCAATTAATGATTTATCTGTACAAATTCGTGAAGCTCAAGATACAAGTTTAAGGGAGAGAAATCGATTAGATTCTGTTTTATTTCATATGACTGATGGGGTGATTGCAACAGATCGTGTTGGTAAAGTTTCGATTATTAATGAACGAGCCTTGGAATTTCTAAATTTAAAGCGTAAAGAAATTATTGGTAAGTCTATTTTAGAAGTTTTGAAATTAAATAATCAATATTCTATTCGTGATATTTTAGAACAGCCACATGGTATTAAGATAAACCTGAATAAAGGCTTTCAAGATGAATTAATATTAAATATTGATTTTGCAACTTTAAAAGCAAAAAACGGATATATTACGGGTCTTGTCTGTGTTTTACATGATATTACTGAACAACAAAAGAATGATCGAGAACAACGAGAATTTGTGTCTAATGTTTCTCATGAACTACGTACACCTTTAACAAGTATGAGAAGTTATCTTGAGGCTTTAGCGGAAGGTGCTTGGAAACAAAAGGAATATGCACCTCATTTTATTGATGTTTCATTGCAAGAAACGCAAAGAATGATTAGGATGATTAATGATTTGCTTAATCTTTCGCGATTGGATCGTGGTACTTTTCAGCTTAATTTAGAATATATTGATTTAATTGAATTTACAAACTTTATCTTGGATAGATTTGATATGATGATCAAAACTGATGGTAAATCTAATGAATCTGCTAAATTTATTAACAATTTTGAAGATCTTAATAAAAAGAATTATCAAATTATCCGAAATTTTGATCGAAAATCTGTTTGGATTGAGACTGATCCTGATCGCTTAATGCAGGTTATCGATAATATCATTAACAATGCAATTAAATATTCTCCTCATGGAGGTTTAATAAAAGTAAAAATAAAAACAACAAATACGAATGTTATTTTTTCAATCAGTGATCAAGGGCAAGGAATACCTAAAAAAGAGCAATCAAAAATTTTTGACCGTTTTTATCGTGTTGAACGAGCTCGTTCGAGACGACAAGGTGGTACAGGCCTTGGTTTAGCAATTAGTAAAGAAGTTATTGAAGCCTTGGGTGGACATATATGGTTAGAATCAGTTGAAAATAAAGGTTCTACTTTTTCTTTTACTCTACCTTACGATAATAATAATTGGTCTGAAGATTCGTCCTGGGATAATCCAGATAGTAAAGAGGAGGAAAGCTTTTGAAAAATTTTTTTATCCGAATCACATTAATTTTGTTGGTTGGATTAAGTCTTTTCCTTTCATTTTTTATTTGGACAAATAATCGAGCTTTTAGTGGTAAAACATCAATTATTTCTAGTAATAATATATCTACTCCAGTAGATTATTCACAAAACTTAGCAAATTTATATAACCCGATTAAAATTTTAGAGGTAGATGGTCGTGGTAATAAATATATTCTATCTGATCGAGTTACCAATATGACAGAATCAATTAAAGTAATTTTTAATAAATTAGATTTAAAAAGGCTAATAAAATATACTGCTGATTCGAATAGTCAATATGAAAATCTTTTAACTAGTACAGACTCTATTCAACTATATTATCAGGCACCAATTAGTATAGGCATTCTAGCTGATACTTTCGGATTTAAGTATGACTCTAAAATTAAAGATTTTTCAATTAATCGCGTAATTATTCGTCAAATATCACCAATAGAAACAGAGATATATTTTGCTAATGATAAAAATTTTCAATATTATTACATTAGTTTATTTTTAAAGAAAAACCAATTATTTGATAAAGCATCAAAAGTAAAAAGTAAAATTTTAATCAAGGAGGAACGAATTGGTTTAAATTACTTAACCAATTATCAAAATCCTATTTCGTTGAAATCATATGTTTACTTAGTAAAAACACTTGATGATAGCGTTTTTGTTTCTAATTTTATGACTAATGATGGATCAGCTGGATTAACTTTTGATAGTAAAGCGAATATTTATAAAAAAGGTTTAACTAAATCTTTAACGGTTAATAATGAAACAGGTTTGGTTCATTTTATTGATTATCATTTAGATTCAAATCAAGTTCCTAATGGCCTTACTTCGTTATTAAAAACAAGTAAAGATACAATGCAAAAAATTGGTAATTCTTTTAATAGTTTTCGTTACTTTGCTAAATCAGGAGAAAAGCATGTAGTTTTTCGAAGTTATATAGATGGTTTTCCGGTTTTTTATAATGAGCAAAAGGGTGATGTTTCACTTTTATGGCAAAAAAATTCGCAATCTTTTTATTTTTCAAATACAACTTTAGAAGTTCCAATTTCAACTTCGCAAAATTCCGTAACTATAGAGACAACGAATTCTTTGCTTCAAAGATTAAAAAATAAAGGAATAAAAATACGTGACATCCAAGATATTCAACTAGGTTATTCATGGGTTAAAAATAATGACAGTGTTGAAGTAATTAACTTGCTACCAGGGTATTTTATTAAAATTGGGGGAATTTATCGAGATGCTGCAACAATTATTAACCATCAAGGGGAAGATAATTCATGAACTTTAAAAAGATTGAAATTGTTTTTATATTTATTTTCTTTTTTTTAGATCTTTTCCTTTTCGTAAATTATCGTAATGGTTTAAAATTGCAAGCAAATTCTGAAAAAGAAACTACAGTAAACAATGCTATTAAAGAAATGCGAAAAGATAATATTACGGTTCAAGAGACTTCTGAAAAAAAATTACAAAAGGGTTATCTTTTATCTTATTCACATAAGGGAAATCGTCCACAAGTAAGTCAAACAAATGGTGTAACTTTTAAACCTCAAAAAGTTATTTTAACGAGACCATTGATTATTAACAACAAAAATAAAATAAAAGTATTGAGAGGGTTTTTACAAAAAAATTCACAAATACCTTATTCTAATGATTATGTATATGAAAAAAAGCTTAGCACATCTAAACAAATTATTTTTGTTCAAAAATATAAAAATGAATTATTTTATGATCTTACTGGGCAAATCTCTTTCGAAATTAGGAATGATCATGTCATTAATTATCAAATTTCTCATATTGACAGTTTAAAAAGTTCTAAAGAAACAGAAACAATTATTTCAGAAAAAGAAGCAATTTTAAAATTATATACACTAAATGAAATACCAAATAATACTAAAATATTGTGGCAAAAGTTAGCATATTCTTGGATGTTAGAAACAAATAATGTTTCGGTATATGTTCCAACGTGGTTTATTGCATTGCAAAATAAAAGAACAAAAAGTGTTAATATAGAAAAAATAAACGCATTTACGGGTGTACTTTGGAAAGGAAGTTTTAATTAATTTAATAATGTTGGTGAGTGTTTTAGCAAGTTCAAGTAAGGGCAATGTAACTTATATTGAAAGTTCTCAAACAAAAATTTTAATCGATGCAGGGTTATCGGGCAAAAAAATTGAAAAAGGTTTAGCAACTATTAATCGTAAGATGAGTGATATTAAATACCTTTTTGTTACTCATGAACATTCCGATCATATTAGAGGTGTTGGTGTATTAGCCCGTCGATATCCTCAACTATTAATTTATGCAAATTTAAAAACATTTCAAATGATGAAATCAAAAATAGGAATAATCCCTCCAGAACAATTTGTTGATTTTGAACCAGGAACAACTATGACTATTGGTGATGTTGATGTAGAAAGTTTTGGAGTTTCTCATGATGCTATTTGTCCACAGTTTTATCAATTTCATTGTAACAATAAGTCTTTTGCATTACTTACTGATACAGGTTATGTTTCCGATAAAATAAAATATAAAATTCGTAATGCTAATATGTATTTACTTGAAAGCAATCATGACGTAGAAATGTTACGTTCTGGAATGTATCCTTGGAATTTAAAGCAAAGAATTTTAAGCGATCAAGGGCATTTATCAAATGATGAAAGCGGAGAAGCACTTTCAGATTTAATTGGATTGAATACAAAAAAAATTTTTTTAGGTCACTTATCACAAGAAAATAATTTAAAGTCTTTGGCTAAACTAACTGTAAGTAATATTTTAACTGAAGATGGTTTGGCTACAGGTCATGATTTTAAAATTTTGGAAACAGATCCAATTGTTCCCACTAAACTTATGAAAGTTTAATTCTTTTTAATAAAAAAATATTAAGTAAATTTCACACTTCTTTCAAAGATCAGATGTAATATGATTTTTGAAAAATAAAACAGGAGTTAATTTATTGATGGATAATAATCAAAGTAATTTTAAAATGAATGAGAATTCTCCTCACCATCAAAAAAATAAAAATGGAGTTGGAGCTCAAGCAATTATTTTAATTGTCATTATTGCTAGTTTAATTGGTGGAGGGATAGGTGGTTTATTAGTTCACTTTTTTAATGACCAAAATATGCCTACTCAAACATCTACAAGTAATTCAAATCAACCCACAAAAGTAAGTAATATTGTTGTTAAAGAAAATTCTGATTCTGAAAAAGCTTTTAATAAAGTTAAAGATGCAGTTGTTTCTGTAATTAATTTACAAAAACAGCAGCCTGTAAATAGTTTATTTGGTGATATTTTTGGAAATTCTCGTAATCGCAGTAAATCATCTGGAAGTTTACAAGAATCAAGTGAAGGATCAGGGGTTATTTATCAAAAGAGCAATGGAAATGCCTTTATTGTAACTAATAATCATGTTGTTGCTGGATCTGATAAGTTGGAAGTGATTTTAAGTGATGGTTCAAAAGTAACGGCTAAATTACTAGGTACTGATTCTGTTACGGATTTGGCTGTTTTACAAGTTTCAGCCGATAAAGTTAAAGCAGTTGCTGATTTTGGAGATTCTAATGAAATACGTCCTGGACAACAAGTTTTAGCAATTGGTTCTCCCATGGGTAGTAAATTTGCAACCTCAGTTACTCAAGGAATAATTTCTGCAAAATCTCGTACAGTAGATGTAACTGACGAAGATACTGGTCAAACTACAGGTGAAGCAACTGTTATTCAAACTGATGCTGCCATTAATCCTGGAAATTCAGGTGGTGCTTTAATTAATATTGGTGGTCAAGTTATCGGAATTACATCAATGAAATTATCAGGTTCTGGTAGTAGCTCAAATGTTGAAGGAATGGGATTTGCTATACCTAGTAATGAAGTTGTTCAAATTGTTAATCAATTAGAAAAAAATGGCAAGGTTGCTCGTCCGTCATTAGGTATTTCTCCAGTAGACCTCTCTGAAGTATCTTCGACGCAACAATCTTCTGTCTTACATCTACCATCTTCAGTAAAATCTGGTGTAGTAGTAGTGTCATTAACAAATAATTCACCTGCTGCAAAAGCTGGAGTTAAGCAGTATGATGTTATTTATTCTATTGAAGGAAAAGAAGTTAATACTGTTGTCGATTTACGTTCACAACTTTATAAATATCAAGTAGGTGATACTATCACTTTAAGCGTTTATCGAGGAGGTCATAAGAAAGATCTTAAAGTTAAATTAACGGAAACTGCCAAACCAGAAATTACGGTAAAGCAAGGAGAATAATGAAAAAAGCCTAAGCGCTTTTTTTTTAGAATAATGTTAAAAGTAAAGATAGTTGCAGTTGGTAAAATAAAAGAAAAATATTTAAAAGATGGAATTGCTGAATATGTAAAAAGAATGAAATCTTTTTGTAAAATTGAAATTATTTCTGTGGCTGAAACTAAGTTTATCGGAAATCCAAAGTCTCTTGAGATACAAAATATTGTAAATACAGAGTTTAAAAGAATAAAAAAATATCTTAAAAAGGATGATTTTATTATTGCAACAAAAATCCAAGGTACTGAATATGATTCAGTTACATTAGCTCAAACAATTGCTAAAATTGAATTGCAATATTCTTCAATAGTTTTTGTTATTGGAGGTTCTTATGGTTTACCGAGTGATTTTTCAGCAAATTTATCAATTTCTTTTGGAAAATTAACAATGCCTCATCAATTATTTCGATTAGTTTTATGTGAACAAATTTACCGAATTTTAATGATCAATAATCATCGTCAATATCAAAAATGATTTTTTTAAAATTTTAAAAAAAATGATTAATTTATGTTTTAATCCTTAAAAAACTTTTTAAATTCAACATTTTTGTGTAGTTTAAAATTGTAAACAATTTTAAACTTTAGTATAATTGTGGCGTTAAAAATTTTTAAGGAGAATTTTAATGGTGTTAACTAAAAAAACGGCGAAAAAGCCTTTAAGTGATGCTGAGAAACAAAAATTAACTGAAGCAGCTCAAAGGCAAGTAAAAGAACTAGTTGAACGTAGTCAAAAAGCAGAAGCTGAATTTGCAAATTATTCACAAGAAGAAGTTGATCGAATTGTTGCAGCAATGGCATTAGCGGCTTCAGAAAATTCTTTAAGTTTAGCTCATGAAGCTTGTGATGAAACTGGTCGTGGAGTTGTTGAAGATAAAGATACGAAAAATCGTTTTGCTGCAGAATCGATTTATCATGCAATAAAAAACGATAAAACTGTTGGGGTTATTTCTGAAGATTCAGTTAAAGGTCAAGTGAAAATTGCTTCTCCATTAGGAGTTTTAGCCGCAGTTACACCAACTACTAATCCAACATCAACTGCTATTTTTAAATCTTTAATTGCTGCAAAAACACGCAATACTATAATTTTTGCGTTTCATCCTCAAGCTCAAAAATGTTCTGCACATGCAGCTCAGATTGTTTATGAAGCAGGAATTGCAGCAGGGGCGCCAAAAGATTTTATTCTTTGGATCAAAGAACCAAGTATAATGGCAACTAATGCTTTGATGAAGGATCCTGGAATTGCATCAATTATTGCAACTGGAGGCCCGGCTATGGTTCATGCTGCTTTATCTTCAGGTAACCCTTCAATGGGTGTAGGAGCTGGAAATGGTGCTGTTTTTGTTGATCATACGGCCAATTTAAATTATGCAGCAGAAGATTTATTAATGTCTAAACGATTTGATAATGGGATGATTTGCGCTACTGAAAATTCAGTTGTCATTGAGCAATCAATTTATGATGAATTTTTATCTAAATTACAAAAATTGGGAGCCTACCTTGTTCCGAAAAAGGATTATCAAAAAGTTGCTGATTTTGTATTCAATGAAGGACATCATGTTAATGGTCCAGTAGCTGGTATGCCAGCTAAATGGATTGCTGAAAAAGCTAAAATAAATCTTCCTGAAGATAAAGATGTAATGCTTTTTGAACTTGAAGCTAAAAACATTGGTGAAAAGCTTTCTTCTGAAAAATTAACCCCTTTGCTTTCTTTATATAAAGTGAAGGATCGTCAAGAAGGTATAGAAGTTGTCCAAAAATTATTAAATTATCAAGGAGCTGGACATAATGCAGCTATTCAAATCGGATCACAAATTGATCCTTTTGTAAAAGAATATGCTAATGCTTTAGGTGTAGCACGTATTTTGGTTAATCAGCCTGATTCAATTGGCGGTATTGGTGATATATATAATGATGCTATGCGTCCGAGTTTAACTTTAGGTACAGGTTCTTGGGGGAAAAATTCTTTGTCACATAATTTATCAACGATGGATCTTTTAAATATTAAAACTGTAGCTCGTCGGAGGAATCGTCCACAATGGATAAGAATTCCAAGCAATATTTATTATGAAAGAAATTCTATTTCTTATTTAAAAGATATTGAAAAGATGCATCGAGTTTTTATTGTTGCTGATCCAGGAATGGTAAAATTTGGATTTGTGAAAAAAATACTTCACCAATTAGACTTAAATTTAAATCAAATTGATACAAGAATTTATGGTTCAATTAAACCTGACCCAACTTTGAGTCAAGCAATCGAAGTAGCTCAACAAATGGCTGGATTTAAACCTGATACAGTTATTGCTCTGGGAGGTGGCTCAGCCTTGGATGCTGCTAAAATTTCTCGTTATATGTATGAAGAATCTTTTGACAATCCAGACATTCTTAATAATGTGCCAACATTAAAAGAATTATTTACTGAATTGCAACAAAAATTTATGGATATTAGAAAACGTATTATTAAATTTACTGAACCTAAGTATTCACGTTTGATTGCTATTCCAACAACTTCTGGGACCGGATCAGAAGTCACACCTTTTGCTGTTATTACAGATGATGAAACTCATGTTAAATATCCATTAGCTGATTATGAGTTAACTCCTCAAGTAGCAATTATCGACCCTGAATTAGTAATGACAGTACCTAAACACACTGCTGCTTGGTCTGCGTTTGACACTTTGTCCCATTGTTTAGAAAGTTATGTTTCAGTGATGTCATCAGAAATGACTCGTCCATGGGCTTTAGAATCAATTAAATTAATTTTTGAAAATTTACCAACTTCGTATCATTTTGATCCTAAACATCCGACTAAAGAAGGAGAGGAAGCTAAAGTGAAGATGCATTATGCTGCAACTTTAGCTGGTTTAAGTTTTGGAAATGCCTTTTTAGGAATTAATCATTCACTAGCACATAAAGTTGGTGGGGAATTTAATTTACCACATGGTTTGGCTATTGCAATTGCAATGCAACCGGTTATCCGATTTAATGCAGTAACTGGCAATGTAAAACGCAGTCCTTTCCCCCGTTATGAAGTTTATACAGCGCAAAAAGATTATGCAGATATAGCTCGATTTTTAGGATTAAAGGGTAAAGATGATCAAGAATTAGTTGAAGCTTTAATAAAGAAAATTCAAAAACTGGCAGAAGAAGTTGATATAAAAACTACCTTAAAAGAAAATGGAGTTAAGAAAAAGGATTTTGATGAGGCATTAGATAAATTAGTAGATCTAGTTTATAACGATCAATGTACACCTGCTAATCCTCGACAACCACGGTTAAGTGAAATTCGACAACTACTTATTGATGAATATTAATTTTTAAAAGTTATTTATTATAAAAGCCCGCTAGATGATGAAAAATTTAGCGGGTTTTGTTATAGTTATAGACAATTGTTTAATAAAGGAAGTAAAATATGACAATTTTAGCAAAATTATATGGTCCATTTTTTGATGGTAAGGCTTGGTTAGCTGTTTTTCAATCGTCACATGCTTGGTCTATAATTATTTCTTTAATTTTACTCGAATGTTTATTATCTGTTGATAATTCACTTGTATTAGCAACGCTAACTAATGAATTAAGTAATAAAAAACAACAAGATGAGGCTTTGGGAATTGGAATGTTAGGTTCTTATATTGCTCGTTTTGTCATGGTTGGTTTAGCAGTTTATTTAATTCGTTATGCTTGGGTAAAAATCATTGGCGCTTTATATTTAATATATTTGTCACTAAGTTATTTTTATCACCTACATTCTCCTGAAAAAGCAAAAAAAGTAAAGACTGTCAAAGCTAGTGTAGGACAAGTATCTTTAAAAATGGTTGTAATGGATGTTATTTTTAGTATAGATTCTGTTATAGCGGCATTAGGGGTTTCTAAAAATCCAATTATTGTTTTAATTGGTGGCCTTATTGGAATTTTAGCTATGCGACTAGTAGCTCAAATTATGGTAAAACTGATGGTAAAAATTCCTGAACTTAATTTAATGGCATATATTTTAATTTTTTTTATTGGAATTAAACTGCTAATATCAGCACCACCATTTAGAATTGAAATTCCGGATTATTTATTTGCAATTATATTGTTAATTAGTATTATAATTACTTTATTAATTCATTTTTTTAAGAGAGGGAAGTTTAAAATTTAAAAAAACCTTAAAGGCAATTTTTTGACCTTTAAGGTTTTTTTATTAAACGTTCTTTAGAAATCTTTTAAGAAAATCTTTCGTTCTTTTCTCTTTTGGATGTTCAAATATCTGATAAGGACTTCCATGTTCTAAAATTATTCCATTATCCATAAAAAGAATTTCATGTGAAATATCTTTTACAAATTGCATTTCATGACTAACAATAATCATTGTTAGTCCAATTTCGGCTAATTTTTTCATTGCGTTTAATACTTCATCGACCATTTCTGGATCTAAGGCAGAAGTAGGTTCGTCAAAAAGTAAAACGTCTGGATTCATCGAAACAGCTCGAGCAATTGCAACTCTTTGTTTTTGTCCTCCGGATAATTGAGAGGGTTTAGCTTCTAAAAATTGAGACATTCCAATACTTTGTAAATTTTGAATTGCATTATTTTTAGCTGTTTCATGATCCCTTTTTAAGACAGTTTCTTGAGGAATAATACAATTATTTAAAACGCTTAGGTTATTAAATAAATTGAAAGATTGGAAAACCATTCCGACTTTTGCGCGGTAATGATTAATATCAAATTTGGGTTTTAAAATATCCTGACCTAAATAGGTTATTTGACCACTTGTTGGGGTTTCCAAAAGGTTTAAGCACCTTAGCAAGGTAGATTTACCAGAACCAGAAGAGCCAATTATGGAAATAATTTCCTCTTTTTCAACTTTAAAGGAAATGTCCTTTAAAACTTGGTGTGTACCAAAACTCTTTTTAAGATTATTGATTTTAAATATTTCTTGATTCATATATTTTATACCTGAATCTGGTTAGCCATTAAATTATAATTTTTAGGACCAGCCATCTTTCTTTCAATAAATTTCAATATTCGTGTTATTGTAAATGTTAAGAATAAATAAATGATAGAAATTACAAAGAAACTTTGGAAGAATTGGTAAGTTTGCCCAGCAATTGTTTGTCCGTTAAAGAAGAGCTCAGTAACTGAAATTATAGAAAGAACAGATGTATCCTTAATATTAATTACAAATTCATTACCTACTGCTGGTAATGAGTTTTTAATAGCTTGTGGTAAAATGACCTTCCTCATTAATTGAAAATGCGACATTCCTAAAGCCATAGCTCCTTCTCTTTGACCAGGATCTACTGATTCAATACCACCTCTTAAGATTTCGGCCATATATGCCCCCGTATTAATAGAGACAATCAGTAAAGCCGCAGCCATTTTATTAACACTAATTTTAAAAGCCTGAGCTAACCCATAATAAAATATTGCTGCTTGAACCATCATTGGAGTACCACGAAAAATTTCAATATAAATCCAGAAAAAACCATTTATTATTTTTTGTCCTAAACGTTTGGCTGGTGATTTTGACAAAGGAACAGTTCGAATAATTCCAATAACTAGTCCAATAAAAAATCCAACGATAGTACTAAATAAAGAAATCCAAAGAGTAGTTAAAGTTCCTTGCCATAGTAGGGACCCATATTTTTGAAAAATATTAATAAACCAATTTGTTTTTTTTTCGTGACTTTGAGGTTGATGGGTAACTGCCCATTTCATTAATTTTTCACGTTGTTTAGGAGAGATTTCAGCTAAAATTTGATTTATTTTCTCTAAATCAGGGCTATTTTTCTTTAATCCTACAGCTGATGCGTCATCTGAACTATCAGTTTTAAAACCCTTGCCGGGAGCAAATTTAACCATTTTTAAAGAATTAATCGCATTTTGAACACTAATTCCTTCAGGTTCTTGAGCAACATAGCCATCAATTACTCCGCTTTGTAATGCTGAACGCATAGCATTAAAATCATTCATTGCTGTTTCTTGTTTAACACCATTAATTTGTGGAATTAAATCATAAAGAAAAGTACTAAGTTGAGATGTAATTTTAGCTCCTTTAAAATCTTGAATTGATTGAGCTTTGGCGTATCGAGAATCCCTTCGAACAATCATAACAGCTTTAGAAACCAAGTATGGTTTAGAAAAATCAACCGTTTTTTTTCGCTCCGGTGTTGGGGACATTCCAGCAATAATAGCATCTATTTTTCCTGATGTTAGTGCTGGTGAAAGACCATCCCAAACTGTTTTAACAACTACTATTTTTCGATTAAGCTTTTTAGCGATAATTTTAGCAATTTGAACATCATAGCCATTTGCATATTGTTTGGAACCTTCAATTTTTACTGCACCATTTGAATTATCAACTTGAGTCCAATTAAATGGGGGATATCCCGCTTCCATTCCAACTTTAAATTCCTTAGTTTCAGCATAAACTGGCCGACTTAAAAAAAATAATGTAAAAAGAAGGGGAATTAGTGACAAAATTAATTTGGTACGTTTTACATTTTTCATTTTCTTTCCTCTAATTTTTAAATCTTAAATCAATTAAATAAATATTTTAAGGGTCTCATTGGCATGTGTCAATTATTGCACTTTGTAGCGGTTAAATTAAAACACATTTTGATTTTAATTATTGCTTTCAAATAACTTTTAATATTAGTATTTTCTGTAAAAATTTAAAAGTTACCGCTATAGTATTTATGTAAAAAACAGGTAAAAGGCATTTTGGTAGGTTGTTATATATTTGTAATGCTTCAGTGTCAGTTTATGTATGTTGGAGGTATTTTAATTTATACCTATGTATGAATGAAAAATTTACTTGATTTTTATGAAATAAGCATATACAATGTTCTCGTTGTAATTTTTAGAGATTGGAGTTCAATAATGGCAACACCAGCACGAAGAACTTCGAAAACGAAGAAGCGGATACGTCGTGGTGATAAAAAATTAACAGCACCTGCAATTCATTTTGATGAATTGAGTGGTGAATTTACAGTTAGTCATCACGTCTCTCCGAAAGGTATTTATAAGGGAAAGCCAGTAATTAATAAAAATAATAATTCTGCATCCCCTTCATAATTAAAAAAGGATCAAGGTTTTCCTTGATCCTTTTTTAATTATCTATCCATACATATTCTTGTTTAATATCTAACCAAAATTAATTTCTTTTTGTTAGTTTTTCAAGTTCAAAAGGTACTAAAATAAAAATGACCCCAAAAATTAACGAAATAAAAAGTGTCTGTATAGGATTATAAACTGTTTTAGTTAAACTAGATCCTATAAACCCAATTATCTGAAAGAACATAATAATCCATATCATTGATGTTAAATATTTCATTATTTCAATTAACCTCTATTATTTTTAAATAATATACTTTTAGGAATAAACGATGACATTTGTAAACCTAAATACGATCACAAGCTATTCTACTCTAAATTCAACAATAAAAATACCAAATTTAATCAGTATTGCAAAAAAAAGAGGGTATTCAGCTCTTGCAATAACTGATTTTAATGTAATGCACGGTGTTATTCAATTTTATGACCTTTGTAAACAAAATAAATTAAAACCCTTAATTGGAATGACTTTAGTAGTTCCGGGTTTAAATCCTAATATAACAGTTAAAATAGTTCTTTTAGCAAAGAATTTAAAGGGTTATCATCAATTATTAAAAATTTCAACTTTAATTAATGTTCGACAGTCTTCAACAAATTTAGTTGATTTTAAAGATTATTTTTCTGATCTTGTTGCTATTATTCATCCTAAAGCAAATGAAGTAATTTGTGATAATTTTTCGCAAATAATTGATACTATCAACCAGTATCATTTAATTTTTTCTGATTTATATTTAGGCTATTCACCCTATCAAACAAATTTAACTAAATTAGCAAGTTATCAAAAAATTTATGAAAACAAGCTGCTTAAAATTGTATATATGAACGAAGTACGATATTTAAACGCTGAAGATGCCGTTGTATTAAAAGTTTTAAGAGCGATAGATCAGCAAGAAAAACTTGATCCTCTAGATCCTTTAATTACTTCGCCAGGACAAAATGAATTAAAATCTGCTGAAGAAGTCAAAAATGGTTCTAAAGGTGATTTATTTGATGCAATTTTTAATGCAAATGAATTGGCTCAAAAATTGAATGTTGAAATTTTAAAAGAAAAAACTGAATTACCACATTTTAAGTCTAAATTTAATAATTCTTTTGAATATTTGGTTAATTTAGTTAAAAAGGGATTAGGAGAATTACATAAAGATCAAGATCCTATATACCAAAAACGTGCTAAATATGAACTTGAAACTATAAAAAATATGGGTTTTTCTGATTATTTTTTAATTATTTGGGACATTATTAACTATGCCAATTCGTCAAATATTCAATTGGGTGCAGGAAGAGGATCAGCGGCTGGATCTTTGGTAGCTTATGCTTTAGGAATTTCTAAAGTAGATCCAGTTGAGTATGGATTATTATTCGAAAGATTTTTAAATCCTGAACGAGTTAATATGCCGGATATTGATTTAGATGTACCGGATGATAAACGTATAGAAATTATTGAGTATTTAAAAAAGAGATATGGTAAAGATAATTTTGCTCAAATTATTACTTTCTCTACTCTTGGTGTTAAACAAGGAATTAGAGATTGCTTACGAGTATTTGGAGCAGATAGCCAAACTGTTAATAAATGGATTAAAGCAGTTCCTAAAATTTTTCATGTTAACTTAGATCAATGTTACAAAGAATCAGCAAGCTTTCGTGAATTGGTAAATGCCGATAAATTTGGGCAATTACTTTATGATATTTTAAAAAAAATTGAAGGGCTTCCAAGACAGGCATCAATTCATGCAGCTGGAGTTGTAATTTCTGAGAGAAAATTAGTGGATAAAATTCCTTTACAAAGAGGATCTAACGATATTTTACTCACTCAATATATTTACCATGATGTTGAAGAATTAGGATTGTTAAAGATTGACATTTTAGGATTAAAAAATTTAAGTATTTTGAAAAAGATGGTAGATTTAATTCATAAATATAATAATCCTAATTTTAAAATTGAAAGTGTTAAACTTAATGATCCTGACACTTTGAAAATATTTCATGATGCAGATACTGATGGAGTTTTTCAATTTGAATCATCAGGTTTAAAAAGAGTTCTAGTTAATTTAGATGTTACGAATTTTAGTGATATTGTTGCGGCAAATGCTTTATATAGGCCGGGACCAATGGGACAGATTAATACTTATATTGATCATAAAAAGCACAAAAATGAACCTTATGATCCTGATTTAGTACCCCTTAAACCAATTATTGCTAGTACTTATGGTGTTATAGTTTACCAAGAACAAGTGATGCAAGTAGCTCACATGATGGCAGGCTTTCCTTTAAGTGAAGCTGATATGTTGCGTAGAGCAATGAGTAAGAAAAATCATCGGCTATTGGAAAAATACCAATCTAAATTTATTGATGGTGCATTAAAAAATGGATATAGTCAAAAGCAAGCTAAAAAAGTTTATGATTTAATTGAATATTTTTCAAATTATGGTTTTAATAAATCACATTCTGTTGCTTATAGTATGTTAGCTTTTTGGCTTGCTTATATTAAAGCTCATTTCCCAATTCATTTTTTTACGGTACAATTAGCTTATGCTACTGGTGATTTAGGACGTCTGCGTGTTTTTATTAATTCTGCTAAAAAGCGAAAAATTCAAGTAATAGCTCCTAATATTAATCAAAGTGTTTTAAATTTTAGTAATGATGGCCAAAAAATTATTTCTGGACTAATTGTTATCAAGGGGTTGCGTAGAGATTTTATCAGTGAAATAGTTAAAAAACGTTTGAAATATGGAATTTATAAAGATTTAAATGATTTTTTAAATCGTTTAAATCAACGCTTTTTAAAAATAGATAATTTTATTCCGTTAATTAAAGCTGGGGCATGTGATCGATTACATAAAAATCGGCGTGAACTTTTAGAAAATTTGCAAATGAGTTTAGATTCTATTAAGTTTTCACAAAATAATATTACCCTTTTTCAGCAACTTAAACCTCGATGGGATAATTACCCTGATTTTTCTTATGAGGAAAAAATTGCGATGGAATATGACCTTACTGGACTATATTTAAATGGTGGTCCCTTCGATCAATTTGAAGAACTAGCTAAGATTTATCATCCCCAAAAAATAAAAAGTTTAGAACAAAGAAAAAATAGTTGGTTATTTGTTACTTTAAGTAAAATTCGTGTGATTAAGGATAAAAATAAGCAAAAAATGGCATTCGTGACTTTGGATGATGCTGAAGATCAAATAGATGGTGTTGTTTTTGCTAATCGTTATTTTGATTTATATCCAAATTTAGTTGAAACAAAAAAGGTAGGAGTTTATGGACAATTAAGAAAACAAAAAGAAAAAAGTTTCATAATTAATAAATTATTTTTACTTTCAACAGCAAAAGATGCTTTTGATCATGAAAAACTTTTTATAGATATTACTAAAATTTCCAATACAAATTTACAAAATCTAAGAAAATTATTGCGCCAATATCCAGGCTTAAGTCCCGTATTTTTAATTGATAATGATAATAATAAAAATGTTCTTTTAAATCCTGATAATTGGGTTAATGTAACAAATGTTTTTTATCGGAAATTATTGACTTTAGTTGGCCAATCTCATGTTGTCTTTCAAAAAGAGCGGGAAAATGAAAACTTATGACAAAACTCGCGGTTAGTGGTAACATTAACCGCGATTGGAATATTGTTAATCCAACAAAATTTATTAAGGTGGTTTATTCATGAAACGTATTGGTATTTTAACCAGCGGCGGCGATGCCCCAGGTATGAATGCTGCTGTTAGAGCGGTGGCCCGTAAAGCTTTAAGCTCAAATCTAGAGGTATGTGGCATTAATTATGGCTACCGCGGACTAGTTGAAGGAGATATTTTTGAAATTAAAGAAAAAGAAGTTTCAGATCTAATTCAATTAGGTGGCACAATTCTTTATACTGCAAGATATCCTGAATTTGCTGAAAAAGAATATCAACAAAAAGGAGTTGCTCAATTAAAAAGAAATGGAATTGATGCATTAGTCACTATAGGTGGTGATGGCTCTTACCATGGTGCAGTCAGATTAACTGAACAAGGAATTAATGCAATTGGATTACCAGGAACAATTGATAATGATATTCCTTTTACAGACCAAACAATAGGTTTTTCAACAGCAATTCAAACTTCGGTTTCTGAAATTGATAAAATACGAGATACTGCTAAAAGTCATGGTCGAATTTTTGTTGTTGAAGTCATGGGTCGGAATTCTGGTGAAATTGCTTTAAGAACAGCAATTGCTTCAGGAAGCCAAGTAGTTGTTATTCCGGAAAAGCCCTTTGACATTGATCAAATTGCAACAACAATTAAAGATGCTCGGCAAAGAGGGCATCAACATCAAATTATTATTACAGCTGAAGGGGCAATCCATGCTGATTCTTTAACTCAGCAGTTGTCTAATCTTGGTATTGAAAATATTCGCGGTGTTACATTGGGGCATGTAGCTCGTGGTGGTTCACCAACAGCAGAAGATAGAATTTTAGCATCACGTATGGGTAGTTATGCTATTGATTTATTGCTTGCAGGTAAAGGTGGGCAAGCAGTGGGTATTGAACAAGGAGTAATTACTCATCATTCAATGCTCGATTTATTTAATACCAAATCTAAAACAGATCTTTCAATGTATGATTTAGCTAATATTTTAGCTTATTAATTAGTGTGAGAGGATATTTATGAAAAAAACAAAAATTGTTTCAACTTTAGGACCGGCAAGTAATTCAACTGACATTATTGTAAAATTAATTAATTCTGGAGCTAATGTCTTTCGTTTTAATTTTTCTCATGGTGATCATGAAGAACATTTATCACGAATGAAAATGGTTCGTGAAGCTGAAAAAATTACTGGTAAATTAGTTGGAATAATGTTAGATACCAAGGGTGCAGAAATTCGAACAACTGATCAAGAAAACAAAGGATTTGAAGCACATATTGGTGATATAATTCGAATTTCTATGGATGATAGTTTAATTGGTAATCCTCAAAAGATTGCAGTAACTTATCCTGGACTTTATGATGATACCCATGTTGGTGGTCATGTATTAATTGATGATGGTTTAGTTGATCTAAAAATCAAAGAAAAAGATGAAAAAAATAAAGAGCTTGTAACCGTAGTTGAAAATGAAGGTTATATTGGCTCTAAAAAAGGTGTAAATGCACCTGGCGTTGAAATTCGGTTACCAGGCATTACTGAAAAAGATACAGATGATATTAATTTTGGACTTGATCATGGCATTAATTTCATTGCAGCTAGCTTTGTACGTAAACCTCAAGATGTTTTAGATATTAGGGAATTACTAGAAAAGAAACATAAAGAAATTGTTAAAATTTATCCTAAAATTGAATCACAAGAAGGAATAGATAATATCGATGATATTTTGAAAGTATCTGATGGTTTAATGGTTGCTCGTGGTGATATGGGTGTAGAAATCCCTTATGAAAATGTCCCATTTGTGCAAAAAGAACTAATTCGTAAATGTAATGCTGTTGGTAAACCAGTAATTACTGCGACTCAGATGTTAGATTCAATGCAAGAAAATCCGCGGCCAACTCGAGCAGAAGTTACTGACGTTGCTAATGCAGTAATTGATGGTACTGATGCAACGATGCTTTCTGGAGAAAGTGCTAATGGTAAATATCCAGTTCAATCTGTAGCTGCTATGGCTAAAATTGATTCAAGAACTGAACGTGCGTTAGTTAATCAGGATTCATTCACATTAAAAATGCTTTCTGATAAAACTGATGTAACTGAATCTGTTGGTCAATCAGTTGCACATATCGCTAAAAATTTGGGTGTTAAAACAATTGTAGCTGCTACTCAATCTGGCTTTACAGCTCGAATGATTTCTAAATACCGTCCTAAAGCAGATATTTTGGCTTTAACTCCTAATGAAGCTGTTCAACAGAGCTTGACTATTAACTGGGGCGTTCAACCAGTATTAATTAGTAATCCAAAATCTACTGATGAACTTTTTGATTTAGCAACTCAAAAAGCAGTTGAATTAGGATTTGCTAAAGAAGGAGATTTAATTTTAATTACAGCTGGCGTACCTGTTGGTGAAACTGGAACAACTAATGTTTTGAAAGTTCAATTAATTGGTTCTAAACTAAGCAAGGGTAGCGGTATAGGCGATCACGCCTTGGTTGGTACCGCTAAAGTTGCCACTTCAGCTGAGGAAGCTATTGCTAAAATACAAAGTGGAGATATTCTAATTACAAAAAATACTGATAAAGATTATACTCCAGCTATTGAAAAAGCATCTGGTGTTGTCGTTGAAGCAGGTGGATTATCTTCTCATGCAGCAGTAGTTGGCCTTTCATTGGGAATTCCTGTAATTGTCGGTGCTAAAAATATTACCAATTTAGTTGCTGATGGACAAACCATTACTCTTGATCCAAAGGGTGGTATTGTTTATAAAGGCAAAATTGAGAACGTTTAGTTAGTGTAAAAATTACTAAGTTTTTACAGTGAAGCGCGAAATGTTTATCTTTTCGCGTTTTCTTTTATTATTGAGGAGAAAAAATGGATAATGGGGAAATTTTTGAAATTGAAATTATAAATAAAAAAAATAATCAAATTATTGGTTTGATTAATGATGAAAAAATTTTAGTTACAGCAAAAGATTCAGATTCTTTATCTATAGGGAAAAAATATTTTGGATTTGTTTATTTAAATCGTCATAATGAATGGCGAGCAACTCTTAATTTTCCTAGAACTTCTTTAAGAAGTTTTGGAAAAGCTTCAGTAGTATCAGTGGATCGTGAAAGTGGAGTTTTTGTTAATATTGGATTAGTTGATAAAGACATTTTAGTTTCTTTGGATGATTTACCTGATCAAAAACAAGATTGGCCAAAAGAGGGAGATGAGTTGATTATTAAACTGCAACAAGATCGCAAAAATCGTCTTTGGGGTAAACTAGCCTCTGATGAAGATTTAATTAATGGCGGTTTTGTTAATAATGATTCAAAGTTGAAACATAATCAAATGGTAAGTGGTTCAATCTATCACCTTGGAAAAAATGGTTCTTTTATTTTATTGAATGAAGAACGTTTGGCTTATTTATATCATACTGAAACAAATGATCGAGTTCGTTTAGGTCAAAAAGTAGTTGGTCGTGTAATTGGTTTTGGGAAGCATAATCGAATTAATATTTCTTTATTGAAAAATGCTTATGCTAGAATTGATGATGATTCTGCAATGATTTTAGCTGCTATCAAATATAATCCTCAAAAGGCTTTAAAAGTTACAGATAAATCCTCTCCAGAAGAAATAAAAAATTTATTTGGAATTAGTAAAAGTAGTTTTAAGAGAGCAGTTGGACATTTACTTAAAACAAAGACAATAGTAGAAGAAGATGGTTATCTTAAACTTAAAATTAAATAAATCTGAACAAAAAATTATTGATAATTTTGAAAATTATCTTTTAATTGTATTAAATTTATCTCAAAATTCAGTTAAAGCTTATTTAAGTGATATTGAAAAGTGGCTATTTTATTGTCAATCAAAGCATATTAATTTTTTAAATGCTAAAACTTCAGATTTTGAAAATTTTTATCAAGGAGTATATGGTGATAAAATGGCAGTTAATTCTGCAATTCGTTCGATATCATCTTTACGTAATTTTTATGCATATTTATTAGATAATGAATTGATTAAAACTAATCCAACCGAAAACATTTCTCGCCCAAAAAGGGCAACAATTTTACCTAGTGTTCTAAATTATAAAGAAGTTTCAAGGTTGTTGGATGCTCCTGATTTAAAAAGTAAATATGGAATTCGTGATCGTGCGATTTTAGAAACAATGTACGCTGCTGGTCTAAGGGTTAGTGAAACTACTTCTTTGAAATTAAATGATTTACATTTATCAATGCATTTAATTAATGTAATTGGTAAAGGTGATGTTGAGCGGATTGTTCCTTTAAATGATCAGGCAGTTTATTATTTAAAATTATATTTAGAAAATTTTCGTAACCAATTTTTGCATCAAAATGTAACTGAAGTTTTTTTAAATTATAAAGGCGATAAAATTTCTCGACAATCTATTTGGAAGATGATCAAAAAATATTTAAAGTTAGCAGGAATTGATAAAAAAGTGACACCACATACCCTTAGGCATTCTTTTGCAACACATTTAATTAGCAATGGAGCTGATTTAAGAAGTGTTCAAGAATTACTAGGTCATCAAAATGTTTCTACAACTCAAATTTATACACATATTGCTAATAATTTGTTATTGAAGATTTATAATAAAACTAAACCAAGGGAATAAAGATGTTAAAAAAATATGTACCAGAGTTTAAGAAAATTGCGATGGGAATTTTGACTTATAATGATCGAAGAATAAAAACATCCAAATTAGAAAATACGATTAATCAATTAACTAATAGAGAGAACGAAGTTTATCTTTGGCGAGGTCCTGATCGTAATTATGATGGATTGCTATCATTAGAAATAATGGATAAAACTCTTGTTATAGTTAAAGACATAATCTTACGTCATAATTTTAAAAATAATGTTGGGTATAATCTAGTTTTAAATGACTTACAAAAGTTAATGCCACAAAAAAAAATTTTAGGTGCTGAAAAACTAAAGGATATTTTTAAAGAATGGGAGAAAACCTTACCAAAAAACAAACAAATAATTTAATTTTTGAAATTGATAATTTTTCAGGTCCATTAGATTTATTATTAAAATTAATTCAAGCGCAAAAAATTGATATTAACGATATTCCTATTGTTCAAATTACTTCTCAATTTTTAGAATTTATAAAAAAATATGAGAATCAATTATTTGATCGTTTAGGTGATTATTTAGTAATGGCTAGTAAATTAACTTTAATAAAAGCTAAAATGTTGTTACCAAATCAAGAAGAAGCTTTAGATGAAATTTCTGATCCTCGTGAGAATTTAAAAAATCAATTATTAGCTTACGATAAATTTGTTAAAATCGGAGAAGCATTAAAGCAACAAAAGTCAAACCATCAATTAAATTATTCAAGAGAAGAAATTTTTGCTTCAGAATGGCAAAGGCCGGCTTTAAAAAAAGGAGCGGTAAGTTTAGAACAATTAGTTAATTGTATGCAAAGAATTATGATTCATCAAAGCGAACGAGAGGAAGTTTTTAATATAGTTAAAAGATTAAATATTTCATTATCGGATGTTGCGAGCTGTTTAAAAGGATTACTAAGACACCATAAACGAGTGTCTTTTTCTCAACTTATTCGTGAATTTCCTAGTCTTGACGGGGTAATTGCTTGTTTTGTTGAAATTTTATCATTAATGCATGACCGGCAACTTAAAGTAAGTCAAATAAATGAATTTGGAGAATTATTTTTGGAGCAAAATTATGGATTATGAGGCAATTTTTGAAGCTATATTGTTTTTAGCTGGTGAGACAGGAATCGAAGCTGAGCAACTTCAAAAAGTTTATAATCTTGACGAATCTAAAGTTATTGACTGTCTTCAACAATTAAAGAAAAAATATGAAAATGATAATGATAGCGGCCTTGAAGTTATACAAAACAAAAAAACTTTTTTTATTAAAACTAAAAGCTATTTGGCATCACAAATTGATCTTTTTCTTGAGAAATATATGGGTAAAAGTTTGAGTAATTCTGAGTTAAATACTTTAGCTATTGTTGCTTTTAAACAACCCATAATGCGAATTCAAGTAGATGAATTAAGAGGAGTAAATAGTTCTCAAATTTTACATAATTTAGAAAAGAAACAGTTAATTAGGTCTAAAAAAAGTGAAGCACTTGGTCGACCAAAAGTTTATCGCACAACTAATTATTTTTTAACTTATTTTGGATTGAACGATTTAAGAGATTTACTTAAAATACCAGAATTAGATGCAAAGGTATTAAAAGAAAAGGAGCTATTTTAATTTGGTAGAAAAAGAAAGATTACAGAAAGTGATGGCCTCTAGCGGGGTAGCTTCTCGCAGAAAGTCAGAAATTTTAATTAAATCGGGTAAAGTAAAAGTAAATGGCGAAGTAATTCAAACTCTCGGTTTCAAAGTTTCTCCTGATGATCAAATTAAAATTAATAATCATCTGATTAAACCGATTGCAAAAAAAAGTTATCTTTTTTACAAACCACAGCAGGTAATTTCTTCAACCAAAGATGAATATAATCGTACAACAGTGAGTCAATTTTTTAGTCCAAGTTTGCATTTGTTTCCTGTTGGACGTTTAGATTATGATACTAGTGGGTTATTAATTATGACAAATGATGGAGAATTAGCCAATTTGTTAATGCACCCACGTTTTACAATTCCTAAAACTTATTTAGTTAAGATTAAAGGCTTAATTAAAAGTAATGATTTAGAAAAAATTCGTCGAGGTATTAGAATAAAAAATACAAAATATGCCCCTGCCAAAATAAAAGTCAAAAAAGTAAATAAGGAAACGGGTAATAGCTTTGTAAAAATAACTTTGACTGAGGGTAAAAATCATGAAGTTAAGAATATTTTTTCTTATTTGGGGTATTCAGTTCGTCGATTAACTCGAATTCAAATTGCTTTTTTAAAAGACGAAGGTATGCGCTCAGGAATGTTTCGGCAATTAACCGATATTGAAATTAAAAAATTAAAAAATTTAAGTAAAAAAGGTCGTCAATGACTTATATAAAAAGCATGACCAGGGCAATTAGTAATTGTAGTGCGTAATTGTTTAATTTGACTAGAATTAAGGGTTAGATAATCTTTAGTTGTTAGTTCTTTTTTAAAATGTGCAATTCCTTTGTCGTCTACCGTAAAAATTTCGGGATGTTCACGAAAACATAATCCACAAGCAATACAGCGTTGAGAAATTAGATTTAATTGCATAAATGAAAGCTCCTTTGTTACTTTTATTTATCAATTATAGTCTAAATTTTTACAAAACATATTTACTGTATTTCAAAACAATTATATCAAGAAAATACTAATAAGATTATAAAATATGATATAATTTAAACTGTAAAGGATAAGGCTAAAATTTTAAAATGGATAGATTAAAAAAAGTTAAATATTTTCTCAAATTATTTTATTTAAGTATTCCAAAAAACGATTATGGTATACTAAATTAAGCAAAAATTGGAGTTAATTTGATGAAAAATCAAAATTCAAATGAAAATAAAAATAGTGAAGAAACACCTTGGGACAAAACTTTTAGTGATGAAAGGGATGAAGAAGGAAATTTATCAAGGGTAAGAGCTCGGAAAATGAAATCTAATAAAAATTTGTATTATTTCATTATTCTTGCAGCTTTAGTTTTAGTTATTTTAGTTCCGCTAGCAGTAGGTGCAATGACTAATGCCAGAAATAATAAAAGTAACAACCCTAAAAATCAGGTAACAGTTCAAAGTTCCTCTAAAGAATCTGTTTCTCGTTCAAGAAGTTTAAAATCTAAAGATAAGAAATTGAGTTCTTCTTCTACCACTAGTTCTTCTTCACAAAATAATTCAAATAATGTTACTTCTCAAAGCTCTAAAGCTAATAGTAACGTAGCGAGTTCAAGTAACAATGTTCAATCTTCTGCTCAGTCTAGTTCTAACAAAGTTACTGCTCCGGCAACTTCCTCAAATAGTAGTAGTTCAGTAACTAATTCAGAGAATTCTTCACAACAAAATTCAAGTTCTAATGTTTCTAATCAAAATTCCAATGCTTCAGGAAGTTATACGGTTCAGAAAGGTGACTATTGGTACCGGATTGCTCGTAAATATAACATACCAGTTTCTAGCTTATTGCAAGCTAATGGTGCTACTACAGCAACTCCCTTAAATCCTGGTCAAGTAATCAAGGTACCTTAATGCAAATTGCAATTGATGGTCCTGCTTCTTCAGGAAAAAGCACAGTTGCTAAGAAATTAGCTAAAAAGTTAAATTTTATCTACATTGATACTGGAGCAATGTATCGTGCTTTAACTTATTTTGCTTTAAAAAATCAAGTTAATTTGAATAATGAAAATGAAATTATTCCCTTATTTAAAAGCTTAAATTTTCGTGTTACATCAAGTAAAGATGGGCAACATTTTTGGGTAAATAATGAAGATGTTACTGATAAAATTAGACAACCTGATGTTGCTGATCATGTTTCGCAAGTTGCTACTTATCCTCAAGTTAGAAATTTTTTATCAAAATTACAACGTAAAATGGCAAAGCAACAAAATGTAATTATGGATGGTAGAGATATTGGAACAGTAATTTTGCCCCAAGCAAACTATAAATTTTTTGTAACAGCTTCTCCGGAAGTTAGGGCACATAGGCGTTTTTTAGAAAATCAAGAACGAGGAATAGACACAAGTTTGTCAAAATTAACAGAATCAATTAAGAAAAGAGACAAAATTGATTCTCAACGAAAAGTAGCCCCTTTAAAAAAAGCACCTGATGCTGAGTTGATAGATACAAGTGATTTAAATATTTCGGAAGTGGTTTCATTATTATTGAGTAAAATACGAGTATAATGGATTTTTGTTGCAAAATGGAGTATATTAATACTTAGCATATTTTTGGAGGATATTTCATGAGCGACAATCTTAGTGACAGCCAGAAAATGGCTAAAGCTCTTGATGAAAGTTTAAATGTAAATTTAGGTGATGTAGTCAAAGCAGAAATATTGCAAGTTGACGACAATCAGCTTGTAGTAAGTATTTTAGGTACAGGTTTAGAGGGAGTAGTTCCGGAAAGAGAACTTTCTACTCAGAAAATAAATGATATTAATGAAGCATTCAAAGTTGGAGATAATTTAGATTTAGTTGTTATTTCTAAATTTGGTTCTGATAAAGAAAATGGTAATCTTTTACTTTCTCGCAAGAGAATTGAAGCCCGTAAACAATGGAGTGAGTTAGAAGAGCGGTTAAAGACTGACGATGTTTTGATGGCTCATGTTATTAGAGCAGTTAAGGGAGGATTATTAGCTGAAGTTGGTGGCGTAATTGGCTTTATACCTTCTTCAAGAATTGAATCGTATTTTGTACATAATTTAAACCAATATATTGGCAAGGATTTAAAAGTAAAAGTTATTGAAATTGAACCATCAGAAAACCGTTTGATCCTTTCTCGACGTGATTTTGTGCAAGCAGAAAAGAAGCAAAAATTTGAAGATTTAATTTCAAGAATCCATGAGGGTGATCGTGTTACCGGTAAGGTTACAAGAGTTACTTCTTTTGGTGCTTTTGTTGATATTGAAGGAATTGACTGTTTAATTCATATTTCAGAACTTTCTCGTAAAAGAGTTTCCGATCCCAATGATGTATTAAGTGTTGGTGAAGAAGTTACTGCTAAGGTTATTAAAATTGATTCAGAGAGAGAGCGTATTTCTTTATCTTTAAAGGCATTAGAGCCAACAGCATGGGATGATATTGATCAAAAAATTAAAATAGGTGATATACTTAATGGTAAAGTAAAACGATTAACTAGTTTTGGTGCTTTCGTTGAAGTTTTACCTGAAATTGAAGGATTAGTTCATATCTCGCAAATTAGCCATAAACATATTGCAACACCTAATGAAGTTTTAAAAGTGGGTGAAGAAGTAAAAGTTAAAGTGATTGATTTAGAAAAAGAGAATAAGCGCCTTTCTCTATCAATTAAAGCTTTACAAGAAAATAAAGAGAAGTCAAATAATAATACTAATCGAGGTAATAATTCTTCTCGTGAAAATAACTTGAAGTATAAACCTGCAGAAACTTCTGGCTTTTCAATTGGTGATATTATTGGTAGTAAACAAGGTGAACAGTTAGCTGATAATAATAATCAATGATAGTGGGATTGTTGCATAATTATTAGTTAATTTTTTAAAGCGTTGAGCTAACCTCAACGCTTTTTGAATGATAAAAAATAGAAAAAAGTTAAATTTTAAATTGTTTAAAGAATGAGGTTAGTAAAATCAAAGCAAATGTAGCAATCGTTGGGCGACCTAATGTAGGTAAGTCAACACTTTTTAATCGTATTATTGGAAAGAGGCAAGCAATTGTTTTAGATACCCCTGGAGTAACTCGTGATCGAAATTATGGAGAAGCTCAGTGGAATGGTATTACTTTTAATTTAATTGATACAGGCGGGTTGGATTTTCATAAAAATAAAATTAATGATGAAATTAATGCTCAAGTAAATGAAGCTCTGCATGAAGGAGATCTAATTATTTTCATCGTTGAGAGTAATTCGGGAATCACTGAAGAAGATGCTAAAATTAGTAAGCTTTTACACAAGCGACAGCAAGATGTAATTTTAGTAGTAAATAAAGCTGATAATGATGCAAGTCGTTTGAATGCATATGAATTTTATAAATTAGGTTTAGGTGAACCGATAGCTGTATCCGCTGTTCATGGGACTAAAGTGGGAGATTTATTAGATTTAATAGTAAAAAGATTACCACATAAAAAAGACTTACCAATATCAAAAAAAAATAAAATAAAAGTAAGCATTATTGGTGAACCTAATGTAGGAAAAAGTTCATTAATTAATTGCTTAATTGGTAGTAAAAGATTGATTGTTTCTTCACAAGCGGGAACTACCAGAGATGCAATTTCTTTAAATTTAAAAAGTAAAGATGGCAAAATCTATGAATTAGTTGATACAGCAGGAATTAGACGGCCAGGAAAGGTAACGGATTTAGTCGAAAAATTTTCAGTTATTCGAGCTAAAACTGCAGTGGAAGAAAGCGATGTAACTTTAGTTTTAGTTGATGCTGATGCAGGAATTAGGGAACAGGATAAAAAAGTTGCAGGTATTGCTTTTGAATCCGGTCACGCAATGATTATTGTAGTTAACAAATGGGACTTAATTAAAAAAGATAATTATACGATGCAAGAATTTAAATTTTATCTGCGTCAAGAATTGCCTTATTTAAATTTTGTACCTGTTCTATTCATTTCTGCCCATACTGGTACAAGAATTGATCAAATTTTACCATTAGTTGACGAAGTTTATAAAAATGCAACTTTACGTATTCCTTCATCAATTTTGAACGACGTACTTTTAGATGCAGTTTCGATGACTCCGCCGACTGCACATAAAGGACGTAAACTTAAGTTATTTTATTTAACTCAGGTAGAAGTAAATCCACCACTCTTTATTGTTTTTGTTAATGATGTTAAATTATTCCATTTTTCGTATGAACGTTATCTTATTAATTATTTGCGTCAGGTATTTGGATTTGAAGGTGTTCCAATCCGAATAAAAGCACGTGAAAGATCTTAACTTTCTTACAAATAACTTAGTAAATATGTACATGATTATTTTCTAAAAAAAAAAATATCATAAAAAAACTTGCTTGATGTGGCCGATTGTGCTAAATTGGTTAACGTGAAGAGTGACAGTTGACTTCATGTTTCATTTTCCATTGATTTTTTGGAGGTTAATTTAATGGCTAATAAGTCAGATTTAATTGATACAGTTGCACAAAGTACCAGTTTAACAAAAAAAGACGCTACACGTGCAGTTGATGCAGTTTTCGAATCAATACAAGATATTTTATCAAAAGGTGGTAAGGTTCAGTTAATTGGCTTTGGCACCTTTGAAGTTAGAGAACGTGCTGCTCGTACTGGTCGTAATCCACAGACTGGTGAGGAAATTCAGATTCCGGCAAGTAAAGTTCCTGCTTTTAAAGCGGGGAAAGCTTTAAAGGAATCTGTTAAATAGTGTTAAACATTAAAATCCCAGTTAATATAAACTGGGTATTTTTTTGACTAAGGACAAAAAACAATAAAACAAGAATTTTCAAAAAAAGCTTTACAAGCTTTAGCTCAAGGTAAATTAAATAAATTAGATCTGGAAGTTAAAAGAGCAATAAATTATGACGATCCCCAAACCTTAATGGCATTAGGTGAAACTTTAATTGAAAGTGGGCATTTAACTCCTGCAGAGTTGATTTTTCAACATTTAATTAAAATTGAACCTCAAAACAATGGTGCCAAAATAATGCTTGCTGATATTTTAAACGAAAATGGTAAAACCGATGATGCTCTTTTATTATTAGATGAAGTACCAGATGATGATGACAACATTTTATCAGCTTTAACTCAAAAGGCTGATATTTACCAAACTTTGGGAATGCCTGAAGTTAGCGAATCATTTTTAAAAAAAGCTTTACAAATCGCGCCTCAACAACATGCTTTAATTTTTGGAATGGCTGAATTATTGTATTCAGAGTCAAAATATGCAACAGCTTTACAATATTATGATCGATTAATAAAAAAAGGTGTTACTGACTTTCTTAATCAAAATCTTTTAGTTAGGAAGGCAAATTGTCTTACATTTTTAGGGCAATACGAAAAAGCATCAAGTATTTATACTAAATTTAATGATATCATTTTGCATGACGATGATCTTTTTATGAAAGGGTCGGTAAACTTTGAACTAAAAAATTATCAAAAATCTATTGATTCTTTAGAAGTGCTATGTCAAAGAACGCCTGATTACGCTAGAGCATATTTGATTTTAGCTCAAGATTATGAAAAAAAAGAACAATTTGTAAAAGCCTATAATTTTGCACAAAAAGGTTGTGAAATTGATAATTTTGATTTACCATTGTTAATTAAATTTTCTCAGTTAGCATTAAAAATTGGACATGAATATCAAGCAATTTCTGGCTTTAAAAAAGTTTTAAAAATTGATCCGGATAACATTATTGCGCTAATTTATCTTTCAAATTTAGACTTAAAAAATAATGATTATAATTCAGTAGTAAAACTTTTAAATAAAAAAGGAACTCTCGCCCCACAACTAAGTTGGAATTTAGGGTTAGCTTTTTTAAATATGGATCAATTGAATTTAGCTGCAGAAAATTTATTGTCAAGTTTTAATGATTTACGAAATAACCCTAGTTATTTATCAGATTTAATTGTACTTTTTCAAAAATTAAATCAACCCAAAGAATTATTATCAATAATGCAACTTTACTTAAAATTAGTACCAACTGATGATAAAATAGCGTTAGCTTACGAAAATTTAAGAGATGAATTAGATTTAAATGGTTAAAAAGAAATTAGAGAAGTTACCAGAATTATTCAAAAAAGCACTACCGTTAACTAAAAAACTTCAAAGTCATGGCTTTGAAGTTTATTTTGTTGGAGGAAGTCTGAGAGATTGGTTGTTAAATGATCCAATAAATGATCTAGATTTAGCAACTAATGCTTTGCCTTTAGAAGTAAAGTCTCTTTTTCCTCATAGTTTTGATACAGGAATACAACATGGTACAGTTACGGTAGTTTTACAGCATGAAAATTATGAAATTACAACTTTTAGAACGGAAGGTGACTATTCAGATCATCGTCATCCAAATTCGGTAAAATTTGTTCGTAATTTAGAGGAAGATTTAAAAAGACGTGATTTTACTATTAACGCATTAGCAATGTCTCCTCAAGGAGAAATAAGTGATTATTATGGTGGATTATCAGACTTAAATAATAAAATAATTCGTTGCGTTTTAAATCCGTTTGACCGCTTTAATGAAGATGCTTTAAGAATTTTTAGGGCTATTCGTTTTGTTAGTCAGTTAAATTTTTCATTAGATCCAATTACTAAAAAAGCGTTGATAAAAAAAGTACCATTATTAGCTAATATTTCTATTGAACGAATACATCATGAATTTATCAAAATGATGAAAGGTATAGCTTGGCAAAAGAGTTTTAAATTAATCTATCAGGCTAAAATTGATCAATATATGCCAAGTATTCAACCTAGCTTTAAAACTCAAATTTTAGAAAATCGTTTTTCAAAAATTGTTTTTCACGATGAAGCTGAAATTTGGAGCTTTTTATTTATTTTAAACGTTTTTCCAATAAACCAAATTTCAAAAGTGTTAAATCAATGGAAGAGTTCTAATAATATGATCAAAAATGTGCAAGAAATTTGTAATTTTTATCAAAGTTATGAAACTGGTTTGAGAGATTATCAACTTTTTTATGGCTTAAAGTTGTCTAGTATTAAAACGGGAACTTTTCTATTAAATAAAATTAATAATTGTAAACTTGGAGAAGGTTTTCTAGATGGGTATAATAATTTGCCAATTCACCAAATTAGTGATCTAGCTATTTCAGGTCAAGATTTAATTCAATTTGCCAATTTTCAACCCGGTAAAGAATTAGGAAAAATGTTAAAATTAGTTGAGAATAAAGTATTAAAAAAGGAAATAAATAATAATAAGCAGGATCTTATTGCATATGTTAGAAGCCAAAAATAAAATCGGTAATAGTTATAGCTCTTTTAAAAATGTAAGTTTTATTTGGGCTCAGGATAAAAAAAATTTAATTGGAAATAGTCAAACTTTATCAATGCCTTGGCCTAATATACCTGAAGATTTGGCTTATTTTAAGAAAATTACTTGGGGGCATTCAATTGTAGTGGGTAGAAGGACTTATTTAAATTTACCTAGTAAACCCTTAGAAGGTCGGAAAAATTTTGTACTTACATCTGAAGAACTAAATGATAATCAGATAGAAATAGTGTCCAATCTTAATGAATTAAAAAAAATTATTGAAAGATCACCATCAGAAAAGTTTTTTATTATAGGTGGTAAGCAATTATTTCAAGCAACTTTACCATGGGTAAAATGGCTTTACCAAACTATTATTTCTGGTTTTTTTCCTGGAGATATTTATATGGTAAAAATAAATTATTCAGAATTTAGATTAATAAAACAGAAAACAATTTTTAGTAAAGCTAATTATCTGGTCAATTTTAACGTATTTGAGCGACTTGAAGATTAATTATCTATTTTGATTTAAAATTTTTTTGGAGGTTTGTTTAAAAATAAAAAAGGGTACAATTAGGAAGATTTCTAAAAAATAATTTTATGTTTTAAATTAATACCTATTAATTAATATCTATTAATTTAAAAAGTTTTAAGTCTAACTTTTTTCTATTTTAAAAATGTTTAAATTTTAATAGTAATAATTAAAAGAAATGAGGATAAATTGAATAAAATTCAAATAGTTACTGATTCTTCAGTAAGATTAACTAAAGATGAGATTGAAGAATATGAGATTGAAGTAGTACCATTAAGAATAGATGTTGATGGGCATAATTACATTGATGGAATTGAAATTAGTCCCGAAGAATTTGTAGATAAAATGAAAAAGTCCAAAAATCTTCCTAAAACTAGTCAACCACCTTTAGGAGATTTTGTAGGAATTTACAGTAAATACGCAAGTCAAAATCGTCCAGTAATTTCAATTCATATGGCAGCTTCACTAAGTGGAACAGTTAATGTAGCAAGAGAAGCTGCGAAAATTAGTCATGGAGAAGTAACTGTAATTGATTCTGACTTTACTGATCGGGCTCAAAGCTTTCAAGTCTTAAAAGCAGCTAAAATGGCTCAGAAAGGAGCAACTAAAGATGAAATTTTAAAAGCAATCGATCAGGTAAAAAAAGAAACGGGTCTCTACTTGGCTTTTCCTACATTAACTAATTTGATTAAGGGTGGTCGAATTAGTCGAGTAACTGGCATGATGTCAACTTTAATTAGGTTGAAATTAATCGTAAAACTTGAAAATCAGGAATTGATCCCTGTAAAAAAGACACGTGGAATGAAAGGCATAGAACAGTATTTTAACGATTTAGTTGATCGTATTACTAAAATACCTAATTTACATAGTGTAGGGTTATCTTACGTTGATAATTATGAATTTGGAAAAAAATTTGAAGATAAAATTCACAGAGTAAGACCTGATGTTTCTACTCTTTTATCAGAGACTGGTCCAGTAATTGCAACTCATGCTGGAGATAAAGCTTTAGCAATTATTTATTATTGATATCTAATTTTAAAAAACAGGAGTAGTTATTTTAATGAAAAAAGTCACATCAATAGTAAAAGCCTTATTTTTTTTCTTAATGATTACTCTTATTACCTTTTTAAGCTTAAATTTTTTTATACCTCGTCCATCTAGTTATAGTTCCAATATTTCTAAACCTAAATCGATTAAATATACGGCTATTGGAGATTCAATAACTTATGGAATTGGGGATACAAATCATAATCAAGGTTTTGTTGGCGCTTTAAAGGATCGGATCGAACAAGAAAAAGGAATTCATGTAGCGGTTCATGATTTTGGCTATACTGGAAAAACTTCAAATCAAATTAAAAAGTATATTTTTACTAATCGGAAATTAAGAAAATCAGTTTCTGAGGCTACTTTTATCACTTTTAACATGGGGGGGAATGATTTAATTTATAAAATTCAAAATAATTTCTTTAATTTAAATAAAAAGAATTTTGAGCCTCAAAAACATACTTATCAGAAAAATCTTTTAGAAAGTTTGCAAGAAATTCGAAAAATTAATTCACAAGCTAAAATTATTGTATTAGGTATTTACAATCCATTTTACTTTGTCTTTGATCAAATTACAGATCTTAATGAACTTTTTTCTGAATGGAATGAAATAACATTTAATACTGTTAAAAAAATATCAAATACATATTATCAAGATATAAATCTTTTACTAAATAATTCTAAGGCTAAAACAAAAGTGAATGGAAAAACTGTAAATAAATATTTATCTGAAGATGATGATGTTCATCCTAATGGATTAGGATATGGAGTAATTGCAAATGCTCTATACGTTTATCTTGATAAGAGCAAAATAATTAGGTGATAATTATGAATAAAAAGAAGAATTCAATAAATATATGGAAATGGCTTTTTCTTGGATTAGTTGCAATAATTGTTGGTGGTGGAATTTTTCTTTATACTCGCCTTTTTTTGGAGAAGCCAAAACAAACCATACCTCAAAGTTCTCAAATATCAAAGGGTAGTCCTAATTTTCAAGTATTAATGACGAAAAAGCAATTTAAAAGTATAGTTAATCATTATTTGAATCAAATGAATTCAAAAGATTTGAACTTAAATTTTAATTTGGATGATAACGCTCAGCTGACCGGTAGTATTAAGGTTTTTGGACAAGCACTGCCTTTTAGTATGATTATGGATGTTGCTGTTTTAAAAAATAAAGATCTGTTATTAAAACCTAAAGTCGTTTCTATGGGGAATTTAAGTATTTCTTTAGAAAGAATTTTACAATTGATTCAAGCTCAAATAAAATTACCTCATTTTATTACAATTGATTCAAAAAAAGTAGAAGTAATAATGGCTTTAGATAAAGTACAAGTAAATAAAAATATGAGCTTTAAAATTGATACGGTGGATTTAGCAAATGATCGCATCATTTTGAATGGATACCTTAAGCAATAGGAGATTATAGTGAAAGATAAATTTAATCAAGATTTTAAATCTCAAAAAAATATTACTAGGCATGATAAAGTACGGAATGTTTTAGTAAGCTTATTAATTTTAGGTATTGGAATTTTAATTGGTTTTTTTATACCCCATCAACAATTAAATAAAGTATCAGAATCCCCTAAAAATGATGTATCTCAAAATAATTCAAGTAATTCTAATTATGTCGAAGCAGTAAAAACATTAATAAAAAAGCGTTACTATAAACCTGTCGATGAAAATAATTTAGATAAAGGATCAATTAAAGGGATGTTGGATAGTTTAAATGATCCTTATACTTCATACCTTGATTCTAAAGAAGCTCAATCATTAAATGAAACTATTTCTTCTAGTATTGTTGGTATTGGAATAACAGTAATGGAAAAAAACAAATTTTTAGTTGTTGATAGTGTCATTGACGGTTCTCCTGCTAAAAAAGCTGGGATCCATGCAAAAGATATTATTATTAAAGTAGATGGTAAAACTGTCATAGGTAAACAGCCTACTGAGGCAACAAAGTTAATTCGAGGAGAAAAAGGTACTAAAGTTCTGGTTACTGTTAAACGAGGGGACCAAGAACTTAATTTTAATATGGTACGTAACACAATTCCTATTGAAACAGTTAAATCAAAAATGATAAATTCTCAAATTGGTTTAGTTTCTGTTTCATCTTTTTCAAATCCAACTTTTGACGAATTTAAAAAGGCAATAATTAAATTACGAAAAGAAGGAGCTACAAAACTAATTATAGATATGAGGGGAAATCCGGGAGGAGAATTAAAACAAGCTTTATCTTTATCCAGTTGTTTTCTGAAAGATGGTACGGCAATTATGCAAGTTCAAGGTCGTAAAAAATCGGACTTAAAGATTTATCGAGCCAATAAAGATTATGATCAGGGATTTAAAGTAAAGGAACCTTCTATTGTTTTAATTGATGGTGATAGTGCTAGTGCTGCTGAAATTTTTACTGCGGCGTTAAAACATAATAAAGTTCCTGTTGTCGGAACAACTTCATTTGGTAAAGGTACAGTTCAATCTGTAGTTGCCTTACCAGATAAGGCTGAATTAAAAATGACTATTGCTAAATGGCTTACACCTGATGGTAATTGGATTAATAATCATGGTGTTAAACCTGATTATGAGGTCCATTATCCTGATTTTACTAATATAGTTTTAAATGATGTTAAACAACCCTTGAAACAAGGGGACGTTTCTAATAATGTAAAATCCGTTCAAAAAGGGTTAATTGTTTTAGGTTTTGAACCCGGAAATGAAAAGGGAATTTTTGATGAAAAAACATCTCAGGCTATTAAAAGCTTTCAATCTAAACAAGAAATTAATGTTTCGGGAAAAATTGATGAAAGCACTATTCAGGAAATTATTCGTTCATTAAGTGAACTTGCAAAAAAACAAGATCCAATGCAAAAAAAAGCAATTGAAATATTACAAAAATAATAACAAACGGGTGAATAAATAAATGGTGCGTTACACAGCGGTAAAGAGCCGTGCTCGTCGTCTTTACATAAAAAAGCAGGCAAGTAAAACCGAACGTTTATTATATTATTTACAGTTGCTTTTTCTTTCAGTAATTAATGTTTTGATTGTTTTAATTGTTTTTACTTTTTTCTTTAAAACTTCAATTGTTGATGGTGATTCTATGCAGCCTACATTTAATGACAAAGATAAATGTGTATTAAGAAAGTTTGGAAAAATAAAGAGGTTTAATATAATTGTTTTTCAACCACCACAAGGTTTTGCTGGAATTAATTCAAAGGATCATTTTATTAAGAGAGTAATTGGGTTACCTGGAGATCATGTTTCTTTTAAAAATAATTATTTATATATAAATAATAAAAAGTATTCAGAAAAGTTTATTAATAAAATAAATGGTGAGAAAAATATGACTTTTGATTTCAATATGGCTGATTTAGTAGCTACTAATCACGCAAAGAAAGTTCCTTCAGATAGTTATTTTGTAATGGGAGATAATCGAGCTCACTCTTCGGATAGCCGGTATTTTGGATTCGTTAAAAAAGATCGGATTAATGGGATAGTTTTTTTTCGATTTGCTCCTTTAACTCGTTTTAGGCTATTCTGATGACGGGAGAATGGTATCCAGGTCATATGGCCAAAACAAAAAGATTATTAGCTGAACAGATTAAAGAGATTGATGTTGTTCTAGTTTTACTTGATGCACGAGCACCCAAAAGTTCCCTTAATTCTTTCTTGTTAGAAGTTTTCGAAAGTAAACCTAAAATATATTTACTTAATAAAAATGATTTAGCAGATTCCATTATTACCCAAAAATGGGTGGATTATTTTAGAAATAAAGACGACATAGCTTTGTTAATTAATGCTCAAAAGGGAAAAGGACTACGAAATTTAATTAAAACATCACAAACCTTAGTTTATTCGAAAAAAAAGCGTTATGTTAATTTAGGAATGAAAAATATTCCTGTTCGAGCAGGTATTATTGGGATTCCTAATGTAGGTAAATCAACACTTTTGAATCATTTAGTACAAAAAAACGTAGCTCAAGTTCAAAATAAACCTGGATTAACTAGAAAACTGTTATGGTATAAGATAAATGATCAATTTAAAATTTTAGATACTCCAGGAATGCTTTGGCCAAAATTTGATTCAGAAACTACTGGTTTTAAAATTGCATTATTGAATTCAATTGCAAATTATATTTATGACCCCGAAAAAGTGGTTGATTTTTTGCTTAATTTGTTAAGTACGGATTATCCTCATATATCTCAGACATATTTTGAAGGAATAAATTCTTGGAAAATGTTGGTTGAGAATAAACATTATTCAAATCCAGAAAAAAAAGCTGAGGAAATTATTAGTAAATTTAGAAAAAATAAATATGGAAGAATCACTCTTGAACAACCGAATTGAACATTTAACAGTAGCACAGATCAATAAGAGGTTAACTGAACCAACGGTATCACCTCTTTTTTTACAGGCATTAGTTAATGATTCAAGAAAAAGCGTACAAAAATTATATAAAAATTACAAATTACAACAAAAACTTATTGATAAACAAAAACATGAATATAATAAGAAATGTTATTATGAACAGAAATTTTGGGAACAAAAAAAAATTGTTGCAGGTTTAGATGAAGTAGGAAGGGGATGTTTAGCTGGTCCAGTGGTCTGTGCTGCTGTAATTATGGATCCTAAAAAACCAATTTTAGGAATTGATGATTCTAAAAAATTATCTTCAAAAAAACGTGAGTTGCTGGCTTCTAAAATTAAAGAACAAGCTTTAGCTTATAGTATTGCAATAATTTCTGTCCAAACTATAGATAAAATTAATATTCTTGAAGCAAGTCGGTTCGGAATGGTTCAAGCTATAAAAAAAATAAAACCTCAACCTCAAGAATTGCTAGTTGATGCAATTCATCTAAATTCTTTAATTCATCAAACTGATATTATTAAAGGTGATAGTTGCAGTGTTAGTATTGGTGCTGCTAGTATTATTGCTAAAGTTTATCGAGATCATTTAATGGTTAGATATCATTACTTTTATCCGGAATATGGTTTTAATAAAAATAAAGGTTATGGTACTAAAACTCATTTGGAAGCTTTAAAAAAATATGGAATTTCTCCAATTCATCGGTTAAGTTTTGCTCCAGTAAAAAATATTAAAGAAAAATTTACGTAATTACATAACACATGGAGGAAAAATTTGAAATTACGTAGAATTTTCATAGCAGGATTTTTGAGCCAAACTTTTACTAAAGTTAATTACTGTTCCTTATTAAGGTATAAAAAGCATTCTCAACGTGAAAGTCTAGATTGGGATGAAGCTGTTTATTTTTCACAATTATCTTCTAAAAAAATTAATCAATTTCGTAAATTTTGGCAAAAAATGGTACTAAATGAACTTCCTTTGGGAAATTTAAATTATTTAACTATATTGGATAATGATTATCCTTTAAGGTTAAAAGAAAGTTATAATCCACCTTATGTTTTAAACTATTTAGGGGATATTGGACTTTTAAAAACAAAATGTTTAGGAATTGTAGGAGGGCGTATCCATTCTGCTGCAGTTGGAAGGATAATTAAATCGTTTAGCCCTGAATTTGTAAAGGATAAAGTTACAATTGTGAGTGGTTTGGCTCGCGGAATTGATACTGTTGCTTTAACTACTGCTATGGAACAAGGCGGTTCTGTCATTGCAGTTATTGGATCAGGGATGGGTCAATTTTATCCTGTAGAAAACCAGTGGCTTCAAGAAAAGATTTCAAAGAATCATTTATTAATTTCTGAATATGTATTTGACCAACCGCCACGGAGATTTTATTTTCCACAACGTAATCGAATCATAGCAGGATTAGTTCAAGGCATATTAGTAGCAAGTGCCAAACATCATTCAGGAAGTTTAATTACAGCTAATCTAGCTTTACAAAATAACCGTGAAGTTTTTGCTTTACCAGGTTTAGCTAGTGATCCTTTAATGACTGGTTCAAATGAATTAATTCAAGCAGGGGCAAAATTAGTTTTAAATCCTAAGGACATTTTAACTGAATTACAGTACTATGAATAAATTTGTTTGACAATAGTAGTATTCTTATTTACATATATGAATTTCTAAAAGATTGGATAATTTTAAATGGTTAATTCGACAAAAAAACGAACCAACAAAAAGAATTTAGTCATCGTTGAATCACCAACTAAAGCTAAGACAATTGAACGCTATTTAGGGCGTCAATATCATGTAGTGGCTTCTAAAGGTCACATTCGCGATTTACCAAAAAGTAAAATGGGAGTGGATATTTCCCATCATTTTAAACCCGAATATATTTCGATTCGCGGAAAAGGTCCTGTTATTAAAGACTTAAAAAAAGAAGCAGCGAAAGCTAAAAAAATTTATTTAGCTTCTGACCCTGATCGTGAAGGAGAAGCCATAGCTTGGCATGTAAGTCATATTTTAGGTTTGGAAAAAGATGAAAAAAATCGAGTAGTTTTTAATGAAATTACTAAAGATACGGTAAAAGAAGCTTTTAAAAATCCAAGAAAAATTGATATGAACTTGGTTGATGCTCAGCAAGCTCGACGAGTTTTAGATCGAATTGTTGGCTATTCGATTAGTCCTATTTTATGGCGAAAAGTTAAAAAAGGTCTTTCAGCGGGGCGTGTTCAATCAGTTGCTTTAAAATTAATTATTGATCGTCAAAAAGAGATCGACCATTTTGTCCCTAAAGAATACTGGACTATTTTAGGTCATTTTAAAAAGGGTTCAGAGTCCTTTATAGGTCAATTTATTGGGACTAATGGTAAAAAATTAGAATTAAATCATCAAAAAGATGTCAAAGCAATCATACAAAAAATTAAGATTAAAGATTTTTTTACTGTTTCTGATGTAAAAGCAAGAAAAATACGAAAAAATCCATTACCAGCTTTTACGACTTCAACTCTTCAACAAGTTGCTAATAGAAAATTAAATTTTCATACTAAAAAAACAATGATGTTAGCACAGCAACTTTATGAAGGAGTTAATTTGGGTGGAAAAGTTGGGCATGCTGGATTAATTACATATATGCGTACTGATTCTGTGCGAGTATCTCCTGTAGCTATTAGTGAAGCGCATCAATACATAGAAGAAAAATATGGAAAAGATTACGTTGGCTTTAGCGTTGCAAAAAATAATAAAAATGAAAAAATTCAAGATGCTCATGAAGCAATTCGACCAAGTTCAGTTTTGAGAACTCCTCAATCATTGAAAAGTGTTTTATCACGAGATCAATTTCGATTATATTCCTTAATTTGGGATCGCTTTTTGGCTAGTCAAATGGCAAATGCGGTATATGATAGTGTTAATGCTACAGTCACTCAAAATGATATTCAGTTTCAAATTAAAGGTTCTAAATTAGTTTTTCCTGGTTATACTAAAGTTTATAAAGATGTAAATGAGAAAACAGATGGTAAGCTTCCGGATTTAAAAAAGGATGACCATGTTAAATTAATTAAGTTAGATCCTGATCAACATTTTACTCAACCTCCTTCAAGATACAGCGAGGCTAGTTTGGTTAAAACATTGGAAGAAAATGGTGTTGGTCGACCATCAACATTTTCTCCAATTATCGATACTTTGCAAAAAAGATATTACGTAAAATTAAATGCTAAACGTTTTGAACCAACTGATTTAGGTAAGATTGTTAATAGTATTATAGAAGAATTTTTTCCTGAAATTGTAAATACAGGTTTTACCGCTGATATTGAAACAAATTTAGATAATATTGAAAAAGGTATTAGTAATTGGGTTTCAACTGTTGATAAATTTTATCAAAAATTTGAACCAGAAGTTGAAAATGCTGATCAAAAGATTGAAAAAATTGCTTTTAAACAGCAATTGGTATCTGAAAATTGTCCTGAGTGTGGTGCACCATTAGTTTATAAAATGGGACGATATGGTAAATTTATTGCTTGTAGTCGTTTTCCAGATTGTCGTTATACACGTGCTGTAGTTAAAGAAATTGGAGTGACTTGCCCTGTATGTAAAAAAGGAAAAGTAATTGAAAAGCATACCAAACGAAATCGTTTATTTTATGGATGTTCCCGTTACCCTAAATGTGAATTTAATTCTTGGGATAAACCAGTACCTCGAAATTGTCCTAATTGTAATCATTACTTGGTTGAAAAAAAGACTAAAAATGTCTTACAAATTATTTGTCCTAATGGTGATTATGCTGAAGAGGTACAAAAATAATGAATGAACAAGTACAGGTTGATATTATTGGTGCTGGTTTGGCAGGATCTGAGGCAGCTTACCAACTGGCTAAAAGAGGCATACCAGTTCGTCTGTTTGAAATGCGAGATAAAAAAATGACGCCAGCACATCATACAAATTATTTTGCAGAGTTGGTTTGCACTAATTCTTTGCGTTCTAATGACATTACTAACGGAGTAGGATTATTAAAAGCTGAGATGCGGCAATTAGACTCATTAGTAATTCGTGCTGCTGATACACATCAAGTTCCAGCTGGAAGTGCTTTGGCGGTAGACCGTGATAGCTTTTCTAAAAGTATTACAAATACAATTAAGGCATTACCTAATGTTGAAATTATTAATGATGAGGTAACTTCAATTGGTAACAATCCAACAATTATTGCTACAGGACCTTTAACTTCTCCTGGTTTGACGCAGACTATTAAAGAACTTACTGGTGAAAATCAGTTGTTCTTTTTTGATGCTGCGGCGCCAATTATTTCAAATAATTTAATAGATTATGATTTTGTTTATGAAAAGTCTCGTTACGATAAAGGAGAAGCTGCATACTTAAATTGCCCTATGGATAAAAATCAGTTTGATGTTTTCTATCAAGCGCTTGTGACCGCTGAAACAGTTCAACTGCATAATTTTGAGGATAATAAATATTTTGAAGGTTGTATGCCAATAGAGGAAATGGCTCGGAGAGGTAAAAAAACTTTGCTTTTTGGTCCGTTAAAACCAGTTGGTTTAGAAAAACCTAATGGTGAATTACCTTATGCGGTTGTTCAGTTAAGACAGGATAATGTTTCTAAATCTATGTATAATTTAGTTGGATTTCAAACTCATTTAAAATGGGGTGAACAAAAAAGGGTTTTTCATTTAATTCCAGGTTTAAAGGATGTTGATTTTGTAAGATATGGAGTTATGCATCGTAATACATTTATTAACTCACCACATTTATTAACAGCAAATTATCAATTAAGAGAACAACCACAGATATATTTTGCAGGACAAATTACTGGGGTTGAGGGTTATGTGGAAAGTGCAGGTAGTGGTTTAGTTGCTGCTTTAGCTCTTTATCAAAAATTGAACAAAAAAGAATTAAATTTAAGTTCTAAAACAATGCTTGGTGCAATGGGAAATTATGTAGCGAACGCCGATTCAAAACATTTTCAACCAATGAATGCTAATTTTGGAATCATAACTCCTTTAAATGTAAAGGTGAAAAATAAAATTGAGCGAAGAAATATTATGGCTCAGCGTGCTTTACAATTAGTTCAAGAACTAGAGGTATAAGCTATTGAGTGAAAATCAAGAACAAATTCAAAAGTTTTTAGATTTTATTAAGAATTTAAGGCACTATTCTCAACAAACTGTTAATGCTTATGAAAGAGATTTAAACGATTTTTTTAATTTTTTTAATGATAAACCATATATCAATATTAATAAAAAGGATTATTTTTTATATTTAAATCATTTAAATGAAAAGTATTCACCTGCTTCAATTAATCGTAAAAAGTCAGCTTTAGCCTCTTTTTTTCAATATTTACTTCATCAAGAGTTAATAGTTGTAAGTCCTATTAAAAAAATTAAAAGTTCTAAACGTTCAAAACATTTACCCAAGGTTCTTTATCAAAAAGAAATGAATGAATTAATTGATGAAATTCCTTGTGAAACGCCTATAGAAATTAGAAATCGTTTAATTTTTGAATTATTATATTCCACGGGTATTAGGATTTCTGAAGCAATTCAAATAAAATTGAATGAAATTGATCGAAATTTAAAGGTGATTTTAATTCACGGAAAAGGAAATAAAGATCGGTATGCTCCTTTTAATCAACATTTTGATCGGATTTTAAAGATTTATTTAAAAAAGGCGCGCCCTGTAATTATAAAAAATAAGATTAATGATTTTTTAATTTTAAATTCCCATGGAGATAAATTAACTTCTCGTGGGTTAGAGTATATCTTTAAACGAGTTTTAATTGCAATTAATCATCCAGGAATCCATCCTCATATTTTGCGTCATTCTTTAGCGACTCACATGTTGGATAATGGGGCTGATATTAGGATTGTTCAGGAACTTTTAGGTCATGCATCAATTAATACAACTCAAATTTATACTCATGTATCTGTAAAAAAACTACAAGAAATTTATAATCAAGATTTTCCAAGAAAATGAGGTTAAAATATGACTACAATTTGTATCGTAAGAAATAAACATCAAATAGCAATTGCTGGAGATGGTCAAGTTACTGCTGGTGAGAAGTATATCATGAAGGGAAACGCTCAAAAAATTCGGCGTATTTATGAAAATCAAGTGCTTTCAGGTTTTGCTGGAGGAGTTGCTGATGCTGTAACTTTACAAGATCGCTTTGAAAGTAAATTAAAAAAATATAATGGTGATTTACGTAGATCGGCAGTTGAATTAGCGCAAGATTGGCGTAAGGATCAAGCTTTACAAAAGCTTGAAGCAATGTTAATTGTAGCTGATAAAAAAGATATGCTTTTGATTTCTGGAAATGGTGAAATTATTCAACCGCAGTTTGACATTTTAGCTATTGGTTCTGGTGGTAATTATGCCCAAGCTGCTGCAATGGCTATGCTGGATAATACTGATTTATCACCGGAAGAAATAGTTGTAAAAAGTGTTAAAATTGCATCTGAAATCGATATTTATACTAATGATAATCTTAAAGTTGAGGTATTAAACCGTGATGAATAATCCTAAAAGTCCATTGACTCCTCAGCAAATTGTAAACGAATTGGATAAATATATTGTCGGACAAAAAGAAGCTAAAAAGGCTATTGCTATTGCTATTTTTAACCGTTACCGTCGTTTACAACTTAGCCGTCAGTGGCAAGAGTCAATTACGCCTAAAAATTTAATGATGATTGGGCCCACTGGAGTTGGAAAAACTGAAATTGCTCGTCGATTAGCAAAAATTGTAGGCGCACCTTTTATTAAGGTAGAAGCTACTAAATTTACTGAGGTGGGTTATGTTGGACGAGATGTTGAATCGATGGTGCGTGATTTAGTAGATATATCAGTTAATATTGTAAAAAAAGATAAACGTAAAGCCATTCTTGATGAAGCAGTAAAAATGGCTAATTCCCAATTGGTTAAGTATTTAGTACCAGAAAAAAAGACCGAGTCTTCTAATTCAGAAATGAATCAAGTTCTTACTGCTGTAAATCAGTTGGGTAATGTTTTAGGAATTGATCCTTCAAAAGCTATTCCTAATTTTCCTAAAGATATCAATCAAAATAATGGCAAATCAGAAAAAACTTCGGAACAAAAAAAAGCTGAAGAGGCAGCGGCTAAGAAAAAGCTTATTGAAGATCGAAATGAAGTAAGCGAAAAATTAAAAAATGGCAAACTTGAAGACAAAATGGTGACTATTCCGGTTCAAGAAAAGTCTCAAACCCCTTCACTGGATACTATGGGATCGATGGGGATTGATATGTCAGAAACTTTAGATAGAATTATTCCTCCGCGTTATGTTGAAAAAAAGATGAAGGTAAAGGAAGCAAGAAAAATATTAACTGATCAAGCAGCAGAGAAACTGATTAATTCTAGTGATGTTAATATTGAGGCAATTAATTTAGCTGAAAATTCTGGAATCATATTTATTGATGAATTTGATAAAATAGCCAGTGATGGAAGTCGTAATTCAGGGCAAGTTTCTCGAGAAGGAGTGCAACGTGATATTTTACCAATTGTAGAAGGGTCAGAGATAAAAACAAAATATGGAATGGTGAACACAGAACATATTTTATTTATCGCTTCAGGTGCATTTGAACAAAATAAACCTAGTGATTTAATTGCTGAGTTACAAGGGCGTTTTCCAATTAGAGTTGAATTAAATAATCTATCTGAATCTGATTTTCGTCATATTTTAATAGATCCAGACGATGCAATTATTAAGCAGTATGAGGAGTTAGTTAAGACAGATGGTGTTGAATTAACTTTTAGTCATTCAGCGATTGATAAAATTGCTCAGATTTCGGCTAAATTAAACGAAATGAATGAAAATATTGGAGCTAGAAGGTTAGCAACAGTAATAGAAAAGGTTCTTGAAGACATTCTTTTTGAATCACCAGGAATGAACACCGGTAGAATTGAAATTACTGATCAATATGTAGAAAATAAACTTGGTAAAATAGTTTCAGATAGAGATTTAAGCGAGTATATTTTATAAATACTGAGATTAAAAAAGGAGAAAAATTACAAAGTAATTTTTCTCCTTTTAATTAAATGTGAATATTAATATGGTAAGAACAAAGTGGAACGGTCTAAATTTAAAGTATATTCTTGTGGTGTTTTTACTTGGATTGTATATTTCATATCACTCCCAAATAAAATTAATCTTAATTTACTATCGGGTACAAGTTCATAAATGGTAGGTTGTAAATCTAAATTTAAATCAAGAGGTATTTGAGGTTTAACTTGGTTAATTTTAGCTGGACCATCTATATTTTGTAGATTGATATGACCAAAAGTAATTAAACGATATGGGAATGATTTAGTTTTAAAAGTATGTAATGCAACTCTTTCTTGATTAGGTACTAATTGAAAAAAACGATTTTCAACAGGAGTAGTACTTGTGGTTGTTAATTTAGTTGGATTTATTTCAAACAGAGCTGCACTAAGTAAACCAGTTTGAGCATTTGTTTTAATATTTATTTTAATTTTCGCTTGACCATTAATTGTCAAGGCTTCTTGTAGTTTGATATCTAAAATAAAACAAGATCTTTTAAAAATAGGATTTTTTAAGGCAAAAGATGATTCATAATTATTTAATTCATGATTAAAATTATGATCAAAAATTTGACTTAAATTATCACAATATGTATAACTACCTTGCCCCAATTTAATTGATTTTACTTGCTTTTTACCCCAAATTTTTGATTCTTTCCAAGTGTCGGGATTACGATTATTTTGAACTATTATATTAGGTAAAGTTTTAGTAATTTTATTATCAACATTATAAAGATGATTGGTTAACCAAAAATTACAAATATCTAAGTAATCAAGAGATTGAATATTGTGAGGACTGATGTGTTGTCCTTGATGTAAAATCAGTTTTAAATGGGCATTTTTAGCTTTATGATAGAGCTGATAAAGATTAATAGGTTTTACATTCCAGTCATTAAGGCCATGAACATATAGACAATCGATTTTTATTTGATCCGCTTCTAACAAATAATTACGATTTTGCCAAAATTGATTGTAATTTCCCGTTACTCTATCTTGCTCATGTTTCATCTTATTTTTCAATTGTTTAAATGTTTCTGCTGTTTTTAAATATTCAGCACCATCATACCAACGAGAATAAGTATCTAAAGCCAGTACATCTGCATCTTCACCTGGAAAACCACCAGGAGCAACCACTAATCCATTTTCACGATAATAATTGTACCAATTTGAAATTGCCGATTCAGAAATAATGGTTTTAAGTCCTTTAGGATTTTGAGTTGCTGCTGCTGTAGCTAAAGTTCCTAAATAACTACGTCCAGTCATAGCAACTGCACCGTTACACCAATTTAAAGTTATTTGTTTTTTACTATTTTTATTAATATAACCAGGTTCATTGCCACTTAAAAATTCAATAGTTTTACAGCAAGTTATTGTCTCAGCACGATCACCAGTAGTTCTCATACCCTGAGATCCTCTTGTTCCTAATCCTGCAACGTAAGCTACAGCAAATCCGCGGGCTAAGAAAAAATTATTAAGAGGAAAATCAAGAGATTCTTGATTAGCCGAATAAGAAAAGCTTTTATCATCAGAATTTTTAACTACTTTGCTTGGAGCAATTTTATATTCACTAATTGGATTTAGTTTAATTGTTTTGACATCTTTTACTTTTAAATCTCCTTTAATAGAATTTAATTCGGGATTCATTTCATTTGTGCCCTTATAATAAGGATTAGCACAAAGAATTACAGGTATTTTATTTGAAGATGTAGGGCGAGTGATTTGTACTAATACACGATCACTATAACCATCTTCATCTGTATCAATTTGGGTATCAATATAGTAATTTTCTTTTATAAAATTATGAAAAACTGGTAAAGATTTTCCCGCAAAAAAAATTGAATTACTGCTTTTTTCTTCAAAATTTATTAAAAAATTATCGTTTATTAAATTATCAATTAAAGAAAGCCCATTAGCTGCACGAAGATTAAGTGCATTAAAAATAAAATCAGGTAAATTATTTAATGAAACTTTTTTTTCTTTTAGAATATTTTGATTAGTTTTATTTAAAAAGTCTATGGATTTATTTAAAGTAAAATCAACTCCTAAATGAAAATCTAGAATTTGTAAAATTATAGTATAGAACTGTTCAGCAGTTAACTGATTCGGTTTACTTACGATTAAATCAGATAAAGTTTGATTTTGATTAACTGCAATTTTACTCAAATCACTTTGTGGATAGGTTAAACGATTAAAGTAAAATTTTAGTTGTGCTGAAAATTCTTCGTCATTTGAAAATAGGTTAATTTTTTTTAATTCAGTTTTGGAATTATAGAAAATTGGTTTAGCAAAAGCGTTATATTTCATTTATATTCCTATCTATTCTCCTTTAGTCTTAATTTTATTTCCTTCATCATCTAAATTTAAATGTTGCATAATTAGTGCTGCGCTTTCTTCAATTGAACGATGGGCAGTATTAATTACCATACATCCCAGTTTTTTAAATAAATTATTGGCGTATTGCAATTCACTTTTAACATTTTTTATATCAGAATATGCAGCTTCAGGTTTTAATCCGTAGGAAATTAAACGTTCTTTACGAATTTCCATTAAAACTTCAGGTTCGGTTGTTAATCCAACAATTTTTTGAGGGTTAATTTTAAATAATTCTGGTGGTAAAGTTGCATTTTTTACTAAGGGAAAGTTGGCTACTTTTAAGTTACGATTAGCTAAAAATAAAGAAAGTGGTGTTTTTGAAGTTCGAGATACTCCAACCAAAACTAGATCTGCTTCTAGAAACCCTTTAGGGTCTTTACCATCATCGTAAAGCACAGCAAATTCTACAGCTGAAATGCGATTAAAGTAATTTTCATTTAAATGATGAACCGCACCCGCTTCACCTTTAGGGTTTAATCCAGTTAAATCATGAATATAGTTAATAATTGGACTCATTAAATCAAAACAAACTACATGACGAGCCTTACAATAGTTGTTCATGTATTTTGCAAGTCCATTGACTCCTAAGGAAAATACAATTATTGCTTTATTATCAGCTGCTTCATTAACAAGGCTTGTAATTTTCTTTTCTTCATTAATAAAAGGAAATTTTACATAATTTACTTTTAATTCCGGATATTGGGCTAAAGCAGCATGTGTTAATTTGGTTGCAGTATCTCCAACTGAATCAGATACTGTATAAATTGTTATTTCTTTCACCGTTATTCCTCCAGTCTTTTATCTATAGTATATCGGAAAATACACTAATGATTACAAATGTTTTAATTTATTTTTTTAACAAACGCTTTTATATTTTTTAAAAATGTTTACAATTATTGTAGTGAAAAAGTAAAAAAAAATTAGATTAATAATCTTAAACAGCAAAACTGTTTCGGAGGAACAATGAATTTAGAACACCTTAATAATCGAAAAAAAAGTAAAGAATCAATTAATATTACCGTTTATTCTCAAAAGGATAAAAATGGGCTATATCATCTTGATTTTAATCGTAATGGTGAAGAGTGGACTTCCTCATATTTTAATAAATCAAGTCGTAATTCAGTAATATCACAAATGAAAAATAGATATATAACTAGAATTGAGCAAATAAATAACTATGAAGTTTAATTGCTTTTTAATTTAATTTCAGTTTAAATTTTTATAGTTTTTAAGAATCTTAAATTTTAGATCAGCAAATATGTTGAAAAATAGCTTCATAATTTTTATAAAAACTTAATTAAAAATTAATTTTTTTTTAGAATTAAAGTGCCCCAAAAGTAAATAAAAATGTTAAAATTATTAGTGGAAAGAATCAAAGAACTATAAATCGATGAAGTATTTTAGGTTAGCTTTTGAATAAAATTATCTGCTGTGTTGCACTAATTTTTATATTCTTTCTAAGAATAAAAATATAAAAATTTAATTTTTTTATTTATTTTGAATGGAGGTCAAATTTAATTATGTTTGGGCATTTATTTTCTTCTAAATCTAATAAAAATACCGATTATCGTAATCAAAAAAATTTTAATAAAGGTATGCGAACTCGAAAAACAGTTTGGGTATCTACTCCTTTTGCAATGAGATCTGTTAGTTTTACTTCTGATGTTTCTCATCCAGATCGTCCAGTTAAGCTCCCTAAATAGTTTTAACAATTTATGCTTTATAAAATTTAGTTAATTTAATTTATAAGTATAAAAAAGATTCGTTTTTAGATTAAATTTTAAAAACGTTGAAATTGAAGTTTCAACGTTTTTATTTTTGCCTTTTTATAATATTTTTCTTTAATTTTGAGTTATATAGTATACAAAAAAAGCTCATATCTTGAGCTTTTTTGATTATAAAGAATTAATTTTCAATGTCACAGGTGAGATTCGAACTCACGACCCACGGTTTAGAAGACCGTTGCTCTATCCAGCTGAGCCACTGTGACACAACTTTTATATTTTAACCAAAAATCTGCTTGAATGCAATAAATCAGATAAATTCAATTAACTTTTTTTTCGTAAAAGTTCCCATATAGTTTGGCTACATTAGTTATACTAACAAAAGAATTAGGATCTGTCTCTCGCATAATTTTATGAAAATCATATAGCTCATACCGTGAAATTATTGTTAATAAAATAGTTTTTTCATTACGTGTATAAGCACCTTTTGCTTCACCAATAATAGTTACACCGCGGTGCATTCCAACTTTAATACTATCGATTACTTTTTTGGGGTTATCTGTTACAATTAGAACTTGCATTCGCTGTTGTTTGGTATAAAGCAGGTCCATTACTCTAGCACTCACAAAAATTCCTATAGCACTATAAAAAGCAGTTGACCAACCAAATATTAATGCTGATGCAACTAAAATAAAAAAGTTAAAAACCATATTAATGGTACCTACTGTTTTTCCGGTTTTACGTCGCATTAAAATTCCAATAATATCTAGACCACCTGTTGAAATTCCCATTCTTAATGCAAATCCAGTACCTGTACCGTTGATTAATCCCCCAAATACAGCATTAATAATTGGGTTATTAGTTAAAGGTTCTCCAGATATATAGTGCATAAAAATAGTGGATAAAACTAAAGAAATTAACGTATAAATTGTAAAATGATGACCAATTTTATTCCATGCGATAAAAAGTAAAGGAAGATTCAACAATAGTAACATGACTGGTGTTGTTAAAAAATTAATATGAAAATATCGATAAGTAATTGTTTGAATTAATTGAGCAAATCCTGTGATTCCTGAACCATATAGATTACTTGATGACCAAAAAATATTGACCGCTATTGTAACTGAAATTGCATAAGTTATAGCAGCAGTTAATTTGTTCCAGCGTTGATAACGATGAAAAAATTCTGAAAGATTTGTATTCATTAATTCCTTAACCTTATTAAATAATTGTTTATTAAACTTAATTATATTAGGAAAATGCTCTAATTTGTTCAACCCTTAAGAACTATTTTATTTAAAATTTTTTCTTTATTTTATAGTAATTGTTATTATGAATGAATTTTAAAATATATAAGAGCTTTAATTTTATAATTATTGCAAATTTTGTCACTCAAAGTTTGACAATGTGTTAAGTTCCTAGTAGTATTATTACTAATTAGTAAGCGGAGGGGGGTTTGAATTTTGACGAGGACAGTTGTTCGAAAGAACGAATCTCTTGATGATGCTTTAAAACGTTTTAAAAGGGCAGTCTCAAAGAGTGGAACGTTACAAGAATATCGAAAACGTGAGTTCTATGAAAAACCAAGTGTTAAGCGTAAGTTAAAGTCTGAAGCAGCACGCAAGAGAAAAAAGAAGTAATATTGAAGACAGCAGTAACTGTCTTTTTTTATATTAGAGGATAGTTTTGCCTAAAATAACAGTTTATACTGATGGTGGTACTCGTAATACTGGCAACTTTAAAGGAGGAAAAGTTAAATCAACTGATTTAGCTGCATGGGCATACCTAATTATTTATGATGATAAGAAGTTTTATGCTAGTAAAGGTGTATTAGGAGCAACCAATAATCAAATGGAATTAACCGGGTTATTAAAAGCTTTACAAAAATTGAAGTCGTCACATGGTAATCATTTTCCAATTACCCTTTATTCAGATTCAAAATATATTATTGATGCTATTAATCAACATTGGTTAGATAGTTGGGCTAAAAAAAATTGGCGTAAGTCTAATGGTAAACTTGTTTTAAATCAAGGGCTTTGGAAAGAAATTTATAGTCTATTAAAGGACTTTTCTCAGATTAGTTTTATTTGGGTTAAAGGTCACAGTAATAATGTCGGTAATAATTTTGTTGATTGGGCTTTAAATCGAACAATGGATAAAATGAAAGCTATGTCTTTAAAGTAAACTTTTTAATCTAAGGAGTATATTTGACAACAAAAAGATCAAATTTTAAAGAGTTTTTTTTACCTTATCCTAATGATATTTATCAACTTTTTGGTATTAATGATTCTTTTTTACATTTAATTGAAGATTCTTTGACAGTTGAAATTAATTTAGTTAATAATCAACTACAAATTATAGGAAATGAAAAACAAGCCACATTAGCGCGTGAGATAATTAAACAATTAGAACGTATGATCGCTTCAGGTATTCAAATAGATCAAACTGATATTGTTAATTTAATTAATGTTCAACAAGAGAGTTCACAAAAAATAGAGCAAGATTACTATCAACAATCAATTTACCATTCTAAAAAAGGCGGTACAATTCGGCCTAAAAACGCAACTCAAAAAAAGTTTGTTCAATTGGTTAAAGATAATGATATTACATTTGGAGTTGGACCTGCTGGTACAGGGAAAACATATCTAGCGGTAGTTTTGGCTGTAGCTAGTTTAAAAAGTCATCAAGTTGAACGGATAATTTTAACGAGACCAGCAGTAGAAGCAGGTGAAAATTTAGGATTTTTGCCTGGAGATTTAAAAGAAAAAGTTGATCCTTATTTACGACCTGTTTATGATGTTTTAGACGAAATTTTGGGAGCTGATCAGAGTGCACGGTTAATCGATCACGGAGTGATTGAAGTAGCACCTTTAGCGTATATGAGAGGAAGAACTTTAAATAATTCTTTTATCATTTTAGATGAGGCCCAAAATACTACTTCTTCACAAATGAAGATGTTTTTGACACGCTTGGGGTTAAGTTCAAAAATGATTGTAAATGGAGATGTTTCTCAAATTGATTTGCCTTCCAGAGTTCAAAGTGGTTTATTGCAAGCTTCAAAGATTTTAAAAGATATTAAAGGTATTGGGTTTATTAATTTTTCTGCTAAAGATGTTGTACGCCATCAATTAGTTACGAAAATTATTGAAGCTTACGAAAAGGAAGGCCGTTGATTGGATTTAGAAATTAATAATGAGGAAAAGTTGTTACCTGAAAAATTTTTACCAGAAGTTAAAGATTTAATAGAACTTGGTGGTAAAAAAATTGGTCACAATAATGATACAGAAATTTCAATTAACTTTATTTCGGATAATAAAATTCATGAAATTAATAAAAAATATCGTAACAAAGATCGAGTAACTGATGTAATTAGTTTTGCAATTGAAGATGGTGAGGATCCAACGCTGTTGGATATCTTTAAAAAAGAAGGAATACCTCGTGATATTGGTGATCTATTTATTGCACCACATTTTGTATTTCAAAGAGCAATAGAATTAAACCATAGTCAAGAACGTGAATTAGGCTATACTGTAGTTCATGGTCTATTGCATTTAAGTGGATACGATCATATAAAAAAAACTGATGCATCGAAGATGATGGCAATACAAGAAGAAATTTTAGAAAGCTATGGGCTCATCAAATAATCAATTTAAGAATCACAATTTTATGCATTCATTAATTTCTGCATTTAAAGGTATTTGTTATGCTTTCAAAACTGAACGCAATTTAAAAATTGATTTAGTTGTCTTAGTAGTTTTGTGTATTAATGCTAAAATATTAAAATTTAATATAATTGAAATTGTTATTTGTAATTTGAACTGGTTTTTGTTAATTAGTGCTGAAATATTTAATACAGTAATTGAGCGTCTTTCTGATAAAATATGGGGTTCAAAATTTGACCAAGATGTAAAAATAATTAAAGATATGGCAGCAGGTGCTGTTCTAGTTTTAGCTATAGTTTTAATTCTTAATGTTATAATTATTTCTTTTATAAAATTATTTTTTTAAAAATGGATACTAATTAATGTTAATGCAAATTATTAAATTTGAAATGGTTTATGCTCGATAAGTGTAGACCTTTTTTAGCATTTTAAGGTTATTATTGTTAAGATAAAGTAACGAAATTAGAGGTGATATAAATGAATGAATCATTAATTGATGAGGCTATTAAAGCTAGAAAAAAAGCATATACACCATATTCTCATTTTTCAGTTGGGGCAATTTTAATTGCTAAAAGTGGTTTTACTTATTCAGGTTGTAATATTGAAAATACGTCATTTGGATTAACCAGTTGTGCAGAGCGTAATGCTATTTTTGCTGCGGTTACTGCGGGAGAGCATGAATTTAAAAAAATTGTAGTCGTCGGAGACACCAAAGATGTTACTATTCCCTGTGGTGCTTGTTTGCAAGTAATGGCTGAATTTTTTTCTGCAAATACAGAAGTGGTTTTAGCAAATTTAAATGGATTAAGTAGGAAATATTTATTTAAGGAATTATTTCCGGTACGCTTTAATTTAAAGGATGATCGTCGTGTTTAAATCAGGATTTGTTTCTATTGTTGGTCGACCTAATGCGGGAAAATCAACTTTAATGGATCGCTTTTTAGGAACGGAATTATCAATTGTAACATCTCGTCCCCAAACTACTCGTAATGCGATTAAAGGAATATATACTACTAACCAACTACAAATTGTATTTATAGACACTCCTGGGATTCATAAACCTAAGGATTTATTAAGTAAACAAATGGATGATTATTCTTATCAATCTTTTAAAGATGCAGATTTAATTCTTTATTTAGTGGATACTAGTGTTGCTTTAAAAAAAGGGGAACAATTTGTTGTTGAAAAATTAAATAAGCAAAAGGCTCCAGTTATATTAATTTTAAATAAAATTGATCTAATTCATCCCAATACTTTATTAGAAATTACTGACTATTTTAAAAATAATCTGAAATATAAAGCTATGGTTCCATTATCAGCTACTACAGGTCAAAATTTTGCGTCATTAGAACCTGAAATTATTAAATATTTACCAGAAGGAATGCCATTATTTGATATTGAGGATTTATCAGATAGGCCAACGTTTTTCTTTGTTTCGGAACTGATTCGAAAATCAATTTTAGAATTAACAAATGAAGAAATACCACATGCTAGTGCTGTAGAAGTCCTTGATATGAGTCAATTTTCTCAAGGTAAAAGAGTAATTGAAGCAACAATTTATGTGGAACGTGATTCTCAAAAAAAGATTATCATTGGTTCTAAAGGTTCAATGATTAAAAAAATTGGTATTAGTTCACGTAAACAAATTGAGAAATTGTTAGACGAAAAGGTAAATTTAAAATTATGGGTTAAAAAAGCACCAAAGTGGCGTAACTCTAGTTCTTATTTAAATTCTTTAGGATATAAAAAAGAAAAAAATTAATGGAAAAATTTAAAGGAATTGTTTTTTACCGTAAAAAATTTCATGATGATGATCTTTTAATCAAAATTTTAACCGATACTTGTGGCAAAAAAACTTTTTTCCTGAAACGTGGTAGAAAAACTAGAAATCGTTTAAGTTATGGTTTACAAGCATTTACTATAGGAGAATACATAGGTAAAATATCAGATAAATCTTTTTCGTTTATTAATGAGGTAATTTCAGAAAAAATATATCAAAAAATTTATCAAGATATTGAAAAAAGTGCTTATGTTCAGTACATTTTTTCACTTTATGATAGTGCCTTTGAAGATTCTAAACCAATTGCAAATTGGTTTAAACTTTTAGAGTGTAGTCTTGATGCTATTGAAAATAATGCTGATACTCCTACATTGACACATGCTTTTGAATTAAAGCTTTTAAATGTTTTTGGCGTTAATTTAGATTTTTTTTCTTGTCAAATTTGTCAGCGTCGTGATTTACCACTAGATCTTTCTTTTAAATATGATGGAATGATTTGTATGAATCATTTTGAAAAAGATCGTTATCGCTTTCATTTAACTTCACGAATAGTTAGGTGTATTCAGGTTTTAAAAATTGGATCTGTTAAGTCGATAGCTAAAATGCAAATTGATCCGAAAAACATGAAAACTTTAGATTTTATTTGTAATCAAATCTATAGTAATTATGTCGGAATATATCCGAAAACAAAATCATTCATAGATAAATTACATCGGTCATCGTAAAATATAAAATATAAATAGATAAATGAAATGGGGAAACTTAGGATGCAACAACGATATCTCACGGTACAAGAGATAATTTTGCGGCTTCAAAAATTTTGGAGCAAAAAAGGCTGCCTATTAATGGAAGCATATGATACAGAAAAAGGAGCCGGTACGATGAGCCCCTATACTTTTTTACGAGCAGTTGGTCCAGAATCTTGGCATGCAGCTTATGTGGAACCTTCAAGGAGACCAGTTGATGGTCGTTATGGTGAAAATCCCAACCGCCTTTATCAACATCATCAATTTCAAGTAATAATGAAGCCTTCACCTAAAAATATTCAAAATTATTATCTTGATAGTTTAAGATATCTTGAAATAAATCCATTGGAACATGATATTAGATTTGTAGAAGACAACTGGGAAAACCCTTCAATGGGATGTGCTGGAGTTGGCTGGGAAGTTTGGCTAGACGGTATGGAAATTTCCCAATTTACTTATTTTCAAGTTGTGGGTTCAATTCCAGTAGATCTAGTATCTAGCGAAATAACATACGGTTTAGAAAGATTAGCATCTTACATTCAAAATGTTAATTCGGTTTATGACTTGGAATGGGGAGATGGTGTTAAATATCGGGACATCTTTTTTGAACCTGAGTTTGAACATTCAAAATACTCTTTTGAGGTTAGTGATGAAAATATGTTGTTTAGTCTTTTTCAGCAATATGAACATGAGGCTTATCGTTTGTTGGATGAAGGATTAGTTCATCCTGCTTATGATTTTATTTTGAAATGTTCGCACACTTTTAATTTATTAGATGCTCGTGGGGTTATTTCTGTAACAGAAAGAGCTGGTTATTTGGGACGAATTCGAAAAATGGCGCATAAAGTAGCTAAAGTGTTTATATCTGAAAGGAAAAAATTGGGTTTTCCTTTAAAAGATGAGCATTTTTTTGAAAATAAGGGGGATAAAAAATAATGAATCACAATTATCTTATAGAATTAGGTTTAGAAGATCTCCCAGCTAACGTTATTGATAATGCAATTGAACAATTTATGAATAAAACCGCTCTTTTTTTGAAACAAAATGAAATTAATTATGATCATATTGAACAATTTTCTACACCACGTCGCCTTGCTTTGCTGATAGTTGGATTGGCTGATAAACAGAATAATATAAAATTTGAAGCTAAAGGTCCATCTTTAAATATTGCTAAAGATAAGACTGGAAATTGGACGAAAGCTGCTTTAGGTTTTGCTAAGAAGAATCAAATTAAGCCTGATGACTTAACCACAATAACAATTAAGAATAAAAAGTATTTATATGTAAAGAAAGAGGTTCCGGGAAAAAATACAACAAAAATATTGCCTGGCATTAAAGATATTTTAACTTCTTTAACTTTTAAAACAAAAATGCGTTGGGCGAATTACTCTTTTGAATATATTCGGCCTATTCATTGGATAGTATCTTTATTTGATGATCAGGTTATTCCTTTTAAAATTTTAGATGTAAAAGCAGATCGAAAAACTTATGGACATCGTTTTTTAGGTAAAGAAATATCTTTAAACAATGCTACTGATTATGAATTAGCTTTAAAAAAAGAGTTTGTTATTGCTAATCATGATAAACGAAAAAAAATGATTTTAGATCAGATTAAAGAAATATCAATTAAAAATCATTTTAATGTTCAAATAGATCAAGATTTATTAAAAGAAGTAGTTAATATTGTCGAATATCCAACTGCTTTTATGGGCTCTTTTTCTAAAAAATATATGGCCATTCCTGATGCTGTTTTAGTTACTTCAATGAAGGATAATCAGCGTTATTTTTATGTTACTGATGATAATAATAAATTACTTCCGAAGTTTATTTCTGTACGCAATGGAAATAAAGAATATTTAGATAATGTTATTAAAGGAAACGAAAAAGTTTTAGAAGCACGTTTGGATGACGCACTCTTTTTCTATCAAGAAGATCAAAAACATCCTATTAAAGATTATGTTTCTCAGTTAAAAGATGTCAGTTTTCATGATGATTTAGGAAATCTTTATGATAAGATGGCGCGAAGTAAACATGTTGCTCTAAACTTGGGTCAAAAATTAAATTTAACTAATACTGAACTGAATGATTTATCTACTGCTGGTGAAATTTATGATTTTGATTTACAGACTCAAATGGTTGGAGAATTTTCTGAACTTCAGGGAGTAATGGGAGAGATTTATGCTAGGTTAGCTGGGTTTAACGATCAAGTTGCTGCAGCGATTTTTGAACATTATTTACCGACGTCAGCAAATGGTGAATTACCTCAAACTTTAGTTGGAGCAGTTTTAGCAGTTGCTGATAAGATTGATACTTTGATATCTTTTTTTAGTATTAACCAGATTCCAACAGGTTCTAATGATCCATATGCTTTAAGACGGCAAACTACAGGAATTGTTAGAATTATGATTGACCGACGATGGAATATTTCTTTAAGTAGAATTTTTAATGAGTTACAAAAAGAACAAAAAGATTTAATTCATCCTATGGGATTTCAAAAACATCTTTTGGAAATTGATGAGTTTATTCGAGATCGAGTTGACCAACAAATGTATGATCAAAAATTTGATTCAGATATTATAAAAACTACTCACTGTATTTCGGATTTAAATCCATTACAAATTTTTGAAGTAGCAAATTTATTAACTAAGCATCGAAGCGACAATGATTTTATTTTTACTATTCAAAATCTTTCTCGGGTTCAACGTTTGTTTAAGAAAGAAAATTTAGCTAATTATAAAAAAATGTCAGTTAATTTAAATTTATTTGTTAACGAAAGTGAAAAAAAATTAGCAAAAGAAACTGCTATAATTGAAAAAGATTGGAATCAATCAAAAAATATTGAGACTTTATATTTTAATTTAAAAAAATTGGTGCCAGTAATTGTAGATTATTTTGAAAAAACTATGATTAATGACAAAAATGTTGAATTACGTCAAAATCGCTATACTCAAATGGCAATTTTAGATAATTTAATAACTAATTTGGGAGACTTAACAAAATTAGTTATTTAAATAAAAATTGAGGTAAATGCTTGTCACAAAGGATTCCTAAAGATTTAATTGATGATATTCATCAACGAGTAAACATTGTCGATATAATTGGTAAATATGTTCATTTAAAGAAACAAGGGGCAAATTATTTTGGCTTATGTCCCTTTCAAGCAGAAAAAACTCCATCTCTATCGGTTAATGAGCAAAAAAAAATTTTTCATTGCTTTTCTTGTGGTCGTGGTGGAAATGTTTTTAATTTTATCATGATGATTGATAATCTTAGTTTTGTAGATGCGGTGGCTAAAGTTGCTGAATTTGGAGGAATTCCGTTTGACTCTTATCGTTATCAGAATCATTCTGTAAAAACAGTTAATGTTGCTGTTCAAAAAGTTTTAACTTTTTCTCAAGCTTTTTATCATCACGTTTTAGAGCATACTGAAATTGGAGATGTCGCTTTAACTTATTTAAAACAAAGACATATTTTACCTAAAACTATGGAAACTTTTCAATTAGGCTATGCACCTGATAATAATTTACTTACTGAATCTCTACAAGCAGCTTCAGATTTATCTCCAGATGCGATTAAAGCAAGTAACGTAATTACATCGACAGAATCTAAAAATTATGATTATTTTAAAGATCGAGTGATGATTCCAATTAATGATGAAAACGGTGATTTGGTTGGATTTGGTGGCCGTTCTTTACATACTAATTTAGCTAACGAACCAAAATATTTAAATAGCAAGCAAAGTAAAATTTTTAATAAAGGAAATTTACTTTATAATCTTAATCGAGCAAAATCAGAGATTGTTCAATCTCATGAGGCCGTTTTATTGGAAGGGTATTTTGATGTAATCAGTGCATGGCAAGCTGGTTTAAAAAATACAGTGGCTTCAATGGGAACTAGTTTTACCGCAAAACAATTAAGGCTTTTGAATAAATTTACTAATCGTTTAATTTTAGTATATGATGGTGATGCACCAGGAAAAGCAGCAATTGATAAGGCAATTGATAGTTTGAGTAAGCAAAAAAATTTGGAAGTACTTGTAGCACCAATTCCAGAAGGACTTGATCCCGATGAATATATAAAGAAGTATGGTGGGGATAGTTTTAAGAAATTAGTTCAAAAAGAACGGATTTCAAAGTATCGTTTTCGTTTAGATTATTATCAAGAAAATATTGATTTAAAAAATGAACAAGATTTATTAAACTTTGTTAGGCGTATTCTTAGTAAATTTAGTGATTTGAAAAATGATTCACTTCAAAGGGAAGTTTATTTAAAAGAATTATCTCAGATTACTGGAATTAGTTTAATTAATCTTCAAAATCAATTTAATCAACAAGTAGCTAAAGAAAATCATATCAATCAGCGATTGATTAGAAGTGACCTAGCACCGGTAAAAAAACAAATTGATAATCGTTTTGAACGTGCTCAAAGAGAATTGCTGTTTTTAGCTTTTAACAATGATTTGTTTTCTTGGCTTGATGAAGAATATCATTGGACTTTTCCTAATTCAGATTATGAAGTTATTTTTGAATTATTTAAACAGTATTACGAAGATAATCAAGGTCAAGTTCGTTTTTATGAATTTTTAAATATATTACCTTCGGATTTAGTTAGCTTGGCAACTGAAGTAAATGAGTTGGATCGTCCAACTACTACGGATAAAAAGGAAGTAGCTGGGTTAATTTCCGTAATTAAAAAAGAAGATTTGAATAATAAAATAAAAAAAATGCAAGATAAAGTTAATCTTTATCAAAAATTGGGTCAAAAGTCACAGTTAGATGAAAGTGTAAAGAAATTAATCAAATTGATCAGGATAAAACAGCAGGAGGTATCTTGATGGTAGATAAAAGAGATATTGAAAAAGAAAAAAGTTCTAACAAGAATCCAAATAAACATGGTGTGACGATTCGAAAGAAAGATCAGATAAAGAATAATTCTAGAATTATTAATAATTCGGTTACAAAATCTAATAAAATTAAGATACCAGCTACAGCAATTGTTAAAGCTAAGAAACGTAAAAATGATGTTTCTGATTCTTCAAGTACGTTATTAAAAGATAAAGAAAATTCTAAAAGTAGTATCGATACTAGTATTTCCAATTCAACAAAGTCTCCTCAGTCTAAAACTAATAGACGTAAAGGAAAAATTATTGCTAATGCTCCGGCGGTTGATAAAAAAGAAATTGAATTTCAAAAATTAGTTACTAAATATAAAAAAGCTCATGAAATTACATATGATGAATTAGCAAATCGACTTGATTTAACTCAAGAACATAATAGTGATGAACTTGAAAAAATTATAGGACGACTGGAAGATGAAGGAATAAGCGTTACTGATGAAAAAGGGGAACCTTCTGATTTAGCTTTAAAATCACTTAAAAATTCTAAAATCAAAAAAGATGATTTAACAGCTCCGGCCGGTGTTAAGATTAACGATCCAGTGCGAATGTATTTAAAAGAAATTGGACAGTTTCCATTGCTTAAAGCTGAAGAAGAAGTTGAAATTGCCAAAAGAATTGAAGCTGGAGATACAAAAGCAAAACAAATTTTAGCGGAAGATAACCTAAGATTAGTTGTTTCTATTGCAAAAAAATATGTTGGTCGTGGTATGCAGTTTCTTGATTTAATTCAAGAAGGTAATATGGGGTTAATGAAAGCTGTAGAAAAATTCGACTATACTAAAGGTTTTAAATTTTCAACTTATGCTACTTGGTGGATTCGCCAAGCAATTACGCGTGCTATAGCTGATCAAGCTCGAACGATTCGTATTCCAGTACATATGGTTGAAACTATTAATAAATTAATTCGAATTCAAAGAATGTTATTACAAGATTTAGGTCGTGACCCTTTACCAGAAGAATTAGGTGCTGAAATGGATCTACCAACTTCTAAAATTAGAGAAATTCTAAAAATTGCTCAAGAACCCGTTTCTTTAGAAACTCCAATTGGTGAAGAGGATGATTCTCATTTAGGTGATTTTATTGAGGATTATGATGCTACAAGTCCAGAAGAGCATGCTTCTTATGAATTATTGAAAGAACAATTAGAACAAGTTTTAGATACATTAACTGATCGAGAAGAAAATGTTTTGCGATTACGCTTTGGGCTTGATGATGGACGTGTCAGAACGCTTGAAGAAGTTGGAAAAGTATTTGGAGTTACTCGTGAACGAATTCGTCAAATAGAAGCAAAAGCTTTAAGAAAATTAAAACATCCTAGTAGATCTAGACAGTTAAAGGATTTCCTTTAGTGATTAATATAGATCAACGTTTAAAGGTATTAGCAGATTTAGTACCTAATGATACTTTTAACTTAGCTGATGTAGGAACTGATCATGCTTACTTGCCAATTTACTTAATTCAAACTAAAAAAGCACAGCATATCTACGCAACTGATATTAAGGAGGGACCTCTTTTCAATGCTCAAACAAATATTGCTAAATATAATTTGCAATCTCAAATAGAAACTCGTTTGGGATCAGGTTTATTACCGCTTTTGGGTTTGAAAACTCTTGATGTAGTTATTATATCTGGAATGGGTGGCAAATTAATTACAAAAATTATGGAAAATTTTCAGGATCTTCCTTTAAAAGCTTGTTATATTTTTGAACCCAACACTAGCGAAAATCAACTTAGAAAATGGTTATTTGAGCATAATTTTCTAATTACTGAAGAGAAAATAATTGAGGAACAAAATCATTTTTATGAATTTATCGTAGCTTACTTACAAAACGATAAACAAAAATATTCGACTTCCGATATTCTCCTTGGCCCTATTTTAAGAAAAGAAAAAAGTACTGTTTTTAAAAAAAAATGGATTCAAGAAATTAAAAAATTAAAAAATATTAAATCTAAACGTCAAAAAGCACATCAAATAACATCAATTAATGATTTAGATCAAATTATAAAAACAATTGAGGATAATTTATGAAAAAAATTTTTCTTTCAGATATCATTAAATTTCTTACAAAAAAATATCCTTTAGAAAATGCAACAACATGGGATCACCCCGGTTTACAAATCGGTAATCCTGATCAAGAAGTTAAAAAAATTTTAACAACTCTAGATGTTACTCCCCAATTAGTGCAAACAGCAATCGCTGGTAATATTGACACTATTATTAGTCATCATCCATTGATCTTTCACCCAATTAAAACGATAGATTTAAGTCATCCTCGTAGTCAAATGAATGCTGAATTAATCAAACATAATATTAATGTTTTTAGTATTCATACAAATTTTGATGATGGAGAACCAGGGATGAATGATTTTTTAGCAGAATTATTAAATTTAAAAAACGTAACTAAAATCTGTCCAGATAAAACAATCAATGGAATCAGTTATTTCGGAAGAATGGGTGAAACCAACAAAAGCATAAATGAATTAATCAAGATTTTTAAAGACAAACTTAAAATTAAAATGATTAGATTTCTTGATAATGGAAGACAAATAAAAAAAGTTGGAATTATTGGTGGTGCTGGAGCTAGTGGGATTAAACCTGCGTTTGAATCGGGAGCAGATCTTTTTATTACAGGTGATGTTAAGTATCATGATTTTTTAGAAGCTCAAATTTCTCATTATGCAGTGTTAGATGTAGGGCATGTTGTTGAAAAAATATTTGCACTTAAAATGGTGCCAATTATTCAACAAGAGTTTCCTACTTTAATTGTTAAATCTAATGAATTGTCCGCAATGGAAATTCCTAGCTTGGAGACCAAATGAAGTATACAAACTTATTAGACAGATTTATTCGTTACGTTAAAATTAATACTCGTTCAAATTCTGAAAGCTCTACAAGGCCATCGACACCAAGTCAAATGCAATTTTTAAAAAAATTGGCTGAGGAATTAAAAACGATTGGTTTAAAAGAGGTAAAAATAAATTCCAAAAGTAATTATTGTACAGCAACGTTACCTGCTAATATTTCTAAAACAGTTCCAGTTGTAGGTTTTATTGCGCATGTTGATACTGCTGATTTTAATTCAGAAAATGTTCAACCTCAGATTATTAAAAATTATGATGGGAAAAGTAAAATTCCGCTTGGAAAAAGTGGATATAGTTTGGATATAGTAAATTCACCTAATTTAAAGAAATATTTTGGTAATACTTTGATTACCACTGATGGCACAACTCTTTTAGGAGCAGATGATAAAGCAGGTGTTACTGAAATTGTTTCTGTAATGGAATATTTAATAGCCCATCCTGAAATTAAACATGGTAAAGTTCGCATCGGTTTTGGAACGGATGAAGAAACTGGTTTTGGTGCAGATAACTTTGATGTTGACGATTTTGGGGCAAATTATGCATACACTATTGATGGCGGTACAGAAGGCGAATTAGAATGGGAAACTTTCAATGCGGCTAGTTTAAATGTTCAAATTCAAGGATATTCAATTCATCCTAGTGTTGCTTATAAAAAAATGATTAATGCATTACAAGTTGCGATTGATTTTCACCAATCTTTACCACAAGATGAATTTCCTGAAAATACCAAAGACCGTCAAGGCTTTTTTTATCTGACTAAACTTAATGGTACAGTTGATCATGCGGAAATGTTTTATATTGTTAGAGATTTTGATCGTCAGGGACTTTTAAATCGTCAAAAATTAGTTGAAGAAATTGCTAATCAGTTGAATAAAAAGTATGGCGATTCAAGAGTTAAAGTTAAAATTACTAATCAATATTATAATATGGCTGAAGTATTAAAAGAACATCCTGAGGTCATTAATCTAGCAAGAAAAGCAATGAAAAATTTAGGTATTAAACCTATTGAGGTACCAGTAAGAGGTGGAACAGATGGCTCAAAGATATCATTTATGGGATTACCGACACCTAATCTTTTTGCTGGTGGTGAAAATATGCATGGTCGTTATGAGTATATTTCCTTACAAGTAATGGAAAAAGCCGCAGATGTTATTTTGCAAATTATTAATTTAACTGCAAACAATAATAATTAAAAGGAGAAGAAAATGCCGTTAGTACATATTGATCTAATTGAAGGAAGATCAGAGGAACAATTAAAAAAGTTAGTAAAAGATATTACAGAAGTTATTAGTCGAGATATTCAAGCACCTAAAGATCACGTCCATATTGTTCTTAATGAATTACCAACAAATCGTTTAGCTGATGGTGGTAAGTTAAGGAGTGATACTTAAAAATTAATGAGTGAAGTTAATCATGATGAACAGATTAAAAAGGAAATTTTAGAAGCTTTAGAAAATGTAATTGATCCAGAACTAGGTATTGATATTATTAACTTGGGGTTAGTTTATCAAGTTGATTTGGATGATGCAGGAACTTGTAAAATCTTAATGACATTAACTGTTGTTGGTTGTCCCTTAAGCCAAGAATTACAAAATATGATTGAAACTGAATTAAAGAATGTATCGGAAGTTAAAAATGTTGAAATAGAATTAACTTTTGATCCTCCTTGGTCAATGGATCGTTTATCTCGTTATGCTAAAATTGCTTTAGGAATTGCATAATTAAATTTTCGTATTTATAAATTTAAAGTTGGTTTTTTGCTTTTTCCTGAGCTAATTTTTTTGAATTGGGAGTATATTTAAAATTGGGATTAATTTCGTAATCTAGTTTTGCAAAACTTAAAGTCATTTTTTGATCAAGGTCTGATGTAAATTTATCTAAATTTTTAATTGAATAATCAACGGATAAAGGTTCTCCAAAACGTATGGTCATTTTTTGCCTTTTTAAAACTCCTGAAAATTTTATGGGTCCTTGATAGACAACAGGAATAATTTCTGAATGCGTCAATCTATCAATTAATGCAACTCCTCCTTTCATTGCAGCTGAATGGCGAGTTCCAGAAGGGTATATTAATAATGATAATTTACCTGATTTTAAATATTTTACAGGAATTTTAATGGCTGAAGGTTTGGGATTTTTACGATCTACGGGGAATGCATTAACATGAGTCAAGATAAAACGTAAAATAAAATTATGAAAAAGCTCCTTTTTTGCCATGAATGAAAACCGAATTGGCCAGGCTGCTAATGCTACAATTATCGGTTCCCACCATGTTCTATGCGGCCCAACAAAGATATAATTTTTTTTCTTAATTATATCTTTGTTTTGAATTTTAATTTTTCCATTAATTAACCAAACAATAAATGCTACTAAATATCGCATAAAAGTATAAAACATTTGAAATCTCCTATCTGATTCGGTTTAAGAATAAAATGAATTTAAAAAATAATGAAAGAATCGATTATATCTTTAATCAAAGTTTGCCAATTATTCAAAGTAAAGATGTTTTTTCTTTTTCTTTGGATGCAATTATTCTAGCTTATTATACAAAGATTTCCCCTCAATCAAAAGTAGTTGTTGATTTAGGATCCGGTAATGGAGCTGTAGCTACATTTTTATTAAGAAAAACTAATGCTAAAATTATTGAAATTGAATTACAAAAACAACTTGTTGACATGGCCCGTCGAACTAGAGAATTGAATCATGCTCAAAAACAAATTACAATCTTGAATATTGATCTTAAAGATTCTTTAAAATATATGGCTCATGACTCAGTTGATGTACTATGCTGTAATCCACCTTACTTTAAAATTTTACCTCATTCTATTCGTAATCCTAAATCTGCCTTTGCTATTGCTCGGCATGAGGTTCAAACTAATTTATTGCAAATTTTAAAGATAACAAATTTGTTGTTAAAAAGTGGTGGTAGAGCTTATTTTGTTCATCGTCCTGAGCGTCTGACTGAAATTTTAGCTGGATTTTCACAGTATAATTTAGGAATCAATCGTTTAAAATTTATTCATTCTTTTCGAAATACAAACGCAAAAATGGTCTTTATAGAAGCAATCAAAGGTAAAAGTAGCGATGGTATAAAAATTGAACCTCCGTTATATATTTATAAAAAAAAGGGAGTCTATACTTCGGAGTTAAGTGAAATTATTAATGGTTAAAATTGAAAAATATTTTTTTTATGTATTGCTTTGTAGTAATGGAGCTTTTTATGCGGGTACAACTAATAATTTAAATCATCGAATAAAAACACATAATTTAGGAAAAGGAGCAAAATATACAAGGTCACATCTGCCTGTATCTTTAATTTATTATGAGATTTTTCCTGATAAAGGTTCCGCATTATCTTTTGAAATAAAATTCAAAAAATTAAATCGTCTTCAAAAAGAAAAATATCTTCAAAAACATTGCAATTGTTTTAAAAAATCGGTATGATTTTTTAAAATCTAAAAGGAATACAAAATAGTGAAAGATAATCAGGAGATAAAAAGAAATATATTAACGATAGCTTCATGTTATAACAAGTGGGCTGGTGTTTCCTTTCTTGAATCTTTTAATTATTTTGATTTTACTTCTCAGTTGAGGAGTTTTTTTTTGTTTAAAATAATAATTATAGGAGAGAAGCAAGAATGTTAAAAAATGGCAATGCAATTTACGATATAAATGAACGGCCTCCATTGGGAACTTGGATTGGTTTATCATTACAGCATATGTTTAGTATGTTCGGATCTACTGTTTTAGTGCCTTTGTTAGTTGGATTAAATCCTAGCGTTGCATTAATTTCATCAGGTGTTGGAACATTATTACATATTTTAATTACACATGGAAAAATTCCAGCTTATATGGGATCAAGTTTTGCATTTGTAATTCCTATGGCGAGTTTAATGAAATCTTTTGGATATCCGGCGGTAGCACAAGGTATTTTTAGTGTTGGTCTTGTTTATTTAGTAGTTGCTTTAATTGTCGCAAAAGTTGGTACGCATTGGATAGATTTAATTTTTCCACCAGAAGTAGTCGGACCAGTTTCTATTGTAATAGGATTGAGTTTAGCTGGATCTGCTGCTTTAAATGCTACTCGAGTAGGAGGTGTAGCTACTGGAAAATTTGATATTAAAATATTTTTAGTTGCTTTATTAACATTACTTTTTACGATTGGATATAATATGTTTTTAAAAGGATTTTGGGGATTAATTTCGATTTTATTAGGAATTATTACTGGATATATTTTTGCAATTCTTTTTGGTATCGTCGATCTAACACCAGTAGCAAATGCTAAATGGTTTACTTTGCCAAAATTTAATAGTATTTTTGAGAGTAAGCATCTTTATCTGAGTGCAATTATTAGCATGGCTCCATTAGCATTTGTCACTATTTCAGAACATTTAGGTCATATTATGGTTTTAAATAAAATTACGGAGCGTAATTTTTTTAAAGATCCTGGATTAGCTAAAACTTTAACTGGTGATGGTATGGCATCGATAGCTGCGAGTTTAATTGGTGGTCCGTCGGTAACCAGTTACGGTGAAAACATTGGGGTTATGCAATTAAATAGAGTTTATTCAGTTTGGGTAATTGGTGGTGCTGCTTTCTTTGCTATTATTTTTAGTTTTGTTGGAAAGTTAAGTGCATTAATTCAATCAATTCCGGGAGCAGTAATTGGTGGAATAGGGTTCATATTATATGGCGTTATAGCTGTAACTGGTTTGCAAATCATTGTTGATAACAAAGTTGATTTTGGGAAAAAACGAAACATAATGATTGCTGCACCAGTACTAGTAACAGGAATCGGTAATTTTCAATTAGACTTAGGCCATGGGATTGTTTTTACAGGAGTCGCACTTTCAACGTTGTTGGCCATTATTTTAAATTTAATTTTACCTAAAAAAGCTGCTTCCGAATCCAGTTAATTAGATAATTGGACTTTTAAAAAAGTAATATTCTATATAATTGAACATATTTTTTTGTTGTGATATTATCTTTATATGACATACATAATATCAATTAAAACAGCAATATTGGTATTTCCAATAGCATTAATTATTTTTTTAATTCCCTTTCTGATTTGGCAATACCGTAAATATGGAGCAATTTCTCCATGGCGCTTTATAGTTACATTTGCTTTTGTTTTTTATTTGATTTCGGCTTATTTTTTAATAATTTTACCATTACCTTCTAAGGAAGAAGTTGCTCATTTGGCAGCCGAGCACTATCCTAAATATAATTTAGATCCATTGATGATTATTAAAGAATTTGTTAGATCAAATCCTATGGTTACTCAAGGCGTTTATGCATGGAAGGAAGGTATAAAAGATGGAACGTTTATTCAACCATTATTTAATCTGGCTTTAACTATTCCATTTGGCTTTTTCCTACATTATTACTTTCAAGTAAAGCTAAAAACTACATTAATAGCTAGTTTTTGTTTATCACTTTTTTTTGAATTAACTCAATTGAGTGCTTTGTATGGTTTATATCAACGTCCTTATCGATTGTTTGATGTAGATGATCTTATCTTAAATACTTTAGGCGGAATCATTGGTTATGCAATTGCACCTATTTTTCAAAAATTATTACCTGATTTATCTCAGGTAAATGAAAAATCTGCTGAACGTTCCGACAATATATCTTTAGGTAGACGTATATTAGCATTTTTTATTGATTTAGTAATAACTGCTTTATTAGTATCATTATTTCAATTTTTATTTAAAAATTTTCTTTCTTTTAGTATGAAAAATATTTTGATATTGATTCTTACTTTTGTTGTAATGCCATGTTTACTTGGTGGTTCAACTTTAGGAATGAAAGTAGTAAAACTTCAATATGGAAGTATTTTAAGAACGGGAAAAGCGGCATGGTGGCAAATAGTTCTGCGTAATTTTATAGGATATGGAATCATTATTTGCAACATATATTTTTTAAATTGGTTATTATTTCAATTATCACGGGCTAAAACATCTGAACTTTCAGATTACATAGCTTTAATTTTAATTATACTTTTGCCTTTAATTTTTTTCATTGGCGATATTCTTTTGTTGTTAAAAAAAGGCCACCGGACTTGGTATGAAAAGTTAAGTAGGACAAAACAAATTTCTCTTTTTAATTCACAAAACTTTAACTCAAGTGTATAATTAAGTTTGCTATGGGGAATTAGCTCAGTTGGGAGAGCGCTTGCTTCGCATGTAAGAGGCCGTCGGTTCAAGTCCGATATTCTCCATTAAAAACTAATTCAAACATTTAGCAAAAAGCAATGTTATGATTGCTTTTTTTTTAGAAAAAATTCTATGACAGATTCTAAAGTAAGTCATTTTTTAGAAATAAATTTTTTAAGATCAAATAAATTTAAAAAATAGTTTGTTAGTCGAAGATAGAATCAATGTTCTTTTAAAAAATTAATCAAGTTAAAGATTGATTAACAATACTTATTAGCTTTGATATAATTTTATTAGATTGAATAAAATAGAGGTAACATGTTGGATCATATGGAAGAAGTAAATCAACATCGTTCAGAAGTCGATGATGAATTGTCAATTAAATTAAATCCTCGAGAAATTGCAGATAAGAATTTTGATACCAGACTACGAGGATTTGATAAAGATCAAGTAAATGAATTTCTTGATGAAATAATTAAAGATTATGAAAATTATATTCAACAAGTTGATCATCTAACTCAAGAAAATCAACGTTTAATTCGTCGTGTTGATGAATTGAGTAAACAATTAACTGTTGCAAAACAAACAGGAAGCTTAAATAAAAATAGTGCAGTTACTAATTATGATATTCTTAAGCGAATTTCTAATTTAGAGCGAAAAGTTTTTGGATTAAAACTAGATAATTCTGATTAATTATATTATGATAATTAACTAGTGCAAGTTTTGGGTAATCGCGGTTAGTATATTGCTAGCTGAGGAAAGTCCATGCTCACATTCGCTGAAATGCGAATAGTGTTCGTGCTTGACCTAATAAGTCAAGGTACATAATTAATGTAACGGCGGATCGACTAGCTAAGGAATTTTTATATTCTATGTTAGCTTCCATAAAGTGCCACAGAGACGAGTTATAAAGAAATTTATAAGTGGAACGGGTAAACCCCACGAGTGAGCAACCCAAACTACGGTAGGGGCATGTTGATCGAGGAATCAAACTTAGGTCAATATCGTTAAAGCGAAGACAGATGGTTACCGAAAAAAATATTCCGCTGAAATATTTTTGGAACAGAACATGGCTTATAGAAGCTTGCATTTCAGTACCTAGGTTTTTAACCTAGGTTTTTTTATCTTAAAAGGGGAAAAAATGAAATTAGTAGCAAATGTAGCAAGTGGAATTGAATCAGTCTCAAAAAAGGAATTGATTAATTTAGGATATCAGCCAAAAGTAGATAATGGTAGAATCTATTTTAATGGTGATTATGAGGATATCGCTAAAACAAACCTTTGGTTGCGAAGTGTTGATCGTATTCAAATTGTTTTAGCAAATTTTAAAGTTTTATCTTTTGAAGAGTTATTTGATCATATTTATGAAATTTCGTGGGAAGAAATAATTCCAATAAACGGTAAAATTATTGTTAATGCACGTAGTAAACTTTCAAAAGTTTTTAGTTTGTCAGATATTCAATCAATTTCTAAAAAAGCGATTATTAAGAAATTACAAACTATTTATCATCGTCAAAGTCATTTGCCTGAATCAGGAGCGGAATATCGGATAAATGTACGTCTAGAAAAAAACATAGCAGAAGTGTGGCTAGATACTACAGGCGATAGCTTATTTAAGAGAGGGTATCGAATTGAAAAAGGAACAGCACCATTAAAAGAAAATCTTGCTGCTAGCTTAATTATGCTTACTAATTGGAATGCAGAAATGCCCTTAATTGATCCAATGACGGGATCAGGGACTATTGCAATTGAAGCAGCTTTAATTGGAGCAAATATTGCCCCAGGATTAAAAAGAGATTTTTTGTTTAATCATTTTGCTTATGTTAATTCTAAACTTTTGGAAAATCAAAAAAATGCTGCAAAAGAAGTAATTAATAGGAAAGTTAATTTAAACATTTTTGCTAGTGATATTAACCAAAATATGATTGAAATAAGTCAAAATAATGCTCATGGTGCTGGAATTTTTAATTTAATTCACTTTAAGCAATTGGCTTTACGTGATTTGAACATTCCAAATGAATCAGGAGTAATTATTATTAATCCACCATATGGAGAACGTATGGGTGAATCTAAACAAGCTCATTTAATAGCAAAAGAAATCGGTAAAAAGTTTATCCCATTAACAAAGTGGAGTAAATATATCATTACTAGTGATTTGGATTTTGAAGAATTTTATGGTATGAAGGCAACTAAAAAGCGAAAATTATTTAACGGTGCTATTCGTACAGATTATTTTCAGTTTTGGGCAAAAAATTAAAGAATCGGAGATAATAATCGCGAAAAATCTTGTTTAAAGCGTATCCACCAACTTTGATTTTTTAAAATTTTATCGTTAAGTAACGTAGAATAATTAATATCTGCCAAAAACGTGTCAGCTAATTTATTATTGAATTCGTGACTATAAATAAATTCAGTTGCTTCAAAGTTTAATTTAAAAGATCTAATATCTAAATTAGCTGATCCAACTGTGGAAATCATCTGATCAATTACTGAAGTTTTAGTATGCAAAAAACCATTGTTATAAATATAAATTTTAATTCCGGATTGAAAAAAATAGCGAGCATAAAATTCAGTAGCACGGTAAATAAAAGGGTGGTCAGGAAAACTTGGAATCATTATACGTACATCGACGCCGGATTGAGCTGCACTAATTAGAGCATCGGAAAAACTATCACTAGGAACTAAATATGGTGTTTGTAACCAAACTCTTTTTTTAGCGGTTGATATAACTTTAATTAACCCCATTTCGATTTGATCAATCCGCTCATCAGGTCCACTTGATACTAATTGAAGATAAGTATTACTTTTGCTAATAGGATTCGCTAATTCGTTAACTGAAATCATCTGCGGATAATCCAACCATACTTTTTGGTCAACCGTGGCATTGTAATCCATAATAAATCTTACAGTAAGAGCTCTAACTGCTTCTCCCTCTACTAAGATATGTGTATCACGCCAATTACCAAATTTTTTCTTTCTCCCTAAATATTGATCACCGATATTGTATCCACCAATTAAACCATATTTACCATCAATAACAACAATTTTTCGATGGTCTCGGTAATTAAGCCGAAAGTCAGCAATAATATAGCGCGATGAAAAAAATAGTTCGACATGTCCGCCAACATTACGTAATGGTTGCCAAAAATGTGGTAGAACTCCCATTGATCCCCAACTATCATAAATTATGTAAACTTTAACTCCCTCTTTTGCTTTCTTTATTAAAAGATCGCGAAATTGTTTGCCAATTTTATCGTTAAAAATAGTATAAAATTCAATATAAATAGTTTTCTGGGCATCATTGATAAGTTGAAATAATTTATTGAAAAAAATTTGACTTTCTGTAAAAATTTGAGGAATCTCAGCAGTTAAAACAGGAGCTGAATTAAGATTAAAAAATAAATTTACAACTTGTTCAATGTCAGATGGAAACTTATGGCGCTGTTTATTAATAGCAAGACGTTGAGTATTTAGAGCACTTTTCATTCCTTGAGAAAAAGTATTTTGAATACGATTAATTTTACTTTTGGACATTCCACGACCAAAGAACATATATAAAATTAAGCCAATTACTGGTAAAAGGATTAATACTAAAAGCCAAGCCCATGTCGCAGCAATGTCTCGAGGTGTCCTCAAAACAACGAAAATTGATAAAGTAGTGTTAATTAAAATTATTGCAATTAAAATATAAATGAAGATATTCACGTTTTTATTTTTCCTAGTTTTAAATTTTTTTCAAAATAGTTTTATTGTAGAATAAGCTTAATTAAATTTAATTAGTAAAGCAGGTGTTATTATTAAATTTTCTTTTCGTCCTAGTTTACCATTACAAATCATTCATTGGTCTTTAATTAGTATATTACTTTTTATTGCTTTTATTTTCCAATTAGAATATACCAATTTGAATTGGCCAACTGTAATTTTTTTCATTTTTTTTGTTATTGCGTCAATGATTGAATTAAAACGTTATCGTATTGAAATTATACCTAAGACCGGTAAAATAGTTACTTATAATTTGTATAATTGGTTTAGTAAAGAATATCCATTTGCACAAATTAAAAACGTTATTTTTTATCCCAACTACATAGTTGTTAACTTGTTATCAAACGAGTCTTGCTATTGGTATATCACTCATAAAAATTTAATTTTATTAAAAAAGTTGTTTGTTAATGCAAATATTAAAGTTAAAGATATGAAAAAATCTAAGACTTTTTCGCAGTTTTTTGAGGAAAGAAAATAATAGGGAGGTATTTTTAATTTGGATGAATTAAAATTGGCTAGAGAAGCAAAAAAAGCAACAATTTCTGAAATTTGTCAAAAACTTGGCATTAATCGTGATGCTTATGAGCCGTATGGTAACTATATTGCAAAAGTTGATTTACCAAAGAATACTGAAATTAAAAATGATAAATTAGTTCTTGTTACTGCTATGAATTCTACACCTGCTGGTGAAGGAAAAACTACTACTTCAATAGGTTTAACAGACGCAATGAATGCTAAAGGCTATAAAGCCGTTTTAGCTTTGAGAGAACCATCAATGGGTCCTGTAATGGGACGTAAAGGTGGAGCAACTGGTGGAGGATATTCTCAAATTGTACCTCGTGATGAAATTGACCTTCATTTTACAGGTGATTTTCATGCTTTACAAATTGCTAATAATACATTAGCTGCTTTAATTGATAATGATATTTATCAAGGTAATAGACACAATCTAGATCCTAAATCAATTATTTTTACAAGAATTTTAGATGTAAATGATCGTGCTTTACGCCAAACTGTAATTGGTTTAGGATCTAAAGTTAATGGTGTGGTAAGGGAAGATCAATTTGAAATTACTGCTGCAAGTGAATTGATGGCAATTTTATGCTTATCTAAGGATTATCATGATCTGAAAGAAAGAATTGGTAAAATTTTAATAGGTTATACTTATGATCAAAAACCAGTTCAGGTAGCTGATCTAGGGTTTGCTGGCCCGATAGCAGCAATTATGGCCAAAGCTTTGAAGCCTAATTTGGTACAGACTTTAGAACATAATCCTGTTTTTGTTCATGGAGGACCTTTTGCAAATATAGCCCATGGTGCAAATAGTATCCTTGCTACAAAATTAGCTTTAAATTATGGAGATTGTGCAATTACTGAAGCAGGCTTTGGATCTGATTTAGGAGCAGAAAAATTTATTGATTTAGTTTCTCAATCATTAGGAATAATGCCTAAAGTCATTGTAATTGTATCAAGTATTCGTTCTTTAAAATTTCAAACGCAAGGATCAATGGAAAAAATTTCTGATGAAAATGTTCTTGATGTTAAAAAAGGATATGCTAATTTAAAGCAGCATATTCAAAATTTGCAGACCACTGGAATTAAAGTTATAGTAGCAATAAATCAATTTAGTAGTGACACTTCTTCAGAAAAAGATACTTTAACGAAATTACTAAATGAGGACGGTTTTTCTTGGGCATTTTGCCAGACTTTTGAAAAAGGGTCAGAAGGGGGTTTTCAATTAGCTGAACTTGTTCATCAAGCATTGGAACAAAAAGCAGTTAAAGTTCAACCATTTTATCAAATGAGTGATGATTTAAAAACTAAAATTAATAAAGTTGCAACAAAAGTTTATCATGCTAGTAAAGTAGTATATAGTGCACAAGCTGAAAAATCGATTCAAGATTTAAAGATTCATCGTTGGGATAACCTTCCAATCTGTATTGCTAAGACTCCTCAGTCTTTTACGGATGATCCTCAAATTTTAGGAGCTCCACGTAATTTTACTTTGCATATTAGAGATATTAAACCTAAATTAGGTGCGGGCTTTATAGTTGTGTATACAGGTAAAATTTTAACTATGCCCGGATTGCCTAATCTTCCTCAGGCATTAGCAATTGATTTGGATGATGAAGGAACTATTTTAGGTCCAGTTTAATGAACAATAAAATAAAAACTTTAATTATAGGGCTGATCTTATTTTTTGATCAGCTTTTAAAATATATGGTTGTAAAATTTTTAAAACCTGGTCAGGAAAAAATATTAATCAAAGGAATTGTTTCTCTAACTAATGTTAAGAATTCAGGAGCAGCATGGAGCATTGGTGAAGGAAAAACATGGATTTTTATTTTAGTTACAATTATTTTCATTCCGTTTGCAGGATATTTTTTGTATTTTAAAAAAATAGAAAATATTTGGTTTAACTGGGGTTTAGCTTTAATTTTAGGTGGTACTATTGGTAACTTTTTGGATCGCATTATTAATCATCAAGTTGTTGATATGATAATGATTAAATTTTTTGATTTCCCCATTTTTAATTTAGCCGATATTGCAATTAATTTGGGTGTCCTATGCTTCGTTGTTTATTTGTTTAAAAGCGGTAAGGATGCAAAACAATAATGGATGTTAAATATATTGAAATAAAGGATGAAACAGGAAGATTAGATAAAATTCTTACTAAAAAGCTGCCATTATCACGTAGTCAAATTAAGAATTTAATTGATTCGGGTAATATTACTTTGAATCATCTTGTAACTAAAGCTAATGTGCAACCTAAAAAAGGGGATTTAATTGAAATAAAATCTGTTGATCGTAAACCTTTAACAGCCGAACCTGAAGCGATATCCTTAAATATCATATATGAAGATGATGATTTGCTAGTTGTAAATAAACCGGCTGGAATGGTTGTTCATCCAGCAAATGGTCATTATCATGGTACTTTAGTGAATGGGTTAGTTTATCACACTCAATTAGCTTTAAATGGTTACAAATATCGACCAGGAATTGTACATCGAATTGATAAAGATACAAGTGGACTGTTGATGGTTGCTAAGAGTGAATTAGCTTTGCACAGTTTGAGTAATCAATTAAAGGAAAAAAAGACTGTAAGAGAATATTTGGCTTTAGTTCATGGTCAAATTAAAGAAGATGAAGGGACTATTTCTGCACCATTAGGCCGTGATCCAAGAAATCGATTTAAACGAGCAGTAGTGCCTAATGGTAAAAAAGCAATAACTCATTTTTTTGTTAAAAAACGTTTTAATGGTTATACTTTAATTAGTTGTAAATTAGAAACTGGACGTACTCATCAAATTAGAGTCCATATGAAATATATAGGGCATCCCTTAGTGGGTGATCCACTATATGGTCCACGGAATACAACTGAAATCCACCAGGGACAATTATTACATGCCAAAAAATTAGGTTTTTTTCATCCCCGTAGCCATCAGTTTATGGAATTTGAAACTCAGTTACCGCTATATTTTAGTAAAATTTTAAATGATTTGGAGAAATAAATAGGTGAAAAAAATAATTAATGCAATCAGTTTAAAGCGTTCGATAACTAGAATTGCTGTAGAGATTGTTGAAGAAAATAATAATTATAAAGATCATTTAATTTTTATCGGAATTGAAGAAGCTGGAAATATAATTGCTAATCGTTTAGCTCAGGCTATTAACGATTTAGAAGATGTAATTATTCCAGTTCTAACTTTAACTGACGTTTCAAAAAAATCACCTGAAATTAAAGATAAGATTATTGTTTTGGTCACTAAAGTTATTTCTAAGGGTTGGTTAGTGGAGTCATCAATTAATCAAGTATTGGCAATTGGTAGACCTCAAGCAATTCAGTTAGCCGTTTTAATTGATCGAGGACATCGAGAATTACCAATTGGGGCAAATTATATTGGAAAAAATGTTCCTACATCAAAATCTGAATTTGTAGAAGTTCATTTAAGTGAATTAGATCACGAAGATTCTGTTTATTTACGATGAAAAAATATTTAATTTTAAATGATGGTTCAACTTTTGAAGGGGAATCCTTTGGCAGCAATAATATTGGTACAGGGCGCCTTGTTTTTAATTTAGTTAATAATAATGTGACAGAGGCCTTATCAACTCCTAGTAATTTTGGGTCAATTGTAATTTCCAGTGATCCTTTAGTTGGAATTCGAGAAATTGAAACAAAGGATTTACAGTCATTAGAAGTTAACATTAAAGGTTTTGTTGTGAGTAATTTTTTGGCGATTGATCGTTCTGAAGGAATTAATTTAGATCGCTTTCTTAAAGAAAAAAATATTCCAGGAATATATCATTTAGATGTTCATCAGCTAATTGAGCATTTAAAAAATAAGACAGAAATGGTTGGAACCATTATTGATTATGTGGATCAGCATGCTTTCGATCAATTAAGGGCTTTTGTTAATCCAAATAATTTAACAGATTTTGTTTCAACAAAATGGCCCTATTTAATTCCTGGAGATAAAAAGACGGTTGTAGTACTTGATTTGGGTTTAAAAACAAGCCTTCATCGTTCACTAACAGAAGTGGGTTTAAATTGTGTAGTTTTACCTTATGATTCTTCAATAAATACAATTGATTCTTATCATCCTTCTGGGATTGTAATTACAAATGGTCCAGGTAGTCTAAAGGAATTAAATAGTTTAGTTATTAAAATTTCTGAATTAGCTCGAAAATATTCAATTTTAGGAATTGGGCTCGGACAAGCCATTATTGCTGAAGCTTTCAATTTAGATCTTTCATTGAAAAATCAAATTTCACGTTATGAAAATCAATTTGTTGTAGAACGGTCAACGGGTGAGGTTTCAATTGTACGTGATGGTACAAATTATATGATTCCCTATAGCAAAAGCTTTAAAAAAACTGCTTTTATTCTTTTTACAGATTTAAAAGGACACGAAATTAAAGCATTTAGAATTCGTAAACATAATATTATTGGAATTTCTTTTGACATAGAATATGGTAGTAATGGTCGGAATTATTTACTTGATGAATTTGTTGATAATTTAAACTGAAAGTAGCTAAGATGACACAAAAAATTGTTTTAATTGGTAGTCTAAAAAAAAATAATAATTATTATTCAATTAAAGATGAATTGTTAAATGGTATTGTAAAGGCACTAAGCCAAAAATTCAATCAAGTATACTTAATTAATTTGTCCACTACTGTCGAAAAAAGTGACACTTTACATCAAAACTTTTTTGATTTGGATTATGAATCTTTTAATAATTATTTAATCAAAAATAAGATTAAAAATGTTTTTACTTTAATTGGTGGTAAAACGGTACAATCTTTTATTTTTCAATTTTTCAATACTTTTTCTCAATTAAAAAAAAATATTGAATTGATTGGTGTTAGTTATTTTACTTTAAAAATTTTAAGTAATCGTTCAGAAACGGAACGTTTTTTAACTAATAATCAAGTTAAATTTCCAAATGTAAAAATTTTAAATCCAAACCAAAAATTAAACATTCCTGAATTAGATTTAACTTTTCCAACAAGATTACGTTTAATTAAACCCCAAACTCGTTCTTTGGGGCTATTTTCAAATTTAGAAAATTTAATTCAAAGTATTAAAGATAATCTTACTTCTAATGTTATTCTTCAAATTGAAGAATCAGTAGCAGGTGATAAAGAAATTGAATTAATTGGTATTAGAGATAAATATCAAAATGTGCAAATTTTAATTCATAATGAAAAACTTGATCCTGTAGGGGTTCATCGAGACCATTCTTTAGTTGTATATCCTACAATTACTTTACTTAGTCGTGAATTAGAAATGATTGACCGGATTGCCCGAAGAATTATGAAAGAATTAAATGGACCAATATTCCAAATTCGTTTTGCCATAAGTCAGGATCATCAATGTCGAGTGCTTTCTATTCATAGTGATCTTACTACTTCAGGTGTGATTGTTGCCAAAATAAAGCAACTAGATCTTGCAAATATTCTTGTCGATCTTTCTTGCGGTAAAACTATTTTAGAAGTTAGTCGTCAATATCATAATTTACTAACGGGTGATTTAGATTTTTATACGGTAATAGGTCCCTATCATGAATTTGCTAATTTTTCAGTTAAGCACCTTACAACTTTTTCGCATAAACGAGCTAATTCATTAGTTATAATGATGGAAAATGACCTTCCTTTGGGTATTAGAAATACTTTGGTAGAATTATGTGGCAACCATCGTCAAGTAATTGATCAATACCTAGCTAAATTATCTGATAATTACTTGGTAAGGCAGATGATGAACATTAGAATTTTTCGGTTGATATTTGTTATTGAAGCAATTAAAAGAGATTTTTTATTATCAGATATCGCTGAAATTACTAAAATTGATACTGGTATTTTACAAATATTAAAGTTGGTAACTAATTTGCTTCAAAAACCAAATTGGTTAAGTGAAAATAATTTGCAACAACCAAATTATGAGCCGTCATACTTATTTTTTCCGGTTAATACTAACCAAGTCCATTCTTTCAATTTCAATAAAGAACAAATATTAATTAATTTTGATGTTACAAAAATAGATCCTTATCCAGCTATTTATCATAATTATTTAACACAAATTATTCACCTATTAAAAGAGAATAATAAACAAATAGTTTTAATTAATAATTCGTTAAATTGCTTTGATTTTAAACAATTGATAACGATACAAGCACCACTTAATTTAAGTCCTTGGAAGACGCAAATTAATGAACTTTATAATATAAAAAGTGAATCATATGAATTTGGCACGGTACAAAGTGGGACACAAATTATTTATTCACCATTAGTTATTAATTATGGTAATAAGAAGCAATCCACTGGTGATTTGTCGCAATTTATTGATCAAATTGATTTACAAAAAGCACCTGCAGTTTCTTATACATTTAATTTATCTTCAGAAGGAAAAGTTAAAAATTTAAAAATGAGCTTATCTTTATCTCATGCTTTTTATTTTGCTGATCCAATTGTTTTACAGGAAAGCTTAAAAGTATTTGTTAATGCTAAATTAGCTTTTTAAATGATCAATTAAAGTTTCATTGGGAGTAACAAAAAGTGTTTTTTGGCCGGTAAAGGTTACAAAACCAGGTTTACTTCCCTTTGGTTTTTTAAGCTTTTTAACAGGGACATAATCTACCGGTACTTGAGCAGAATGGCGAGATTTAGAATAATAAGCCGCAATCATTGCAGCCTCTATTAAAGTTTCTTCACTAGGATTAGAATTTTTAATGATTACGTGGGATCCGGGAATATTTTTTGTATGGAGCCAATAATCAGATTTTTGTGCATCGTGTAAACTTAAATGATCATTTTGGGAGTTATTACGCCCAACAAGTATTTGAGTACCGTCTTTGGCTTTAAAAGTGAGTGGTCTACTTTTTATGGTACGAACATTTTTTGTATTTTTGCCACCTTTATTTGGTAATTTTAAATATTTTTCTTTAATTAATTCTTGTTTAATTTCCGAAATTATGCTGTAATCAGCAAAATTAATTTGAGTAATAATTGTTTCAAAATAACTAATTTCTGTTCGTGTTGCTTCAATTTGCTGTTTAATATATTTACGTGAATTTTGTAATTTATGGTACTTTTTATAGTATTTCTGTGCATTCTGTGACGGAGATATTTCAGGATCTAGTTTAATTGTGATTTTTTCCCCAGGTTGATAATAATTATCGAAAGTTACTTTATTTTTTTTAGATTTAATTTCGTGGAGATGAATAGTGATTAAATCTCCTTTAATTCGAAATTCATCAGCTTTTTCAGCTTTTATTAAATCATTTGATAAATTTTTCAACTTTCGTTGATCTTTTTTTAAAAGGCTGTTTATATGAGTAAGAATTTTTTGTGCTGCCTGTTTGTTACGAGAAAAAGTTGATTTTTCATGAAAATACTTTTCAAGTAATTCTGAAAAAGAATTAAGTTGTGTAGAATTATAACAAATGGTTTTATAAGGTATTGCAGTGAAATTAATTGGCTGTTTTTGATCATCATAGTAAATAGTTGGTGTAGGATGATTAACTTGATCAAAAAAAGTTTTCCAAGCTTCAGCTGGATTGTTATTTAGCATACGATTAGTTAATTCTTTTTTTGTATCTTTCCCTAATCCTTGAAAATAATTTAAAAATTCCTTAATGTTTTTTTCTGTAGGTAAAGGAAAAGTTAGTTTAGATTTTGATTTATCAATATCTCCAAAATCAAATGGATTGAGCTCCTGTTGTGCTTTTGGTAATTCATAAGATAAATTCGGTAAAATTACACGTTTCCCTTCTTTATCTATATTTTCATGTTTTAAGGAATCGATAATTTTTTTGCTTTTTTGATTTATAATTATAACATTAGCTTGCCTTCCTAACATTTCTGCACTAATTAAATATTCAATTCTATCGCCCAAATCATTAATATTGCTTAATTGGATTAGAATGATACGATCATTTTTAAATTGCTTAATGCTTCTAATTTGAGCTCCTTGAAGATATTTTCGTAAAATCATAGTAAAAGGATAAGGGTGACTTGGTGATTGAATAGATTTACTAGTAAGATTAAGGCGTTGATATTGTGGATGTATTGATAGTTCTAAATTAAAATTTTTTCTTTGATTTCGAACTGTAAAAATAATTTCAAATGTAGAGGGCATTTGAATTTTAGTAATGCGACCGCCACTAATTAATGAATTAACTTCTTTAATTAAGCCATGCATTAAAATTCCGTCAAAACTCATAAAGCGTTCCTTTCTTTAATTTTAAATAAAACGTAATTCCTATTTTAATTTTTTTTTTGATAGTTTGGTATGGTTTTTTAAATCTTGTATAATAAATAGAGTTTTGAAGGAGTATTTATATGAAAATAGGTTTAGTAACTGATAGTAGTGCTACTTTATTTCCTGAAGAGATTGAGAAATATCATATTAAGGTAATTCCTGTACCTGTAGAAATTGGTGGTAAGAGTTATCTTGAAGGTGTTAACATTTCAACTAAAGATTTTTATGCTAAGCTGAGGGTAAGTAAAAAATTACCCAAAACTTCTCAACCTAGTATTGCTGATACTATAAAATGCTATCGGGAATTAGCATCAGAAGGTTGTGATGCGATTATTAGTATTCATATAGGTTCAACAATTTCTGGTTTTGTTTCTAATTTAAAATCAGAGTTAAAAACTTTTAAGGGTCCAAAAGTTTACGTTTTTGATTCTCTGATAACTGTTCGTTTAATGGGACATTTGGTTCTTTATGCGGCTAAACAAATTGCACTTGATGGCAATCATGCAGATCCTGAAAAAATAATTGAAAATTTAAAAAAGATTCGAAATTCTATTGGTGAGTATTTTATAGTTAATGATTTACAAAATTTGGTTAAGGGAGGGCGCCTTTCGAATGCTAGTGCCTTTATTGGAAATATTTTAAAAATTAAACCTTTATTAACTTTTGATGATAATACTCATGAAATAGTTGCCTTTGAAAAAGTAAGATCGTTGAAAAGAGCTTATAGTCGGATTGAAGAATTATTTAATCGTGATATAAGTAAAGTCAATTATCCCATTAAATTAATGATAATTCAGGGAGATAACGAAGAGGAAGCTCAACGGTGGCTCAGTGAATTAAAAGTTAAATTTCCTAATTTATCTACTTATGAAATTAGTTTTTTTGGCCCAGTTGTTGGAACTCATTTAGGCGATAAATCGATAGGTTTGACTTGGTTGATGGATTATGATCGGGTCTTTTTAAATATAGGAGTTACGAATGACTAATAAATTTCCTCAAGCATTGACGATTGCTGGATCTGATTCAGATGGTTCAGCTGGTATTGAAGCTGATTTACATTCTTTTTTTCAGCAAAAAGTATATGGTACAGTTATTTTAACTGCAGCTGTAGCGGGAAATTCTTATGGAATTTTTGATAGTTTTACTTTGCCTAAGGATTTCATTAAACAAGAATTTAAAAATTTAGGTGCTGATTTTAAAATTAGAGCATCAAAAACGGGTATGTTAGCATCAACAGATTTAATTTCCTTAGTTGCCCAAGAATATCAAAAATATGATTTTGGTCCATTAGTTGTTGATCCGGTAATTGTAACGAAGCATGGAGCTTTTTTAGTTGAAAAAGACGGAATAGAAGCATTTAAGAAATTATTGTTTCCTTTAGCTACTGTTGTCACGCCGAATTTTCATGAAGCAGAAGCACTAACTGGCCTTACTTTGAATAGCGATCAGATGGTTAAACAGGCAGCAGTACAATTACAAAAGTTAGGTGCAAAGAACATAATTATTAAGGGATCTCACAATTTTGATAGCTCGCAGAAAACTGTTAAAGATTTCGTTTTATTGATGGATGGGGACAGTTTTTGGCTTGAAAATGACTACATTAATACACAAAGGATCAATGGTACAGGTGATACTTTATCCGCAATAATTACTGCCCAGTTAGCTCTGGGTAAAACAGTAAAAGATGCAATTATTATTGCAAATGAGCAAACACATCAAGCTTTAGAAGATTCCATTGATGTAGGTCATAAATATGGTCCGATTAATCATTGGAAAATATCGGACAATTAAAATTAATTAGTTTTTAAGTATATAAATAGATTTTATTTCATTAAAGTTGATTTCTTGTTGGTTAATTACTAAACCATGTTCGGTAAATCCTGTAATATAGCCCTTAATGGGAGTAGAATCAATTAATTCGCCATCGATTAAATCGGTGGTATTTTTTTCTAATTTAATTTTATAGTTTTTAACTAAAGCATAAGAAATTTTATGGGCGATTACTGAAAAATTCATTTTCTGATGATGTTTTTGTGAAAAAAGTTCATTTCTTATTCTTGCATCTTGATGTAAAGCTGCACTATGATCTGAAAGATAGAATCCAAACCATCGAATCATTCCACGATCGTCAAAATTATGTAAAAATTTATCTCTTTGAGATTCACTATAATTGGGATATTTATTCATATGAATTGCCTCCAGCATGCCCGCCAACTAATCCGGCACGTTTAATAGCTGTGCCACCTTTTTTCAAAGATGCTGAATGGATCAGCTTAGTAAAACCAAACTTTTGACGAATTTGATCGATAGTTTGATCTAAACTTAATTCTTTTTGGAACTTTTTAGGTGAAATGAAAAGATTAATTTGTGAATCATGTTTTTTAGTTAATTTTGTAGTATAGACTGCGACTTTACGTACTGTTTGTCCATGCCAAGTGGTACTTAATAATTTTTCTACTTCTTTAGCTAGGGTTTTTGAATTATTTGTAGGATTGATATTTACTTGTTTTGAAGTTCCATGACTATACTGAGAATTATCATTAAAATAAATACTCAAACATCTAGTTAAGTATCCCTGATTACGTAATCGACTTGCAACTTGGTCTGCAAGTTCACGAAAAACAATTCTAAGTTCTTTTAGAGTTGTATAGTCATGCGGTAAAATTTGTGAATTACCAATACTTTTAGATTTTGGAGCATGATGATGATCGATAATTGAGCGATCAATTCCCCATGATAAAGCATAAAGTTGAGACCCTAAAATTCCGAGCTTTTCTTGTAATATATATGGATTAAAATGAGCTAAATCTTTAATTGAGTAAATTCCTAAACAATTTAATTTTTGAGAAGTCTTTTTACCAATACTCCAAACTTCAGTAAGGTTTTTAATTGGCCAAAGGTAAGTTTTCACAGTTTCATAATGAATTTCTGCCAAAAATGAAGGATTATTTTTAGCGTAAATATCTAAAGCAATTTTAGCTAGAGTAGGATTATCTCCAATTCCTACACTAGTATATATCCCTGTTTTATCTTTAATTTCCTGCTGTATTTTTCGTGCTACTTCATTAACTGTTCTTCCATAAAGGTTCCATGATTGTGTTAAATCTAAAATACTTTCATCAATAGAATATGGATATAAATTTTTATCAGCCACATAATGACGAAAAATATTATTAATTTCTATATTTTTACTTATATATCGATTCATTCTAGGAGGATAAATAATTAATCTAGGATCTGAAGGAATATCTTTGAGTCGTGAAACATTAGACTTAAGGTGAAACATTTTTTTGGCCATTGGGCTTGTGGCTAAAATTAAACCACCCCCACCGATATTTTCCCCCTTTGAAACTACAACTATAGGATCTCTTAAAGGGTCTCTTTGGTGATCAATTGCTTCAACACTTGCGTAAAAAGATTTTGAATCGATAATAAAAATTACGTGATGAGGTTCATTTGAATAATCGTACATTTAATTTTCTCCGCTTTTAAAAATAATAGAACAAATGTTCGATTGATTCAATGATTATAAATTTAAAATTTTAAGGCTTTTAAAAACGTTTATGCAGTAATTCAATACAAAAATTATATAAATTATTAAGTAAAAATAATTTATTGGATATTAGTTACAATAATAGGTTATTATAAAACTATGAAAAAAGTAAATTTAATTCAAAAAAGATTTTATAAAATAATTATTTTATTGTTTTTATTAGTAATTGGAATTCAATCTCAAAATGTTAATGCTGAAATTACTAATGGTGTAATTACAATTAATTATGTTCCCGGTTACGGAATAGAACTTTGGGAAGGATATGGTTTAAATAAAAAATCAACTGGAAGAAAATTAGCTGATGGTAGTGCTTGGCGTTATTCTTCAGTTAAACTTGTAGGTGAAGCTAGTTGGTACCAGGTTGGGAAAAATCAATGGGTTTCAAATGAGCAGGGAGCTACGCCCATAGTTAATGAAGTATCTATAAATGGAATTTGCCAGATTAATTATGTTCCCAATTATGGGATTATGGTTTGGAATGATTATTCCAATCAAAAAAAAATAACTGGACAAATATTAAAGCACGGTAGTATTTGGAAGTTTTTTAAAAAATCCATTGATCAAGATGGTAATAGTTGGTATCAAGTAGGAAAAAATCAATGGATTTCAGGTGATTATATTAAGATCAAGCAGTCAAACTTAAATAAAACACAGGCAAAAATTTGGGATCCTAATTTTGCTTTTATGGAAGTACTCAAAAATTCACCAGTTTATAGTAATGGTAGTTTTCATGCTTCAAAGATTCGCCAAATTAATCGAGGTAATTCGGTAGAATTAACTTCTACCATTTTAAATGGTAATCTAATTTGGTATGAATTAAGTAATGGTGGTTGGTTGCCTTCTTCAGTTATGAGTCCCATTACAACTACTAGGCCACGAATATTATTGAATAATCGGACAAAAGGACAAGTAATTGATCAACTTATTATTACAGCAAAGCAGCAGCTTGGTAAACCTTATGTTTGGGATGGTAAAGGTCCTAATAGTTTTGATTGTTCAGGTTTAATGCAATATATCTTTAAAAAAGTTACGGGTAAAAATATTGGTTCTTGGACGGTTCCTCAAGAATCTTCAGGAGTTAAAGTAAAATTAAATCAATTACAAAAAGGAGATCTTTTGTTTTGGGGTGCATCCGGTTCTAGTTATCATGTTGCCTTGTATTTAGGTAACAACACCTATATTCATGCTTTACGCCCAGGGACATATATAAAGATTGATCAAATTTCAAATAATTTTGCACCGTCGTTTGGGGTTCGTATTTTTCCTAATTAATTTTTTAAAAATAATATTTGAAAACTTGATTTTTTAGTATTTTATAGTGTTACCTAGAATTTTTTGATTTAGAATTATCGAATATTTTAGCAATAGGTCGGGCAAATAATACAATTACGAATCCGATTATTAAAATAGGAATATTCATTTTTAAAAATAGTGCAGCGATTAAAATAATTATAGTACCAATTGCAGAAATAAATCTTTCTGCATTATTCATTTGTTTTTTCATTTTTCAAACCTCATATTTCAATTAGAATTAAAATAAGATGATGGAGCTCCATTAGCAATTAAATTTTTTTTGATAGAGTCAAGTACGGCATCTTGATTATTTGTTTCATTAAGAACTATATCAGCTACCTTTTTGATCTGGTCGTCTGCATTTTTAACAGCTACACCACATCCTACACTATTAATCATTTCTAAATCATTACCGCTGTCACCAAATGCCATAATATCCTTAAATTGTAAACCATAATGTTTTTGTAATTTTACTAGTCCTGTAGCTTTACTAATTCCTTTAGATATAATATCAATTCCTTTACGTCCAGAACTTGTACCACGTATTTTAGTAAATTTTTGATTTAAGTAGGCTATTTGTTTTTGATTGTCACTTGCTTCATGCCAATTTAAAGCTACTTTATAAATAGGAGTCGTTTGTGCTATTTGAGTCAAATTTGGTACCGTAATTAAATCAGGATAAAATCTTTTTGCACGTTTAACCAGCTCAGGTGATATTTGATTTATGTACGATTGTTTGGGACCTGATAGAATGATTTGGGCTCCTGCTAAAATAGGGTTACTTAGCAGCTCTTTAATTAAAATTAAAAGACTATTTCGATTTAAATAATTTTCGTAAATAAATTTATTATTTGCGACAACAACTGCACCGTTCTCTGCAACATAATCTATTTGATCGGCAATATTTGAAAATGTATTTTTAACATGAAGATAACGATTACCAGTTGCGGCTACAAATCGCATTTTATGATTATTTAAATATTTAACAATCTTATTTAATAACTGTTTATTATATTCTTTTTGGTCATTTAGTAGAGTTCCATCCATATCCGAAGCAAAAACTCTATAAGATATAATCATTTTTTAAGTTGTTCCTTCTGTTCTTTATTAGTTAACAACTTTATATCTTACTATAAATTCCATCATTAGCTCAAAGCAATTTTGAAATTCTCTGTTTCTGATTAGTAAGTTTTTCATTTAGAAAAATATTAAAAATAAAAAGAGTCAAATATTATAAAAGTAATTTTTAAAACCAAATGTAGCCCGTTTGTATTCCAACTAAATTAAAGTAATCTGAATTAAATAAAAGAGAATGCTGTAATTACAGCATTCTCTTAATAAAACTGAATTAAATTTAGTTAAATATAAATAATGGAGGTGAGGGGATTTGAACCCCTGTCCACCAGATCTGAATCAGAAGTT